>JAUXUM010000165.1 GCA_030680995.1 Devosia sp.
AACAATGGCGTCTTGCTGCAATTGGACACCCCCCAAAACCTGTACGACCAGCCGCAGAACATGTTCGTCGCCGGTTTCATCGGCTCCCCGTCGATGAACTTCCTGCGCGGGCAGATCGACGGCGCCAATTTCGCCGTGGAGGGGGCCTCCATTCCGCTCAACGGCTACAAGTTCGACACCCCGCCGGCCACCGCGGTCGACGGTGTGCTGGGCGTTCGTCCCGAGCATATCGCGGTTGGCGAAGATGCCCAAAAAATGCCGTTCACGATTGAGAGCGAAATCGAGATCGTCGAGCCCATGGGCGCCGACACCATCGCCTGGACCAAGATTGGCGGCCAGTCGCTGACCTTTCGTGCCGCCTCCGAGGTCCATCTCGAGCCGGGCCAGAAGGTGACCATCGGCTTCGATCCGGCCCGCGGCTCGATATTCCACGCGGAAAGCGGCGAACGCGTCTGACCTGACCGGCAGGCGCATCTTGCCGGGCGCGCAGGGCGCGCCTTCAGGACGCTGTTTGCCGACGCCCACCAGAGTGCGACCCATTCCGGCACAACGCCGGGGCGGGCGCTTCACCGAAAAAGAAGGTATAAATGGATTTCTCATTCCAGCTGTACAGCGCGCGCAACTTTCCCCCGCTTGACGATGTGCTGGGCCGGCTCGCCAAGCTCGGCTACAGGCGGGTCGAGGGCTTTGGGGGGCTCTATGCCGATGCGCAGGGGCTTGCGGCAGGCCTCGATCGGCACGGGTTGCGCATGCCGACCGGTCACTTCAGTCTCACCCAACTCCAGGATACTTCGACGGCACTCAGGACGGCCGAAACGCTTGGGATGAAAACACTCTACTGCCCTGCGATCCCCAAGGAAGACCGCGGCCAGGACGAGAGCAAGTGGGTGGAGCTTGCGGAAACGCTTGCCGGTTTTGGCGAGACCTTCCGCAAGGCCGGGTTCGGCTTCGGCTGGCACAACCACGATTTCGAGTTCGTGCCAACGGCGAGCGGCAGGCTCCCGATGGACATCATCCTCGAGACCGCGTCGAACAACGATTGGGAGATGGACGTCGCCTGGGTGGTGAAGGGTAATCAGGACCCGCTGGCGTGGATCGCTAAGCACGGCAAGCGCATAAACGCCATTCATGTCAAGGACATCGCGCCGGAAGGTGAGGCGACGGACGAGGACGGATGGGCCGACGTCGGCCACGGCACCATGGATTGGCAGGTGCTCTATGCGGCGATCAAGGCGCACACCAATACGCGCTACTACGTGATGGAGCACGACAATCCGTCCGACGTGGACCGGTTTGCCTCGCGTTCGCTCGCTGCCGCCAACGCCTGGCAATAGGAGCGGGTGATGGATATCGGATTTCAGCTCTACAGCGCCCGCAACTATCCGCTCGCCGACGTGCTCGAGAAGATCGCGGCGCTGGGCTACACCCACGTCGAGGGCTACGGCGGTCTCTATGCCGATCCCGATGGTCTCAAGGCCCAACTCGAGGCCAACGGCCTCACCATGCCGACTGCGCATGTGGGTCTGGACCAGCTCGAGAAACCGGCGGAGACCCTGACGCTCGCCAAAACGCTAGGCATCGAGGTCATTGTGTGCCCGTGGCTTGCCCCCGATCAGCGGCCGCTGGACGCATCCGGCTGGCAGCGCCTGGGCGAGCGTTTGCAGAACATCGCCACGCCCTACCAGGACGCGGGCCTCGGCTTCGCCTATCACAACCACGATTTCGAGTTTGCGACCTACGACGGCCGCCATGCCATGGACCTGATGCTCGAAACGGCGCCGGCGGTTTCGATTGAAGCCGACATCGCCTGGATAGCCCGCGGCAAGGCCGATCCTGCGCCTTGGCTGGAACAGTTCGGCAGCCGCGTCGTCGCCGTCCACGTCAAGGACATCGCGTCACCGGGCCAGAACGCCAATGAGGATGGATGGGCCGATGTCGGACACGGCATCTTGCCGTGGAAGGATTTGCTCTCGACCGTCAAAGCCAAGACCGCGGCCAGATACTTCGTGGTCGAGCATGACAATCCCAGCGACATCGACCGCTTTGCTTCGCGCTCGATCGCGGCCATCAGAAGCTTCGGAGTATAGAAAAAATGGCAAGGACATACGGCGTCGGCATCATGGGTGCCGGCAACATTTCCAGCGCCTATTTGCGCCTCGCCCCGCTGTTCAGGGGGCTCGAGGTGAGGGCGGTCGCCGACATCGTTCCGGAAGCGGCCAAGACGCGCGCCGAGGAATTCGACGTTCGCGCCCAGACACCTGACGAGATGCTCAAGAACAGC
>JAUXUM010000166.1 GCA_030680995.1 Devosia sp.
CGGTGGTCCGCGCCATCACCGACCGGGTGATGGTGATGCGCGCCGGCGAGATCGTCGAGAGCGGCGAGACCGAAGCGGTGTTCCGCTCCCCCAAGCACCCCTATACGCGCGAGCTGCTCGCCGCGACGCCGAACCTGGAGAAGGCGCTGGCGGCGAGGGCGGGGGAGGCGTGATCTTCTGCATCTCCCCACCTACCGGCCGTCATCCTCGCGCTTGTCGCGAGGACCCAGCCGCGCGACGTCCGTCGCGCGAAAGGGCTCTTGGGCGCCGCCGGCGCGGCGCCGCCGGGTCCTCGGGTCTCGCTTCGCTCGCCCGAGAATGACGGTCCGTGGAAGTGAAAGTCCCTTAATCCCTCCCCCTTGCAGTGAGGGTTCGCGAGGGGTAGGCAACAACGCATGGACGCAATGACCGACCTCCCTCTTTTCTTCGATCCCACCCGCTGCTTCATCGGCGGCGAGTGGATCCTCCCCAACGGGCAGGAAACCCTGCCGCTCGAGAACCCCTCCACCGGCGAAATCATCGCCGGGATCGCGCGCGGTCGCGCCGCCGATATCGACGCCGCGGTGACCGCCGCCCGCGCCGCACTCGATGGCGAATGGGGCCGCACGCCCGCCGCCGAGCGCGGCCGCATCCTCTCCCGTATCGGCCAGAAAGTGCTCGAGCGCGTCGATGATCTCGCCCGCCTCGAAGCCCTCGATGTCGGCAAGCCGCTGAAGCAGGCGCGGGCCGATGCCCTGGCGCTGGCCCGCTACATGGAGTTCTACGGCGGCGCCTGCGACAAGATCATGGGCGGGACCATTCCCTACCAGGAAGGCTACACCGTCTACACTTTGCGTGAGCCGCACGGGGTCACCGGCCACATCGTCCCCTGGAACTACCCGATGCAGATCATCGGCCGCTCGGTCGGCGGGGCGCTCTGCATGGGCAACGCCGCCGTGCTCAAGCCCGCCGAGGAAGCATGCCTCACCGCCATCGCCTTTGCCAGGATCGCCGAGGAAGCCGGGCTGCCGAAGGGCGCGCTCAATGTCGTGCCCGGCCTCGGCGAGGAAGCCGGCGCGGCGCTCACCACCCATCCCGGCGTCAACCACATCTCGTTTACCGGCTCGGTCGGCGTCGGCATCAAGGTGCAGCAGGCAGCGGCGCGCAACATCGTGCCGGTGACGCTGGAACTGGGCGGGAAATCGCCGCAGCTGGTGTTCGAGGACGCCGATCTCGACCGCGCCCTGCCCTTCCTCGTCAATGCCGGCATCCAGAACGCCGGCCAGACCTGCTCGGCCTCTTCGCGCATCCTGGTGCAGCGCAAAATCCATGACGCGCTGCTCGAGCGCATGGCCGAGCGCTACCGGGCGCTGCAGGTCGGCCCCGCAATGGCCGATCTCGATGTCGGCCCGCTGGTTTCCGCGCGGCAGAAGCAGATTGTCTCGGGCTTCCTCGCCAACCTGGGCGGCGCGCGCATCGTCGCGCAAGGCCACATCGTCGAGGGCGTGCCCACCGGCGGCCATTATCTCGCCCCGGCGCTGGTCGCCGACATCGCGCCCGACAACGTCCTCGCCCGCGACGAAATCTTCGGGCCGGTGCAGGTGGTCATCCCCTTCGAGACCGAGGAGGAGGCGATCGCCATCGCCAACGGCACCGATTACGGCCTGGTCGCCGGCATCTGGACCCGCGACGGCGGCCGCCAGATGCGGCTCGCCAAGGCCATCCGGTCGGGCCAGGTGTTCATCAACAATTACGGCGCCGGCGGCGGGGTCGAGCTGCCCTTCGGCGGCACCGGCAAATCCGGCCACGGCCGAGAGAAGGGGCTCGAAGCGCTCTACGGCTTCTCGGTGCTGAAGACGGTCGCGGCCTGGCATGGATAGCGGCATTGGGTGCGCACCGACCCCTCACCCGCCCGGAGCCTGCCCTCGGGCGCTACGCGACCCGTTGGGGCCCCCTCTCCCTCGAGGGAGAGGGGGCACCGAGTGGGTGGTACGCGCGGGATCCCCTTCTCCCCTTGAGGGAGAAGGTGGCGCGAAGCGCCGGTTGAGGGGTCGACGCAAAGCAGAAGCTCGAGGGTGATCGAAATGAGACTTGCCAATAAATCCGCTATCGTCACAGGAGGAGCTTCGGGTTTCGGGGCCGGCATCGTCCGCAAATTCGTCGCCGAAGGCGCGCGGGTGATGATCGCCGATATCAATGGCGACGCGGCCAAAGCCCTCGCCGACGAACTCGGCGCGCTGGCCCAGCAGGTCGACGTTTCCAAGGCCGGAAGCGTCGAGGCCATGGCGGCCGCCGCGCTCGCCGCCTTCGGCAGTCTCGACATCCTCGTCAACAATGCCGGGGTCAGCCATCTTCCCGCCCCGATGGAAGACATCTCCGAAGCCGATTTCGACCGCGTCTTCGCCGTCAACATCAAGTCGGTCTACCTGACCGCTCGCGTCCTCGTCCCGCACATGAAGGCCAATCGGCGCGGCGCCATCCTCAATGTCGCTTCGACCGCAGCGGTCAGTCCCCGTCCGCGCCTCTCATGGTACAATGCGTCCAAGGGCTGGATGGTGACGGCTACCAAGTCCATGGCCATCGAGCTCGCCCCGCTCGGGGTGCGGGTCAACGCCATCAACCCGGTGGCGGGGGAGACGCCGCTGCTCAAGACCTTCATGGGCGGGGACACGCCCGAGGTCCGGGCGCGGTTCCTCGCCTCGATCCCGCTGGGGCGATTCTCCACTCCGGAGGACATGGGGAACGCCGCCTGCTTCCTCTGCTCGGATGAAGCCTCGATGATTACCGGCGTGGCGCTGGAAGTCGACGGCGGAAGGGTGATCTGAGGTCGTCACTTGCTTCAAGGCGCCGTAACTGGTGAAATGACTTAAACTAGGAACTCAACAATAGCGCGGGCCACCGCCTCCGGTGCCTCCCAATGGACCGAATGGCCGACATCCGCAATCGTCACCATCCGAACGTCCGCAATCCCCTTGTGACCCCGCTCCACCGCCGCCGGCGGGATCAGCAGGTCCGCGCCCGCGGCGATGGCCAAGACCGGACACTGGATCGCCTTCGGGTTAGCCTCCGGCAGCTTCTCCAGTGCCTTGACCTGCCGCAGGAAATCCTCCGGCGATTGCCGAAAAACGTAGGCCGCAGAGGCCTCCGCGGCCACCGCGACGTTCTCTTCGCTCTGGAAGAACGGCTCTGAAAACAGCCACTGGAACAGCAGCCGGAACCAGGTCTGCGGCTGCATCTCGAAGTAGAGTTTCGCCAAATCCTGGAACAGCACCCGCTCCTTGGCCCCGATCCGGTCCGAGGTCGTCATGGTCACCAGCGCCTTTACCCGCTCCGGATGCCGCGCCGCCAGCCGCTGGCCGAGCATCCCGCCCATCGAGTGGCCGGCGACGAAAGCTTGCGCAATACCAAGATGATCGAGCAGCGCCGCGCAGTCGTCGACCATGTCTTCAACCGCGATATCCCCCTCGCACCGGGACCGCCCCGAGCCGCGATTGTCGATCAGGATCAGCCGGAACCGGGCTTGCAGCAGCGGCAGCAGCGGCCCCCAGCTGGCGCCGTCGCTGGCGATCCCGGCAAGCAGCAACAGCGGCGGCCCCTCTCCCAGCGCCTCGTAGTGGACCGACGCTCCAACGCATTGCAACTGCGGCATTATTGCTCCCGGCTGAATTTGTTTCGCACCGTCATGGACAGCGCCCACGGGCAGTTCTAGTTTGACCAACTGGACAAGAAACCGGCTCGACCATGGCACAGGATGCCCTCGGAAATGAAGTGAGCACCGCCTCGGCGGCAACGCTTGGCGGCATCGACGATTTCGTCGAAGGCTTTCTCGGCTATGAGAAGCGGGCCGCCAATGTGCTGGCGGCCGCCGACGTTGAAAAGGAGTCGGTCCTCGCAAATATTTACGCCGGCTTCATCTGGATGTTCCTGGAGGCAACCGGCGCCCGTCGCCAAGCCTCGGCCTACCTCAGGCGCGCCCAGGCTGCCGCCGCTTCCGCCAATTCCCGCGAACAAATGCTGCTGCGGCAGCTGGAGCTCTGGATCGCCAACGATATTCCGGCTGCGCAGGCTGTCGGCGAACAGATCGTCGGCAGCCATCCGACTGACCTCGCCTCGGTGAAGCTGCACCAGTATTTCAGCTTCAACCGCGGCGACGCCGCCACCATGCTGCGCATCGCGCAACAGGCCGAGCCCGCAAACCCCTCCAACGCCCACCTGCAGGGCATGCTCGCCTTCGGCTACGAGCAGATGCATGAGCTCGAAAAAGCCGAGGCCGCGGCGCGCAAGGCATTGGTGCTGAAGGCAAAAGAGCCCTGGGCCCAGCACGCGCTGGCGCATGTCATGCTGTCTACCGGCCGCACCCGGGAGGGGGTGCGGTTCCTCGACGAAGCCTCGGAGACCTGGGTCGATCTCAACTCCTTCATGTATACCCACAACTGGTGGCACAAGGCGGTGTTCCACATCAGCCTGGGCGACAACCAGGCGGTGTTCGACGCCTATGACCACCATGTCTGGGGCGTCGAGAAGGACTATTCGCAGGATCAGGTCGGCGCCGTCTCGCTGCTGGCGCGGATGGAGGTCGCCGGGCTCGACGTCGGCAATCGCTGGGAGGACGTGGCAGAGCACCTCAAATCCCGCGCCCGCGACACCGTCCAGCCGTTCCTCACGCTGCAATATCTCTATGGCCTCGCCCGCGCCGAGCGCGCCGAGGCTGATGTCCTGATGCAGGCGGTCGAGGAAAAGGCCAATTCTTCCAATGCCTTCGATCGCGTCGTCTGGCGTGACGTGGCCCTGCCGGCCGCCCGCGGCATGCTTGCGCATGCGCGCCGCGACTATGCCGGCGCCATCCGCTGGCTTTCCATCGCTAATCCGCGAATGGCCGAGATCGGCGGCAGCCATGCGCAGCGCGATCTCTTCGGGCAGTTGCTGCTCGACGCCCACCTCAAGGTCGGCAACTGGCAGATCGCCCGGCAGATGCTGGAAATGCGCCGCACCTGGGACCCCGATGGCGTGCCGCTCAACGGGGCGCTGGCCGAGGTCGAGGAGCGACTCGCGTCATGATCCCAGGCCCGCGCAATCTGATCACCGATGTGGCCGGCCTGCGGGTCGGCAATGCCGAGGATCACGGGATCAAGACCGGCACCACGGTGCTGGTCGGCGACCAGCCATTTATCGCCTCGGTCGATGTGATGGGCGGCTCGCCCGGCGCCAGGGAGACCGAACTGCTCGCCCCCGACAAGCTGGTGGAAGGCGTCGATGCGCTGGTGCTTTCGGGCGGCTCCGCTTTCGGACTCGACGCCGCTTCGGGCGTCACCGATGCGCTGCGGCGGCTGGGCCGCGGCTTCCGCGTCGAAACGGCCATCGTTCCCATTGTCCCCGGCGCCATCATCTTCGACCTTCTCAACAAGGGCGACAAGGATTGGACCTTCAATCCATACCGCGCGCTGGGCGAAGCGGCGCTGGCCGCGGCGGCGGAAGATTTCGCCCTGGGCACCGCCGGCGCCGGGACCGGAGCGCTCACCGCCAATCTGAAGGGTGGGCTCGGCTCGGCCTCGTTGGTGCTGCCCGGCGGCTATACCGTCGGCGCGTTGGTCGTCGCCAACCCAACGGGCAGCGTCACCGTCGGCGATAGCGCCCATTTCTGGGCCGCGCCGTTCGAGGTCGAGGGAGAATTCGGCGGCCGCGGCCCCCACGCCGGCACCGTCTCCTTCGAGCAATCGGCGCGGTCGAAGCGCGACTGGGTCAGCCCCATCGCCAATACCACCATCGCCATCGTCGCGACCGACGCGGTGCTGACCAAAGCACAGGCAAAGCGGCTGGCGGTGGCCGCGCAGGATGGCATCGGCCGCGGCGTCAGCCCGGCCCACACCCTGGTCGATGGCGACCTGGTCTTCTCCATCTCGACTGGCGAAAGGCCCATCGACCAGGCGGTACTCAACATTCTGCAGATCGGCCACGCCGCGGCCGTCTGCCTCTCCCGCGCCATGGCCCGGGCGGTCTATCTCGCGACACCAGCGCCGGGAGACACGCTGCCGACCTGGCGGGAGAAGTGGGGGCGTTAACTCCCCGTCACCCGGTAGCAGAAATTGCATTCGCCATCGCCGGCCATGCAGGTCTTGGTGCGCTCGAGTT
Source organism: Devosia sp. (assembly GCA_030680995.1). GTDB lineage: Bacteria > Pseudomonadota > Alphaproteobacteria > Rhizobiales > Devosiaceae > Devosia_A. The sequence continues at coordinate 6,109 of JAUXUM010000166.1, forward strand.
CCGGCCCCAGTCCGTCCGCCATGGCAAAATCGCTGTTGCAGATCAGCAGCGTGCCGGGGTCGCGGGCGCCGATCCGCTCCATGAACTCGGCATGGTCGCAATGGGTCACCTTGTTGCGCAGCGTGGTCTCGGTCCGCTCCAGTGTCTCGAATTCGCAACGCACGCCTTGGCTCGCGAATTCGGCGACGAGGGTGGGGATATCGAGCGGCGATCCCCGCGCCGTGACGATTCCGCGGTTTGCCGGTCCAGCGCCTCGCGCACCAGCCGATGCGCCCGTTCGTTACCCAACCCCCTCTCCGTTGCGCGATAACGCAGCAGCGAGTTTCCGGCATGCCAGGCCACCAGACCCCGTTCGAAAAGATCACCGCCCCCGTGGCTGGACTAGCCCCTCAGGCCTCGGCCCGCCGCAACTTGAGCCGCGCCCAGACCGGCAGATGATCCGAGCCGAGTTTCGCCTGCGCCGACATATGCACGCCCGCCGCCTCGACATCGAGATCGAGACTGGTGATGATGCGGTCGAGCGACAGCAGCGGCCGGCTGGAGTGAAAGCTCGGCCCAGGCGCGATCACGTGGTGATCCTTGGCGAAATGGGCGAGGCATCCGCCCTCCGTCGTCCACTGGTTGAGATCGCCCATGATGATGGTCGGCAGCTTTTCCTCGAGCTTGTGGAGTTGGTCCAGGACGGCGCGCGCCTGTCGGGTGCGCCAGAGGCCGACGAGACCGAGATGCATGCCGATGATCCGCAGCGCGGCCCCATTGATGCGGATATCGGCCATCACCGCGCCGCGCGGCTCCAGGGCCGGCAGCGTCAGCCGCCGGTGCGCCAGCACCTCGCTTCCCTGGCGCACCAGGATGGTGTTGCCGTGCCAGCCCAGGCTCGTCGGCCGCGTGCCGAAGGCGACCGGGAAATAGGAGGTCTGCCTGAGGATGTTTTCGACCGACAGCGAGGATGTCCGGGCGCCGAAGCGCCGGTCGACCTCCTGCAGCGCCACGATGTCGGCGTCGATCTCGCCAAGGACTTCCAGGATCCTGTCGGGCTGACGGCGCCAGTCGGTGCCGACGCTCTTGCGGATATTGTACGACGCGACTGAAACCATGGCGCATCTTCGGGGCGCCGGCGTGGGAGGTCAACCCGCGCATCGCCGGCTCGGCGGCGGTCACGCCCGGTAGCCAGGCCGAAACCCATGACCTCGTTCCATGGGCGCCGATCGAGGCCCGCCTCCCTTCGAGCTCATTTCAGACCAGGCGATGACCCCCGAAGAGGCGGGTAGCTGATCGGCCCTCCGCAAAAGTTCTCATTTTGTCCACCGCGATCATCGTCTAATGTCCGGCCGCAATCAAAGAGTGCCTCCCATGTCCGATTTCGTCATTGCGCCACCCGAGGTCGCCTCGGTCCCCGTCTCCGGCGGCGGCCGCTTCTCCATCCGCCGCGTCTTCTGCGTCGGCCGCAACTATCCCGAGCATGCCCGTGAAATGGGACACGACCCCGGGCGGGAGCCGCCCTTCTTCTTCCGCAGGCCGGCCGACACGATGGCGACCAGCGGCGCGGAGACTCCCTGTCCGCCGGCGACCGCCGACCTGCCCGAGGGCACAATCGCGGGCGCCGGCACCGTCACCACCCGGATCGTCTGATGGTCGAGTGGTCGCCGCAACAGGACGAGGCGCTGGGAAAGGTCTCGGCCTGGCTCAAGGACAAGAACGGGCCGCAGGTGTTCCGCCTGTTCGGCTGGGCCGGCACCGGCAAATCGACGCTCGCCCGCCACCTCGCCCAGGGGGTAAAATCGGTCAAATACGCCGCCTTCACCGGCAAGGCGGCGCTGGTCATGCGCAAGCATGGCTGCCGCGGCGCTTCGACCATCCATTCCCTCATCTATTCGCTGGTTTCCGAGAAGGAGGGCGAGCCCAAATTCGCCCTCGATCCCGAATCCGAAGCGGCGACCGCCGATCTGATCGTTATCGACGAGGTGTCGATGGTGGACGAGAACCTCGGGCGCGACCTGCTCTCCTTCGGCACCAAGGTGCTGGTGCTGGGCGATCCGTTCCAGCTGCCGCCGGTGCAGGGGGCCGGTTTCTGCACCGCCGCCGAGCCCGACATGATGCTGACCGAGATCCACCGCCAGGCGCGCGACAACCCGATCATCCGCATGTCCATGGACATCCGCGAGGGCGGCTATCTCGAGCACGGGCGCTACGGCGAGAGCGAGGTCATCGGCAAGAGCAGCGTCGACCGCGAGGCGGTGATCGAGGCCGATCAGGTGCTGGTCGGCCGCTACAAGACGCGGGGCGACTATAACGATCGGCTGCGCGAGCTCCATGGCCTGCCGCGGCTCGAGC
>JAUXUM010000167.1 GCA_030680995.1 Devosia sp.
CGGTGGGTGGGACGGTCTGGCGCGGAAACCGAGAGATCCGCGCCCGCTGCGCCGGCACCCTGGTCCCGGTCGCCGCCGGCGTCTTCGCCTTCACCGCCTGGCGCTTCGACCTCATGCACCGCCCGCCGGTCGCCAAGCACCCGCACACACCGGACCTAGCGCTACCCCCCCAGCGTGCTCGGCCATTTCCCGTGCTGGTCCGCCCCGCGGCCCTCGATCTCGAACCCGTGCGCCCCGAAAAAGTCCCGCTGTCCCTGGATCAGGTTGGCCGTCCCCAGCCCCTGCCGGTAGCTGTCGAAATAGCTGAGCGCCGCCGAGAGGCAGATCAGCGGGAACTCCCCCACCGCGCCCGCCGCCACCACCTTGCGCAGCGCCGGGTGCGCGTCCTTCATCAGCATGACGAAATCCGGCACCATCAGGAGGTTGGTGTTGTCGCCCTTGGCATAGGCCGCCGACATCTGGTCGAGGAAGCGCGAGCGGATGATACAGCCGGCGCGCCAGATCTTGGCGATCGTCGCTAGGGGAAGGCCCCAGCCGTTCTCGCTTGAGGCCTGCGCCATCACCGCAAAGCCCTGCGCATAGGAGACGATCTTGCCCGCCAGCAGCGCCTTCTCGAGATTGGCCAGCGTCACGTCCGACCTGCCGCCGGCGCGCTTGCCGTAGACGGCTTCGGCGGCGACCCGCTCGTCCTTGCGCGAGGAGATCGAGCGGGCCGCGACCGCGCCCTCGATGGCGGTGGCGGGCACGCCGAGCTGCTGCGCCGCGATCGCCGACCACACCCCGGTCCCCTTCTGCCCGGCCTTGTCGAGGATCAATTCGACCAGCGGCTTGCCCGACTGCGGGTCGACCGCCGCCAGCACGTGCCCGGTGATCTCGATGAGGTAAGAGTTGAGCGGCCCCTTGTTCCACGCCTTGAACACTTCGGAGGCCGCCAGCGGGTTCATCCCCAGCCCGTCGCGCATCACCCCGTAGACCTCGGCGATCATTTGCATGTCGCCATATTCGATGCCGTTGTGGATGGTCTTGACGAAATGCCCGGCCCCGCCCTCGCCCAGATAGGCCACGCAGGGCTCGCCGTTGAACTTGGCCGAGATCGCCGTCAGCACCGGCTCGGCATTGTGCCATTGCTGCTTGGAGCCGCCGACCATGATCGAGGGGCCGTGCCGGGCGCCCTCTTCGCCGCCCGAGACGCCGACCCCGAGATAGCCGATGCCCTTGGTCTGGAGGTACGCGAAGCGCCGGTTGGTGTCGGTATGGAGCGAGTTGCCGCATTCGAGGATGGCGTCGCCCGCTTCGAGGTGCGGCAAGAGCTGCTCGATCATCTCGTCGACCGGCTTGCCGGCCTTGACCATGATGATGACCGAGCGCGGCCGCTTGATCGCTTGGATGAATTCGGCGAGGTCGGCCTTGCCGATGATCCGGCCGCGCAACTCGCCCGCATTTGCGACGAACTCGTCGATCTTGGCGGCCGTGCGGTTGTGGACGGCGATCGTGTAGCCTTTCTCGGCGATATTGAGCGCCAGGTTGGAGCCCATCACGGCAAGCCCAATAAGGCCGATATCGGCAGACGGCATAGGTAAGTTCCTCTTCGGCACACGCTTTTTCAGGTGCCGCGTTTTGCCATGCGCCTCTCCCCAAAGCCACCAAAAAAGTGCTGATGCCGATCGGATGCACGCGGGTGGAGATGCTGCCCATCGGGCCTTATCAAACCAGGCTGCATCGCCTAGTCTGCCAGCCTCAGGAGGAGACCCCGGTTGGAATCGCTTTCGCTCTTCAGCCTCGCCGGCAGGCGGGCGCTCGTCACCGGCTCGAGCCGCGGCATAGGCTTCGGCATAGCTGCCGCCCTTGCGGGCGCCGGCGCAGATGTCATCCTCAATGGCCGCGATACCGCGGCGCTGGGCGAAGCCTCCGAAAAGCTCGCCCAATCGGGAGTCCGCGTGCGGGCGCTCGCGTTTGACGTCACCAGCGAGGAAAGCATTTCCGACGCGGTCGAATTCGCCGAGGGCGAAATCGGCCCGATCGACATATTGGTCAACAATGCCGGCATGCAGTACCGCGCGCCGCTCGAAGAGTTCCCGGCCGACAAGTTCGACCAGATCCTGGCCACCAACGTCACCTCGGTGTTCTTGGTGAGCAAGGCGGTCGTCCCGGCCATGATCAAGCGCGGCAGCGGCAAGATCATCAACATCTGCTCGGTGATGAGCAACCTCGCCCGCCCCTCGATCGCGCCCTACGCCGCCTCAAAGGCCGCTGTCGCCAATCTGACCCGTGGCATGGCGACCGACTGGGCCAGGCATGGCCTCAACGTCAACGGCATCGCGCCGGGCTACATCCGGACCGAGTTGAACAAGGCGCTGCTCAAGAACGTCGAATTCAACGCCTGGGTCGAAAAACGCACGCCGATGGGCCGCTGGGGCGAACCGGCGGAATTGGGCGGGGCCGCGATCTTCCTCGCCTCGGATGCCTCGAGTTTCGTCAACGGACACATCCTCTATGTCGACGGCGCCTTCACCGCGACCGTCTGAGACGGCTCGCATCATCATCGTCATGGGCGTCGCCTCGAGCGGCAAGTCCGCTGTCGGCAAGGCGCTCGGCCGGCGCCTGCATGCACCGTTCCTGGATGGCGACGGCTACCACCCCGAAGCCAACAAGGAGAAGATGCGGACGGGCATCCCGTTGACCGACGAGGATCGCTGGCCGTGGCTCGATAGCCTGGCCCTGGCCCTGCGCGATGCCGCCGCGAGCAAGGGCGTCGCCGTCGGCGCCTGCTCGGCGCTGAAGCGCGCCTACCGCGACTACCTCACCAGGATCGCCGGCGAGCCCGTCCTCTTCGTCCATCTTCATGGGCCCAAGGAGGTAATTGCGGCGCGCATCGCCACACGTAAGCATGAATATATGCCGGCAAGCCTGCTCGACAGCCAGTTTGCCACGCTGGAGATGCCGGCCCCCGACGAGAACGTCCTGACCATGTCGGTGCTCGATTCCGTCGAGACCATTGCCGGCAAGGCGGCAAGGGCCGTCAGCCACTTGAAGAGCTTCAGGCGCGGGCAATAGGTTTCAGAAGCCGAATGACATCTGAGCCGGCTCGGACGGCCCGGCGCGCACCCCCTCCAACGCCAGCAGCCGCAACTTCGAGCTGACCCCGCCCGGCGCGGAGAAGCCCCCCGTCCCGCCGCCCGCCGCCAATACGCGATGACAGGGAATGATCAGGGGAATCGGGTTGTCCCCCAGCGCCTTGCCGACGGCGCGCGCGAGGTTCACGTCGCCCAGCCGCCGGGCGATCTCGCCATAAGTGGTCGTCTCGCCCCATTTCAGCTTCAGGATGTCGTCGTACACGGACCGGTTGAAATCGGGGACGCCGCCCAAGTCCAGCGCCACATCCGAGAACTCCACCCGCTCGCCTTCGGCATAGGCCAGGATCGCCTCGGCCAACCCGGCGTCCGGCGTGCCGGCCAGCGCCCCCATCCGCGGGAACAGCCGCTCCGTCGACGCCCGGTCTCTGTCCGGCAGCGCAAAGCGCGCCACGCCGCGCCCGGTCCAGCCCAGCCCCATGGTTCCGATTGCGGTGTCGATCAGGCAGTATCGCATGGCCCAAGTCTATTGCAGTTCCGTCTGCGGCCTTACCCTCGACTTACAGCGGCTCGGTATCGATCACGACCTGCCACTGGTCGCCCAGCGCGAGCGCAAGCTCTGCTGCAACATACTGCAGCAGTGCGTTGAATTCCTTGCGGTCACGCTCCGACAATTCCCAATGCTCGTCGTGCGGATTGTCCCAGTTGATCTGACGGTCATAGAGATCGTTCAGCCGGGTCAGCCGCCGGATAATGTCGTTCGAGAAGCCCCAGAACTCGAGTTCGGTGGCGTGACCGTCGATGAACAACGGCGCCAGCCCGTGGGCCACCATTCCGTAGTCGACGACGAAGTGAACCTGCTTCAATTCGATGGTGTGCCTTCGCTTGAATACGGCGCACCGGCCGTGCGGCCGCCCATCCATTGCGCCGCCTTCTGCTTGATCTCGTTGAACTTGCGCGACGCATCGGAAAGACGCTGATCCCACACCGGATCCGGGCTCTGACCTTCGATCGTCCGGAAGAACACCTGCATCATGCAGGCGATGGCGAAGGGCTCGATGAGCGCCGCCTTCACCGCCCAGGCAAAGATCAGCGCGAAAACGAAGCCGCCCGCGGACCAGCCGCCGGGGATCAGGTAGACCACCAGTGCGGCGGGCGCCAACATGACGAGGAACACGACAAAAGCGAGGCCGTAGGTGATGATGGTGAGCCAGGCTGCGTTCTTCAGCATCACCTTGTAGTTCTGCCCGTAAAGCACCAGCGCCGTCTGCGCCGAAGCCCATGGGTTGCTCGAATTGGTGCGGATGGCGTAGCCGAGGATCACCTCGTCCACGAAGCCGATCGCGATGCGCAGGAAAGCCCGGACCAGGCCGACGACGTTCTGCAGTCCCGGAATGGGCAGCAGCGCGGCGATGCCCTGGACCAGTCCGATGATGGCGCCGAGCACCCCCTTGACCAACTGGTCGATGGCGAACAGCACACTGGTTTCGGTAAAGCGCGATTTGACCACCTCGGTGGCGTGGGAAATCTGGTCCCGTCCGTCCGGAATCGGTCGCCCGTCGATCAGTTCGACCAGCACCGCGATATGGCCGGCCTTGACGATGTAGAGGATGTACTCGCGGAGAAAGTAGAGGACGCCGGCGGTCAATCCGAAGCCGATCGCGCCGCCCCAGAAGATCGAGGCGCCGCGAAACTCGTCATCGCCGAAGGCGCCGATTCCCCAGCCTACTCCGGCGCCGACACCGGTGACGAGCACGTAGGCGATGGCGATCGCGGCATAGACCAACACCCGAAAGACGATGAAAGGCATCGTCTTCAACATCAGTCCCAGTGCCTGACCGATGGAAAAATCCCACATGGACAGTGCTCCCTAGGCGATTTCCGCCGCCGCGACGATTGTTAACGAAATTGTGAAGGCACCGCAATTTCCCTCCTGAGACAAGCCTGTGGAAGGGTTCACAAAAGCCAAACGGCAACGAGTGCAATTGCAGCTGGAAGTGTTTGTACGAAAAGGATTTTCCGGCTTGCAGTAACCGCCCCGTAGATTCCTGCGATCGCCACGCAGACGAGGAAGAAAATCTTGACCGGATCGCCGCCGTCGCCCAGCCAGATGCCCCAGATCAGGCCCGCGGCGAGAAAACCGTTGTAAAGCCCTTGATTGGCGGCGAGGACCTTTGAGGCAGCGGCAAACTCCGGCGACGTTCCAAACGCCTTCATCCCCTGCGGCTTGTCCCAGAGGAACATTTCCAGCACGAGAATGTAGACGTGTACCAGTGCGACGAGGCCGGTGAGAACGTTCGCAACCATGCTCTACTCCTGAGTCGCGGCAACTCAGGGTAGCGCGTCTCCGGATAGATCGTCAGTACCCTCTACCGTTGCACTGAACTTCCTTTCCTTCCCCTCTCAGCCGCCGCGTTTGATCCCTTCGTGCGGCTTGGATTTGCCGGTGGCGGAGGGTTGACTGCCCGCGCCATCTGCCTGCTTGGGGAGCTTGGGATTGTCGGTGGCCTTGCCGGTCGCATCCTTGATGCTGTGCCGGGGCGGCTTGTCGATACCGGTTTTTTGCTTGTCCATGAGGCACTTCCTCCATTTCACTGGCGCAATGCGACGCTGCCGCAAGTGTTCCCGGCCGCCGCCGCGGCGATGGCTGGATGCTCGGTTTTGCCGCTTGACCCAGGCCTTCATCGCGGCCGCATGATACTCCGAAAACCCGTCTCGATACTCCCCTGCCGGCTCGGCAAGGGATCGAGCAGGCGCCTCGCACAAAGCCGCGGCGGTCGAAGACGGCTGCTAACGCGGAGCGCCGCCTTCCGAAGTCTCGCCGAAGTAGCCGACTTCGATGCGGTGGAACAACGGCCCTTCCTTCATCGATTTGAGCCAGGCCCGGAAGTCCGCGATGTCCCCGAAGCCCGCGCGCCGGACGTCCGCCTCGGTCACGTCGTCTGGGTCCATTTCGTCCATTCTCCCGATCCTGAGCAGCCCGACCTTGGTCTTGAGCGTTCCGCCGGGCTTGACCGAGGGGCGCGACCAGCGGCGGAACTGCAGCGTGATCTCGCCCCGCTTGATTGCCTCGAGCACGTCGCGTTTTATCAGCACGCATAAGCCTTTCAGGTGCGCGGCATGGCCAGGGTCTTCCCACGCTGGAGAGAAGAGCTGGTCTGGGAATCGGGCCGGGGGGACAAACTCGTGTTCAAGTTTACCATGGGCATCTCCCACGTCTATTTCCCGACCATCGAGACGTGGAGGCAGACGCCGCCCACCCTGACCGACCGGCGCTGCGGGACCGTGCTCCGCGATGTCCGGACCCGGGCCAGGCGGGAGCGGGTTCCATGCTCGGCCCTTGTCGCAAAATGTGAATAAAATTCATGAATTGCAATGTGGTGCGGGCGGCGGGACTCGAACCCGCACGGGGATACCCCCTCAGGATTTTAAGTCCTGTGTGTCTACCATTCCACCACGCCCGCAACGGCGAGGGCCTCGGCGTCGTGAGGGATCGTTTAGCAAATCCGAAGGCAGAGGGGAAAAACTTTCCCCGCCGACCTCCTGTCGGATGCCCCGGACCGGCCGGATTGATCAGTCCGTGCCGCCCGAAATCGGC
>JAUXUM010000175.1 GCA_030680995.1 Devosia sp.
GAGACGTGGATCAGGCCTTCGATGCCCGGCTCCAGTTCGACGAAGGCGCCGTAGTCGGTGATGTTGGTGACCCGGCCGGTGAACCTGGCGCCCACCGGGTACTTGGCCTCGATGCCATCCCACGGATCGGCCTGCAGCTGCTTCATGCCCAGGCTGATGCGATGGCTCTCATGATTGATGCGGACGATCTGCACCTTGATGGTCTCGCCGATCGAGAGCACTTCGCTCGGATGGTTGACGCGGCGCCAGGCGATGTCGGTGACGTGCAGCAGCCCGTCGATGCCACCCAGATCCACGAACGCACCGTAGTCGGTGATGTTCTTGACCACGCCGTCGACGACCTGACCTTCCTCGAGCTGCTGGACGATTTCCGAACGCTGCTCGGCGCGGCTCTCCTCGAGAATGGCGCGGCGCGAAACCACGATGTTGCCGCGGCGCTTGTCCATCTTCAGGATCTGGAACGGCTGCGGCACATTCATCAGCGGTGCGATGTCGCGGATCGGACGGATATCCACCTGCGAACGCGGCAGGAAGGCCACGGCGCCTTCGAGGTCGACGGTGAAGCCGCCCTTGACCTGGTTGAAGATGATGCCTTCGACGCGCTCGCCCTTGTTGTGCAGCTCCTCGAGCTTGACCCAGCTCTCCTCGCGGCGGGCCTTGTCGCGGCTCAGCACCGCCTCGCCCATGGCGTTCTCGACACGATCGACATAGACTTCGACTTCCGAGCCCACCTTGATCGTGCCATCGCGGCCGGCCTGCCCGAATTCCTTCAGCGCGATGCGCCCTTCGGTCTTGAGACCGACGTCGATGATCGCCAGATCCTTCTCGATGGCGACCACCCTGCCCTTGACGACGGCGCCTTCCAGCGGCTCGTTGTCGATGAACGAATCCATCAGCAGGGCTTCGAAATCTTCCTTAGTCACAGTTTGCTGTGCCAAATTCACTTCTCCGATGCGACCGGTGGTTTGAATGGGTTGCAACACTTCAGGAGCTTGAGCGCCCGATCGCCCGCCGAATGGCGAAACGACCCGGTGCACGGGCGCTCATCCCAAGAAGCATCGTTCAGGTATGTTTCCGGCCGACCTTCAGGTCGCTGTTCGGGAGCCCAATGGCGCAAGGTTGGATTCGAAGCTAGTGCTTCGCCTTGCGCGCCATGGCCCCGTCGACAATTGCGACGGCTGCCCGGAGTGCGGCCTCTATATCCAATTGCGTCGTATCGAGCAAGTGCGCGTCGCTCGCCGGATAGAAGCCGCCATGGGGATTATTGCGGTCGCGCGCATCGCGCTCCTCGATCTGGGAATAGAGGGCATCCCGATCAACTCTCTGGCCACGCGCCTCGAACTGGCGGGCGCGGCGCTCCATCCTTGCCTTGGCGTCCGCAACAATGAAGAGCTTCACATCGGCGTCGGGACAGATCTTGGTGCCGATGTCGCGTCCATCCAGCACCGCCCCGCCCGCTTGCAGGGCAAAATCGCGCTGCAAATCGAACAGTGCCTGTCGCACGCCCGCGATCACGGCCACCTTTGACGCCAGATCGCCGGTCCTCCGGGTAGTGAGAAACTCGGGGTCGAGATCGCCGGCATCGAGCTGCTGGGCGGCGGCGATGGCGCGAGTCTCAAATTCCGGCGTTCCTTCATGACCTTGCGCTGCCCGGCCCACAGCACGGTAGAGAAGGCCGGTATCGAGATGGGGCAGCCGGTAGTGAGCGGCCAAGCCAGCCGCGAGGGTGCCCTTTCCCGACGCTGCGGGTCCGTCGACTGCGATGATCATTCGGCATGTCCCCCGGGATAGTCTCAATCTGTGTAGCGGATGAAGCTGGCCCCGACATCTTCGAAGCGGGCCACGAAATCGGGGAAACTCGCCGCGATCGTGGACTGATCATCGATGATCACGGCATCGTCGGCGGCCATCCCCATGACCAGGAAGCTCATGGCAATGCGATGGTCCATATGGGTAGTGACCCGGCCGCCGCCTTTCACCCGTCCACGGCCGCGCACCAGCAGGCTGTCCGGACCATCCTCGCAGTCGACGCCGTTGACCCGCAGCCCCCGCGCCACCGCCGCCACGCGATCGTTCGCCGCGCCGCGCAACTGGCCCAGGCCCTGCATCAGTGTTTCGCCCTGCGCAAACGCCGCCGCCATCGCCAGCGCCGGATACTCGCCGAGCATCGATGCAACCCGCTGGACAGGAACCGTCACCCCGCTGAGTTCGGAATGCCGCACGCGCAGATCGGCAACCTGCTCGCCTCCCGCCCGGCGAAGGTTCATCAGCTCGATGTCGGCGCCCATCTCGAGCAAGGTATCGAGAAGCCCGGTGCGCGTCGGGTTCACCATGACGTTCTCCATCACCAGCTCCGATCCGGGGACGATCAGCGCCGCGACCATCCCGAATGCGGCGGCGGACGGATCACCCGGCACCGGGACCTGCTGGGCCCGCAGATTCGGCAGTCCCTCGATCTCGACGATGTGCATCCCGGCCTGGTCGGCCCTGGTCTCGATCTGCGCGCCGAACGCCTCCAGCATCCGTTCGGTATGATCGGGCGTGGCGCGCGGCTCGCGAACCGTCGTCGTGCCCGGCATCGCCAGGCCGGCAAGCAGCAGGCAGCTCTTGATCCGCGCCGAAGCCACCGGCATCCGGTAGTCGATCGGCACCGGCGTGCGCGGACCGTGCAGCGTGATCGGCAGCCGGTTGTCGTCGTGTTCGAGCACCTTGACGCCAATCGCGCGCAGCGGGTCGAGCACACATTGCATCAAGCGCGCCGAAAGCGAGCTGTCGCCGACGAACCGGGTGGTGAACTGATAGCTACCGAGCAGACCCATGGCCAGCTGCGCTCCGGTGCCCGAATTGCCGAAGTCGAGCGCATGCTCCGGTTCCAGAAACCCGCCCACGCCGATCCCGGTAACGTGCCAGCGGCCGGCGCGGATTTCGATCCGCGCGCCCACCGCCCGCATCGCTTCGGCGGTTGCCTGTACGCCTCCGCCCTCGAACAGCCCCTCCACCACGGTCTCGCCCCGCGCCATCGCCCCAATCATCAGAGCACGATGAGAGATCGACTTGTCCCCCGGCAGACGCAAAGTGCCGCGCAGCCAAGGCGAACGCTCGGCGGCCAAGGGGCGGAGAGCAGGGGTGACGTGATCCATGGCGGCCGAAGTGGTAGCGGGGATTTGATCGGGCGCGGTGGCCTTAACATGAGCATGGGCCCGGGCGCGAGTCCTGCCTGCGCGCCGGTCCATCCCGATGCAAGCACCGCGGCCTGCATTTTCGGTTTGACAGGGGAAAACTTTCACCCTAACCGGACTGACCAAAGCGGGCGGCCCCGCATTCGAGAAGAGGAAGCAATTGGCCAAACAGGATCGCGGCACGAAACGGGAAGATCCGGATACCGGCAAGAAGTTCTACGATCTGAACAAGGACCCAATCGTCTCGCCCTATACCGGCAAGTCCTATCCGCGCTCGTTCTTCGAGCAGGTGAGCGTCAGAGGCAAGATCGGCCCCGAGCGCGAGGAGAATGAGGACGAGAAAGAGCTGGAAGTCGTGGCAGTCGTCGACGTCAGCGCCCCCGAGATCGTCTCGCTCGATGAGGCCGAAGCCGAAGAGGCTGGCGACGAAGAAGTGATTCCCGATGTCGAGGACGTGGAAGATGTCGAGGACATCGGCGAGGACGATGCCGACGTGTTCCTCGAAGAGGACGAAGACGAGGACGAAGACCTCGATTTCGACGTGGGCAGCAGCGATGAACGCTAGAGCAATCTTCATTCCGATTGAATCGGAATGAGTGCTCTAAGTCCTTGTTTGGTCGCATGTTCGAACCGGAAAAGCGTTCCGACTTTTCCTGAACATGCTCTGGCCGTTTCCGTACCGAAATTGCCCCTTGCATCATGGGGGGCGCTTGAATAGGTTGCACCGCGCTTCGGCAGGGTTTTCTGCCGGGGAGCATCCCAAAGCGCGATCGTATCGCGCGTCCGGAGTCGCTGGTGCCGCGTGGCGCCAACAATGATGGGGCCATAGCTCAGTTGGGAGAGCGCTTGAATGGCATTCAAGAGGTCGTCGGTTCGATTCCGATTGGCTCCACCATCTCCTGGGCCGGCAGTGCCGGGCTGTTGAAACAGGCCACCTTCGCGGTGGCTTTTTCTTTCACCTCCTTGCCTGAGAGCCCCGCATCAGCCCGATCCATTGCGGCCTCGATTTTGGCACTTCCAAACCCCGCCGCTTCGGGGTCACCCCTCGGGTCAAGCCCGAGCGCAGGCTCTCTCCCCTGAGAGGAAGGGAAAGCCGGTTCGGGCTGTTGCCTTCATCCCGCATCCGCATTGGCTGTCGCGTAGTGCGCCTGCCGCTCGACGAGCCGCCTGCGGTAGCGCTGCTGGCTCGAGGCGAGGTGATGGCGCATCGCCGCGCGCGCCCCCTCCGCGTCTCCAGCCGAGATCGCGTCGAGAATGGCGCGTTCCCCCAGCGCATCGAGCATCTCGACATAGAACGGATTGTTGGTTGCGGCGGCGATTGCGCGGTGGAAAGCGAGATCGGCCGAGCCCGTAGGCTCGCCCACCTGCAGGAGGCGCTCGAATTCAAAGAACGCTTCCTGGATCGATGCCTCCTGCGAGAGATTGCGGCGCAGCGCCGCGAGCGCGGCACTTTCGACCCCGATGGCCAGCCGCACCTCGAGCACGTTGAGTGCGGTCGATGCCCTGCTGCCCATCTCGGAGGCCAAGGCGCCGAAAGTCGAGGCCGGGTGATTGACGACGAAGACGCCGGCGCCCTGCCGCGCTTCCACCAGCCCGTCGGCGGCAAGCGCCGCCAGCGCCTCGCGGATGACCGTGCGGCTGACCCCCTAGCTCTCGGTCAGCTGGTTCTCCGTCGGCAGCTTCTGGCCGGGCGGAAACCGGCCGGCGAGCAGTTCGGCGCGCAGCGCCGCCACCACGCGCACCGAAAGCTTTGGTCTGGGTGCATGCCCGACGCCGGTGGACATGTCCGATGCCATCTCAGCCCCCCTTGAACAGGTTCGGAAGCCACAGTGAAATCTGCGGAACGTAGGTCACCAGCCCGAGCACGGCGATGCCGGCGAAATAGAACGGCCAGATGCTCCGCATCGCCTGCCAGACGCTGATCTTGCCCACCGCGCAGGCCACGAACTGCACCGCTCCCACCGGCGGCGTGTTGAGCCCGATCCCCAGATTGAGGATCATGATCACCCCGAAATGCACCGGGTCGATGCCATAGGCCTGCGCCACCGGCAGAAAGATCGGGGTGGTGATGATGATCATCGGCCCCATGTCCATGAAGGTGCCGAGCAGCAGCATCAGCACGTTGAGCAGCAGCAGGATCGTCAGCGGATCCTGCGACACTGTGTTGAGCCAGTCGATCAGCTGCGCCGGGACCCTGAGATAGGCCATCAGCCAGGAGAAAGCGGCGGCGGTGCCGATGATGACCAGCACCATCGAGGTGGTCCGCACCGCCCCGAGCGTTGCGTGCACGAACTCCTTCCAGCTCATCGTCCGGTAGACCATGAGGGTCACGAGAAGTGCGTAGATCACCGCGATGCACGAGCTTTCGGTCGCCGTGAAGATGCCGGAGCGGACGCCGCCGAAGATGATGATGATCAACAGCAGCCCGGGAATGGCGACGGCGGCCAGATGAGCCACCACGCGGAAGCCGGGAAAGGCCTCGGTCGGGTAGCCGCGCTTGCGGGCGACGAAATAGGCGGTGAGCATCAGGGTCACCGCAAGCAGCAGGCCCGGCAGAATGCCGGCGGTGAAGAGGTCGGCGATCGAAATCTTGCCGCCCGCCGAGATCGAATAAATGATCATGTTGTGCGAAGGGGGCAGCAACAGTGCGATCAGTGCCGCCATGGAGGTGATGTTGACCGCATAGTCGGCGCCATAGCCGCGCGCTTTCATCTGCGGGATCATCAGCCCGCCGACCGCCGCCGCTTCGGCGACGGCCGAACCGGAAATCCCGCCGAACAGCGTCGAGGCGGCGATGTTGACCTGCCCCAGACCGCCGCGCAGGTGCCCCACCAGCGAGCCGGCGAAGGCGACAATGCGCTGGGCGATGCCGCCGCGCACCATGAGATCCCCGGCATAGATAAAGAACGGGATGGCGAGCAGCGTGAAGACGCTCATGCCCGAATTGAGCTGCTGGAAGACGACGAGCGGCGGCAGGCCCATATAGAGGATGGTGGCAAAGCTCGCCACCCCGAGGCAGAAGGCGATCGGGGTACCGATCAGCAGCAGAAGCGCGAAGGAGCCGAAGAGGATAAGGAGCGCCATCGCCTAGACCTCCTTCACGGCATCTAGGGTCGGGACCTCATCGATATTGATATCCTTGTCGACGTTGACACCGGCGAAGCGCAGCACGATGCGCTCGAGCGAGAACAGGATGATGAGCAATCCGCCGCCGACCAGCGGCAAGTACTTGATGCCTTCGGGAATGCCGAGCGCCGGCATCCGCGCTCCCCATTGCAGCGCCACCAGCTGCCCCCCGTAGAACGCCATGCCGGCTGCGAAACCGAGGACGACGATGTCCGAGATCGTCCGCAGCACCTTCTTGGAGCCCTTTGGCAGGATGTAGAGCAGCACGTCGAAGCCCAGATGGTAGTTCTCGCGGATGCCTACCGCCGCGCCGAGGAAGATGAACCAGCTCATCAGCAGCACGGCTGAAATCTCGGTCCAGCTGTTCGACCAGTTGAGCACGTAGCGGGTGAACACCTGCCAGAAGACGAAGATTGTCATCAGGATGAGGAAAAAGCCGGCGAGGTAAAGCGAGAAGATGCTGACCGCCGAGAGGACCCGGCCGATGCGCTGCAGGGTCGGACTGGGCGGCGGAGCCGCCGGCGTCGTCGATTCACTGGTTCCGCTCATGATTCCTCCACCGGGCCTGGCGACTGGGTTGGCCGGCCAAGTCCTGTTCGGCATCCCTCCCCACAAGGGGGAGGGAGCCTGACTGCACAGTCTGGTGCCGCACGGGCGGCACTGGCCTCCCGTCCCGCAAGGGGAAGGGAGACCCGGGTTGCCTACTCGGTCGCCTGGATGCGGGCGACCAGGTCCTTGAGCCTGGGATCGGTCACATGCTTGTTGTAGACCGGCTTCATCGCATCGATGAACGGCTGCTTGTCCGGAGTGGTAATGGTCGAACCGGAGGCCTCGACAATAGCGCGGGATTTCTCGACCTGCGCGTCCCACAGCTCCCACTGCCTGGCCACGCTGTCCTTGGCCGCCTGCCGGAAGATCGCCTGGTCCTCGGGGCTGAGCTTGTCCCAGCTCGCCTTGGACATCACGAACACTTCGGGCACGATGAGGTGCTCATCAAGCGAATAGTATTTGGCGACTTCGGCGTGCTTGGCGGTGTCATAGCTGGGGAAGTTGTTCTCGGCTCCGTCGATGACGCCCGTTTCGATGCCGGAATAGACCTCGCCATATGGCATCGGCGTCGCAGCCGCCCCGAGCGCGCCAACCATGTCGACAAAGATGTCCGACTGCATGACGCGGAACTTCATGCCCTCGAGGTCGGCGGCCGAGTTGATCGGCTTCTTGGAATTGTAGAAGGAGCGGGCGCCGCCATCGTAAAAAGCGAGCCCGATCACGCCATGCGGCTCGAACGCGGCAAGGATCTCGTCACCGATCGGCCCGGTCATCACTTTGCGCGCGTGCTCGACAGAGCGGAAGATGTAGGGCAGCGATGGCACCGTCGTCTCCGGGATCAGCCCATTGAACGGTCCCATCGAGATACGGTTGAGGTCGATGACGCCGGTACGCACCTGCTCGATGGTGTCGGCCTCCTGGCCCAGCTGGGCCGAGTGATAGACCTCGACCACATAGCGGCCGCCGGTGCGCTCCTTGATCAGTTCACCGAAATACTTCACCGCCTCGACGGTCGGATAGCCGTCCGGATGGGTGTCGGACGAGCGCAGCACCGTCTGGGCGCTGGCCGAGCCGATCATCATTGCGGCAGCCATCATTGCGGTCGCTGCCAATCTGGTCATTTGAAACACTTGGAATCCTCCCTTTGGTCGTCAGTTGGCCGTCACAGCCTGTAGGCGCGCTTGGCGAGCCCATAGGCAAGGTCATGCGCCACCTCGTGGGCCTCGTCTTCGCCGAGCCGATGCTCGGTGACGAGGCGTGCGAGGAAAGCGCAATCCACCCGGCGCGCCACGTCATGGCGAGCCGGTATCGAGGGAAAGGCGCGGGTGTCGTCGTTGAAGCCGACGGTGTTGTGGAAACCGGCCGTTTCGGTGGTCATTTCGCGGAAGCGCCGCATGCCTTCGGGGCTGTCGTGGAACCACCAGGGCGGACCGAGCCTGAGTGCCGGATAGACGCCGGCCAGCGGCGCCAGCTCGCGCGCATAGCTGGTTTCGTCCAGGGTGAAGAGCACGATGGTGAGGCCGGGCTCGAGACCCACCGCGTCGAGCAGCGGCTTCAGGGCGTCCACGTAATCGGTCCTGGTCGGGATGTCGAAGCCCTTGTCGCGACCGAAGCCGTGCAGCATCGCTGGCGAGTGATTGCGCCAGGAGCCGGGGTGGATCTGCATCACCAGCCCGTCGTCGAGGCTCATCCGCGCCATTTCCGTCAGCATCTGGGCCCGGAACAGGGCGCGGTCGGCGGCATCGGCCTTGCCGGTCCGCACCTTGTCGAACAGCATCCCCGCTTCCTTGGGCAAGAGGTTCGCCGTCTCGGCCGTCGGGTGACCGTGATCCGTGGATGTTGCGCCGAAGCTCTTGAAAAAGGCGCGGCGCTGGCGGTGGGCATCGAGATAGCCGGGCCAATGCCCGGTATTGCAGCCGGTGATCTCGCCGAACTTGTCGAGGTTGTCGCTGAAGCCTTCAAAATCGGGATCGACCACGGAATCGGGCCGGTAGGCGGTGACGACGCGGCCTTTCCAGCCGCTGTCGCGGATCATCGCATGCCATTTGAGATCGTCGAGCGCACCCTCGGTGGTGGCGATCACCTCGAGGTTGAAGCGCTCGAACAGGGCGCGCGGGCGGTAGTCGTCGCGCTGCAGGAGTTCGGCGATGCGGTCGTAGATCGCGTCCGCATTTCGCGGTACGAGCCGCTCTCCGATACCGAACAGAGTCGCGAAGGTATGATCCAGCCACAGCCGCGTCGGCGTGCCGCGAAAGAGGTAGTAGTGTTCGGCAAAGCGCCGCCAGATGGTGCGGCCGTCGGTCTCGACGGAAGAGCCATCGGCTGCGGGAACGCCCAGATCCTCGAGCCGCACGCCCTGGGAAAACAGCATGCGGAAAATGTAGTGATCGGGGACGATCAGCAGGCGGGACGGATCGCGGAAGGCTTGGTTCTCGGCGTACCAGCGCGGATCGGTATGGCCGTGCGGGCTCAGCAGCGGCAGATCCTTGATGCCGGCATAAAGCACACGGGCGACGGCACGGGCCTTCGGGTCCGCATCGAACAGGCGGTCCTCATCAAGCAGCAATGCGGACAGTTCTCTTCTCCCCCGGGCGGATTTGGCAGGGTAAGCGGCACCGCGATGTCAACATACGAGATCGAGGCAGTTGTGTGATGACTTTGCCTGCGATTTCAGTCTGTCAACTGGTATGGTAGTTGCGGTTGACGGTCCGGCGCAAGCCCCATGCCCGCCGGTCTTGTACTTTTTGATCGAGGCTGCGACTGCTTAAGCTAAAAGGAGTCCAGATGGCCTGGCCGCTCATAGAAATCTGTGTCGAGGGCATCGACGGGTTCATCGCCGCGCAGAATGCCGGGGCGGAGCGGGTGGAGCTATGCGCGAGCTTGCTCGAGGGCGGGCTGACGCCAAGCCTGGGGGTGGTGAAGGTGGCGCTCGAGCGTGCCAGCATCCCGTTCCACGTGATCGTGCGGCCGCGCGGCGGGGATTTTCTCTACTCGGAGCTCGAGTTCGAGAGCACGCTCGGGGACGTCCGGGCGCTGCGCGAGTTGGGCGTCGCCGGTGTCGTCGCCGGCTTTCTGACAGCGGATGGCCGCATCGATGAACCGAAGATGAACGAGATTGTCGCTGCCGCCGGCCCGCTTGCCGTCACCTGCCACCGCGCCTTCGACATGACCGTGGATTTCCGCGAGGCGATCGAGGCGCTGATCCGCTGCGGCGTCGGCCGGGTGCTCACCTCGGGCCAGCGCGACACCGCTATCGAGGGGCTCGACATCCTGCGCCAGACGGTCGAGGCGGCGCGCGGCCGGATCAGGATCATGGCTTGCGGCGCGCTCGACGAAACCAATATCGCGACGGTGCTGCGGGAGACCAGGGCGGACGAGCTGCATTTCGCCGCGCCCCGCGCCGTTCCAAGCGGCATGGCATTCCGCAACCCGCATGTCGGCATGGGCGGCGCCGATCACCGGCGCGAATACCAGCTCACCCTGACCGACGAGGATGCCGTGCGCCGCACCATCGCGGCGGCGCGAGGCTAGGGCGCATTCCGAGGCCCTGACCAGGGCGGTGCCGGTGTAAATGTCCTTTTCGAACTGCACCGTCGATTCCGCCCAATAAGCGGGGAGATCCGGCCGATAGTTCCCCGCCGGCCTAAAGCTTCCCAAACGCAACGCCCTTCCAGCCCCAGCCGGCCTTGGCGGCGGCCTCCCGCAGCGGGGTTTTGAGCTCGGAGGTCTTGAAGCGGTATTCGTAGACCTGCCCATAGCTCAGGTTTTCCTTGAAGGCGAAGGCGGTGCCGAAACTCACCTCCATCTTCTGGCCACGGAACGCCTCGGCGCTCAGGTTCAGCACCGGCACCCCGGCCCGCCATTCGACCGTCCATTCCTGATCGACGGCGCGGACTTCGCCCTTCTGCTCATCGAACTTGATCAGCACCTTGAACACCTTGCCCAGGCTCGCCTTGGCGAAAATCTCGTACCAGCGGGCATCGACGATCTTCCATTCGGCGACCAGGTCGACGCCCTCCGGCGCGCCGTCGCGGACGTGCCAGGGCGCGGTGTCGCGGTTGAGCGCCAGCAGCGCCGTGCGCAGCGCGTCCCTGCTCTGCCGCGCTATGCCCGCCGGCGCCGGCTTGCTGCCGGTCAGGAAATCGAAAATGCCCATGCTTTTCCCTATTTGAGTGTTGCCGACGCCGCCCCGCCCCATCCATGATCGTCACCCCGGCTTTCGCCGGGGTGACGGCCGGTGGCTTGCCCTGACAATGATTGGCCAAGTCGCTCATCCGCGCAAGGGTGACAAAGTGCACCGGCTTGCCCATTATGGCGCTCCCTGAATCGGACGGGAGGGGCTCATTTGAGCGAGGAAGCCGATATCGACGCCTATTTCGAGCGAATCGGCTTTGCCGGTTCGATCGCACCCACTCTGACGACGCTCGAACAGCTGCATCTGCTGCACCCGGCAGCGATCCCGTTCGAGAACCTCGATCCGCTGCTCCAAATCCCGGTCCGGCTGGAGCTCTCCAACCTGCAGCAGAAGCTCTTGTTCGAGCGGCGCGGCGGCTATTGCGTGGAGCAGAACCTGCTGTTCAAGGCGGTGCTCGAGACGCTGGGTTATCCAGTGCGCGGGCTGGGCGCGCGGGTGCTGTGGGGCCATCCGGAGGGGGCCGAGCGACCGTTCAGCCATATGGTGCTGGCCGTCGATATCGGCGGGGCGACCCATATCGCCGATGTGGGCTTCGGCGGGCTGACGCTGACCGGCCCGCTCAGGCTCAGGGCCGATGTCGAGCAGCAGACCCCGCATGAGACGTTCCGCCTACTCGGCGGGAATCCCGAGTGGCGGCTGGAAGCCAGGATCGGCGAGGACTGGCGGGTGCTCTACGGCTTCGATCTCGGCGAGAAGGACTTCGACGACTGCCAGGCAATAAACGATCTGGCCTCGTCGAGCCCGCGCTTCCGCGACAATTTGATCGCGGCGCGGACCGAGCGCGGCCGGCGCCTGGCGCTCAGCAACAACAGGCTCAGTATCCACGTGCCGGGCGGGCCGAGCGAATCGCGCCTGCTGCAGAGCGTCGCGGAACTGCGGGAGGTGCTGAGCGGCCCCTTCGGCATCAGTCTGCCGCAGACCGACCGGCTCGATCCGGCGCTGGAACGGGTGTTGGCGCGGGGGGCGCCGGACTGATGGCGCCGGTCGTCCCCAGGCCGGAAAAGATCGCCGATTTCGTCGCCATGCTGAAGCGGCACAAGACGCCCTATTCGAACGGCCCGGCGGGCGAGAAAAAGAGATGATCACCTATGTTGCGTTCCTCCGCGGCATCAATCTGGGCCAACGGCAGATCAAGAACGCCGATCTCAAGGCGGCCTACGAGGCGATGGGATTCACCAATGTGAGGACCCTGATCGCAAGCGGCAATGTCGTCTTCGACAGCAGGGCGAAACCGAGCCGGACGCAGATCGAGGCGGCTTTCGCCGAGCGCTTTGGCTTCGAATCGGGGACGGTGCTGCGCACGCAGGACGAACTGAGGGGACTGGTGAGCTCCGACCCCTTCGCGGGCCGGACGGAGGATGGCGACACCAAGCTCTACGTCACCTTCCTGGCCGAGCCGGCGGAGAAACCGCTGCCCATGCCCTTCGGCGTCGAAGGCGATTTCGAGGTGGTCAAGGTGACCGGACGGGAGGTCTTCCTCCTCGCCTTCCGCCTGCCCAACGGCCGCTTCGGGCTCGGGATGGAGGCGGTCTGGAAGCATTTCGGCAAGAAGCCGCTATGGACCTCGCGCAACTGGAACACCGTGGTCAAGGCCGCGGAGAAATAAGAACAAGGCAATGATCACCGTCCTTGGCTCCATCAATCTCGATCTGATCGGCACCGTCAGCCGCATCCCCAAGCCCGGGGAGACCGTGCCGGGCGGGGAATTCTCGATGGCGGCGGGCGGCAAAGGGGCCAACCAGGCGCTGGCCGCAAGGCGGGCGGGCGCGGAGGTGCGGATGTTCTGCGCCGCCGGCACCGACAATTTCGCCGAAGACGCGCTGCGGCTGCTACGGGCGGACGGGGTGGATCTGAGCCGGCTGAAGACCGTGACCGGACCGACCGGCATCGCCATGATCTTTGTCGATCAAGCGGGTGAGAACGTCATCGCCATCCTGCCGGGCGCCAATGGATCGATGGGACCGGCGGAGGCCGAGGCGGCGCTGCGGGGGCTGGGCGCGGGTAACGTGCTGATGCTGCAGCAGGAGATCCCGCAGGCGGCGACGACACGGGCGCTGGACCTGGCCCGGGCGCAGGACGTAACCTCCATCCTCAACACTGCGCCCTTCCTTGAGACGACGCCCGATCTGGTCAAGAAAGCGTCGATCGTCATCGCCAACGAGACCGAATTCGCGCTGCTCTGCGGCGGCGAAACCGAGCCGTTCGACGGTCTGATGGCCGACTGGGCGCGCACGCACCGGCAGACGGTGATCGTGACGCTGGGACCCGACGGCGCCAAGGCGGCGACCCCTTCGGGCAGTTTCAGCGTGCCGGCGCTCAAGCTCGATCCGATCGATACGGTGGGGGCCGGCGACACCTTCTGCGGCTACCTCGCGGCGGGGCTCGATGCCGGGCTGGAACTGGAGCAGGCGACGCGACGCGCCGCGATTGCCGCCAGCCTTGCCTGTCTGAAGCCCGGCGCCCAACCGGCGATTCCCTATGCGGCGGAAGTGGCGGAGGCCAGCATCGGCTCCAAATGATCTTCGAACAACAGGCCGGGGGTTTCTGCCAGCGCCGCCGGATAGAGCGCTTCGGCCTCCAGCGAGACCCGCAGGAAGGACGCGATACCGGCAGGCCCGTCCGGATCGGCCATCGGGTAGCAGCCGTCCTCGAGCCGCCGGAGCAGTGTCTTTTTCGAGCGGATCATCGTTTCGGTGACGCCGGGACCGTTGCTCATCGAGACCGTGAGCTTGATGTAGTCGTGCAGCGGCTCGCCCAGGTGCCAGGAGCGGCCGGCCGTGCGGTAGAGCTGCATCAGAAGCTCGAGGTCGGTCATGTTGGTGAGTCCGGTGTCGTAGCGGGCGTCGCAGCGGCGCCGGTCCCACAGGATCATCGAATCCATCGAGAGGCTGACGAATTTGTGCTCCGCCGGGCGCAGCACCCGGTCCGGTCCGGCGCCGACATGGCGCAGGTGCCCGAACCGCTCGTTCATGACGTCGAGGGCCGAAGTGACGACGGCGTGGTCCGCGAGGGCCGCCACGGCACGCTCCAGCTTTTGCGGCTTGAAGCGGTCATCGGCGTCGAGGATGGCCGCGTAGGGCGTGTCGATCAGGTCCAGCGCCATATTGCGGGCCCGCGAGGCGCCGCCGCCGATCGTTCCCGATGACAGGAAGCGGAAACGGCGATCGGCGAGCCCCCGCGCCAACAACACCGTATCGTAATCCTCGCCGTCGTCGCTGACGATCCAGAGCCGCCAGTGCGGGTAGGTCTGCGCCAAGACGCTGCGCACCGCCGCGCCGATAAAGGGCTCGGCCCTGTAGGCCGGCATGACGATTGAAACGGTTTCGCTCACCTTGGCGGCTCCCCCTCCCATGACCCATCGCCCGGTCTTGAAGGTGGCCCGGCCCTGCCCCATATCCCGCTCTGAAAGTCGGCGCCACTGAAACCCGGGCCGATTTTCGATCGTTGCTTTCAACAGGACGGTTCAAATGTCACGCGTCTCTTTGTTCTCGGCGCCCTTTCTTTTGGGCTTCGACGCCTTCGAGGAAAGAGTCGACAGGCTCGCCAAGGCCGCGGACGGCTATCCGCCCTACAATATCGAGCGTACGATCGACGCCGACGGAACCGAGCAGTTCCTGATCTCGATCGCTGTGGCCGGTTTCGGCCAGAACGAGCTCGAGGTGACCGCCGAGGACAATCAACTGCTCGTCCGGGGCCGGCAGAAAGATGATGGCACAAGGGAATTTTTGCATCGCGGCATCGCGGCGCGGCAGTTCCAGCGCAGCTTTCTTCTCGCTGACGGCGTTGTGGTCCAGGAAGCGACACTACGGAATGGCATGCTGATCATCGCAGTCGTCCGGCCAAAGGCGGAGAAGGTAGCCCGCCGCATCGAAATCCGTTCTGCCTAGAAAGGGGAACAAGAATGCAAGAACAACCCGAAGAACAACAGAATTACAATCCCCTGCGGCACCTGACCCCGGCCCAGTTCATGGCTCTGGGCGGCAATGCGGTGGTTTATGTAAAGCCCATCAAGGGCAGCAAGCTGGCCGAACTGATGTCGGAGCCCGATTTCGAGAGCGAGGACGAGTTCCAGCTCGTGGTCTCCGCCGACGGCTCGCCGCTGCTGGTGGCCGACAATTCCCAGGCTGTGGCCGAATGGCTCTCGGACCGGAATTACGGCGTCGTCGCGCTGCACTGAAGGTGCGAGGCTCTCGTGGTCCTCGTGGTTCGAGGCTGCCCCGGCCGCCGGCCGGGTTCGCACCTCGCCATGAGGGCCATTCCATGTTCCGTTGTCAGGCCGCCTGGTGCGAGGCGACCGGGTGGGTCAGGACAGCGTAGAGCTGCCTGGGGTCGAGCGTCCGGCGCAGCTCTTCGACGACCGCGTCGGCGCGCAGGATGCGCGCGACGCGGGCCAGCGCCTTGAGATGATCGGCTCCCGAGCCCAGCGGCGCCAGAAGCATCATCACCAGATCCACCGGCTCATCGTCCACCGCATCGAATTCCACCGGCTGGTCGAGCCGCGCGAACACGGCGGTGACCCCGGACAGGCCGGGGAACCTGCCGTGCGGGATGGCGATGCCGCTGCCGAGCCCAGTCGAGCCGAGCGTCTCCCGCTCATTGAGCGCTTCGAAGATCGGGGCGGCATTCAGTCCGGTCACTTCGGCGGCGTGTTGTGCAAGCTTTTCAAGCACTTCGCGTTTGGTCTTCAATCCCGTGCAAACAACCACGGACTCCTCGGTGAGGATGTCAGTCAGTTCCATAAAAGAACCCTTGTCAAAATCTGGCGAACGCAGTGGTGCAGGGAAGCCCTAGTTTGCGCGCAAAGCCGGATCGATCCAGCCAATATTGCCGTCGGCGCGGCGGTAGACCACATTAAGTCCCCCATGTCCAGCATGCCGGAACATGATCACGTCAGCTTGACCTAGATCAAGCTCCATCACCGCTTCTCCCACACTCATCTGCCTCAGGCTGGACGTGGTCTCGGCGACCACGGGCGGCGAATAATCCTCCGCCAGTTCGTCGTCGTGGTCGGGCGCCGCCAGCACGTAGGACTGAGCCTCCACCGTGTCCTCGCCATTGCCGTGCCGGCGGTGGGATCTGAGTTTCCGGTTGTAGCGCCGGAGCCGCCTCTCGATGGTATCGGCCATCAGCTCGTAGGCGGAGACGGCATCGATGCCATAGGCGCCCGACCGCAGGATGGCGCCGGTGTCGAGGTGAATGATGCATTGGGCGGAAAAGCCCGGGCCCTCGGGCTCGAGCGTCAGATGGCCATTGTAGCCGCCGTCGAAATACTTCGTCACGACGGCGTCGAAGTGGCCGGCGGCCTTGCTGCGCAGGGCGTCGCCGACGTCCATGTTTTTGCCGGAGATACGTAAGGACATGGATTCCCCTATTCGATTGAGTGACCTTGCCGGAACCCGGCTCATCCAGAAATGGGTAGCCGACAGCCCGGAGTCTAGACCCGGTATTTTCGGGGGGCAATGTGCATGGTCGTCGCGTCGCCAGAAATCAGCGGATGACAGGGCGGTAAAGTTCTGTCCGGTTTTGCCCTCCCGGCGACTCAGCGGACGCCGGCCAGGGCGCGCTTCTGCCTCCGGCGGATGACCGAGGAGGGGATATGCATGCCCTCGCGGTACTTGGCGACGGTGCGCCGGGCGACTTCGATGCCCTGCTCCTTCCGCAGCATCTCGGCGATGGTGTCGTCCGAAAGGATGCCGCCGGGCTGTTCCGCCTCGATCAGTTGGCGGATACGATGGCGGACGGACTCGGCCGAATGGTCGGCCTCGCCGATGGTCGAGCCCAGGGCGGTGGTGAAGAAGTATTTCATCTCGAACAGCCCGCGCGGCGTCGACATGTACTTGTTGGAGGTGACGCGGCTGATGGTCGATTCGTGCATGTCGATGGCGTCGGCGACCATCTTGAGGGTCATCGGCCGTAAATGGGCGATGCCGTGGACGAGGAAGCCATCCTGCTGCTTCACGATTTCCGCCGCCACCCTGAGAATGGTCTGCGCCCGCTGGTCGAGGCTCCTGGCCAGCCAGTTGGCGGCGGCCATGCAATCGGTGAGGAAGGTCTTTTCCGCCGCGTCCCGGGTCTTTTTGGTGACGGTGGCATAATAGGCGCGGTTGACCAGGACCCGCGGCAGGATGTCGGCGTTGAGCTCAATGGCCCAGCCGCCACCGGCACCCTCGCGCACCATCACATCGGGCACGACCGCTTCGACGACGCCGACCTCGAAGGCGCGGCCCGGCTTGGGATCGAGTTCGCGCAATTCGGCCAGCATATCCACGAGGTCCTCGCGGTCCGCTCCCACCGCGCGGGCAAGCCCCGCCATGTCGTGGGCGGCCACGAGGCCGAGATTATCGAGGAGCTTTTCCATCAGCGGATCGAGCCGGTCCTTCTCCCGGAGCTGGATGGCCAGGCACTCGCGCACATCGCGCGCAAACACGCCCAGCGGCTCGCAGTTCTGGATGGTCTTGAGCACGGCCTCGACGGTCTCGATCGGGGCGCCCAGTTGCTCGGCGACCGAGCAGAGATCGGTGGCGAGATATCCCGCCTCGTTGAGGCTGTCGGTGAGGAAGCGGGCGATCAGGCGCTCCGCCGGGTCGGTGAGCATCATGCCGATCTGATCGGACAGGTGGTCGGAAAGCGTGGGCCGCGCGGCGACGAACTGGTCGATATCGGGCGCCTCGCCGCCCTCGGCGGAGCCGCCGCGCTCCGACCACTGGTTCGGGCTGGCGTTCGAAGCGTCCTGCGCGGCCTGTTCGGGGAAGACGTTCTCCACCTCGGTATCGTAGCTGCTGGCGATCGAATCGGCCGACTGGATGCGATCGGCGTGATCGACCGTATCCTCATAGGCGCTGAGTTCGACGATGCGCTCGGGCAATTCGGTACCGTCGGTCTCGCCCGGCCCGGAGCCGTCTTCCCGCTCCAGCAGCGGGTTGCGCAGCAGTTCGGCATCGACGAAGGCATCGAGCTCGAGATGGCTCAATTGCAGCAGCCGGATCGACTGCATCAGCTGCGGCGTCAGCGTCAGGCTCTGCGACTGCCGGAACTCGAGCCGCGGCGTCAGGCCCATCTAGAACTCCCACTACGTAAACCGTCTGGCAAGCGGGGACCATGCCGCAATACAAGGACGAAAGCAAGTTTTGTGCCAAAGAGGGTCAAGGCGTTATGCGTGGTGGATCATGGGAAACGAATTGTGACGCTGCCTCACTGCGCAGAACGCCTTAGCCTCGTCACCGGGCGTGCAGCGGAATACCGACCGCGAATGTCGCGGAGAGGACTACCCGTCCCCATCCTTCCCCGCAAGGGGGCCACAAGGGGGTGGGAGAGCTGCACCTGTGGTCCGGCGGCGGCTATTGGGTCCGCGGGTCTTCGCCCGCGGATGACGGTTCGGTGGTGGTTTCCTAGACGGAAAAACTATCGCCCAGATAGACCCGACGCGCTTCGGGGTCGGCGGCGATGGTTTCGGGCCTGCCCTGGATCATCACGCGGCCGTCGTGGATCAGATAGGCGCGGTCGACGAGCGAGAGGGTTTCGCGCACCGAGTGATCGGTGATCAGCACCCCGATGCCGCGCCGGGTCAGTTGCCGCACCAGGGCCTTGACCTCGGCCACCGCGATCGGATCGACGCCGGCGAAGGGTTCGTCCAGCAGCATGAACACCGGATCGGCGGCCACCGCCCGGGCGATCTCGACCCGCCGCCGCTCGCCCCCCGAAAGCGCCAGGGCGTCGGCCCGTTCGAGATGGGCGATGCCGAACTCGTCGAGCAGCTGCGCGAGCCTTGCCAGCCGTCCGGCGCGCGAGCGCACATGGCCCTCCAGCACCGCGAGGATGTTGTCGCGCACATTGAGTCCGCGAAAGATCGAGGGCTCCTGCGGCAGATAGCCGATGCCGAGGCGGCCGCGCTGGAACAGCGGCAGGCCGGTGATCGGCCGTCCGTCGAGCATCACCTCGCCCTTGTCGGGCCTGGTGAGGCCCATGATGATGGTGAAGACGGTGGTCTTGCCCGCACCGTTTGGACCCAGAAGCCCCACCGCCTCGCCGCGCCGCACCGCGATGCTCACATCATGGACCACGGCGGTGCGCCCGAAGCTCTTGGCAAGCCCGTGCGCCACCAGCCACCCGGTCTGGTCGAGCCGGCCTTCTGACCTCCGATCGTTCATTGCGTGGTGAAGACGCCGGTCACCCGGCCGGCCTTGCCGCCGGAGAAGACGGTGGTGTTCCGCGCCAGATCGATCTCCAGCTCCGGACCGTTGAGCGTCCCCGACGCATTGATGACGGTGACGTTGCCGGTGAGCCGCAGGATCTGCGTCTGCGGGTTGAAGGTGGCGCGCTCCCCGGTCGCGTCCTGATCCTCGGTCTTGAGCCGGACATGACCGGTGGCGACGAAGGACTTGATGCTTTCGGGTCCACCCTCGGCGTAATCGACCACGATCCTGTCGGCCCAGACGGTGAGCCCTGTCCGCACCACGACGACATTGCCGGTGAAGACCGCTTCGGTCTCGGTTTCGTTGACCACGAAGGTATCGGCGGTGATCTTGACCGTATTGGCAGCGAACGCCGCGGTGGCGGTGAGAGCGAGAACGGCCGCTGCGAAACAGCAGAGCCCGCGCATCATGGCCGCGCCCCCGCATCGGGTCGCGGCGCGCCGATGCTCGTTCCGGCGCCTGCTGCTTCCCCCGGCGTCGATGGCAGGGTCAGGGTTGCCCGCTCGAAGCGCCAGATCGCGTTCTGGCCGTCATAGAACATGCGCGCCGCTTCGAGCGTGGCTCCGCTGGCGAAAGTGATGTCGACCGCGCCGTTCCCGACCACGGTTTCCGACGCCATGTCGGCGGTGATGCCCGCCAGCGTGCCGTGCATGCCGTCGCTGCCGGCGATCCGGGTGACGCCCTCGACGATCACCAGTTGACCGGTGGTTTCCAGCCGCGCGGCAGCGGCGCGCGCGGTGATGACGGCGCCGCTGGGCTTGCCCAGGTTCAGCACGACATCGAGGAGATCGATGATTTCGGTCCGTCCGAGCGCCGATCTGGCCGAGGCGGCTTCCAGCAGATAGCTGCTGCCGTCCGTCCCCATGCTGGAATAGGAGGGCCTGTCGACCACCAGATTCTCGCGATCGATACGGACATTGGAGAAGCCGAAATCGTCGCCCAGGCCGGCCAGGTACCGCTGCAACATGAGCCCGCCGAAGGCGACGACGCCGAAGGCCGGCACGGCCAGGCGCAGCACGACGACAAACCGGTTGCGCAGCGCGAGCGCGGCAAAGATGCGGCTGCGCTGCTGGGCTGTATCGGACTGGGCGAGCGCGCTCATCGTCCTCAGCTATGGGCGAAGATGTCGGTTTCATCCCAGCCCAGCAGGTCGAGCTCGATCCGGGCGGGGAGAAACTTGAAGCAGGTCTCGGCCAGTTCGGCGCGGCCCTCACGGCGCAGCATGCGGTCGAGATGGCGCTTCAGATCGTGCAGATAGAGCACGTCCGAGGCCGCATATTCGAGCTGCGCATCGGTGATCTTTTCGGCGCCCCAATCCGAACTCTGCTGCTGCTTGGAGAGATCGACATTGAGCAATTCGCGCACGAGGTCCTTGAGGCCGTGGCGGTCGGTATAGGTGCGCACCAGCTTCGAAGCGATCTTGGTGCAGTAGACCGGCCCGGTCACCACGCCGAAGCGATGCTTGAGCACCGCCATGTCGAAGCGGGCATAGTGGAAGATCTTGGTCACGCCGGCATCGCCGAGGAGGGTTTCGAGGTTGGGCGCGCGGGTGATATCGGCCGGGAGCTGGACCACATCGGCGCTGCCGTCGCCGGGCGAGAGCTGCACGACGCAGAGCCGGTCGCGCCGCGGATCGAGCCCCATGGTCTCGGTGTCGATAGCCACCTCGCGGCCATAGCGCGTGAGATCGGGCAGGTCGCCCCGGTGCAATCGAACTGTCATCTTGGCCCCTTGCTATGGCGGACGCGGCGGCAAGCCGTCGCACCGTTGATGCCACACCATCTTGGCCTTGGGAAGGCCGGACACCCCGTAGACGGCGGGCCGGCCCGCAACCCCGATCATCGTGGCGGCGGTCAATGCTTGCGCTTTTGGGCGCGATGGGCTTTGGAATAGCGGCGGCGCCTCAAGCGGCAAAACTTCCCCGGCGAGTATTGCGGGCCGATAAAGCAATGTTTGAAGCATTAAGAGATCGTTTGAATAACCTCCCACGCCTGTGGAAGAGCCTGATCCTGGTGGCGTTCGACACGCTGGCGCTGATCGGGGTCCTGTGGCTGAGCTACCAGTTGCGGCTCGGCGGCACCTTCCGCCCCAACGCCGCCCAGCTCATCCTGATGGCCCTGGCGCCGGCCGTGGCCCTGCCCATCTTCCTGCGCTTCGGGCTCTATCGGGCGGTGATCCGCTACCTGCCGGAGCGGGCGATCTGGACCATCCTGCAGGCGATGATTCTGGCGACGCTGGCCTGGGTGTTCGTGCTGTTCCTCGCCGAAATCACGCATATCGGGGTCCTGCCGCGCACTGTCCCCGTCTTCTATTTCCTGCTCGGCACCATCGTCATCGGCGGGTCGCGCTTCGCCGCCAAATATCTGTTGTGGCTGCCGGTCCGCAAGCAGGCCAAGATCGACCACGTCGCCATCTACGGGGCCGGTGAGGCCGGCAGGCAGTTGGCGGCGGCACTGCGCACCCACGGGACGGGCAACGTCGCGGGCTTTCTCGACGACGACAGGAGCCTGCAAGGCCGCGATGTGCTGGGCATCCGCGTCCATCCGCCGGAACGGCTGGAGAGCCTGATCAAGGATTTCGGCGTACGCGAGGTCATCGTCTCCATGCCCTCGCTGGACGGGGCACGGCGCCAGACCATCTTTTCGGAACTGAGCAAGCTGCCCGTCAAGCTGCGCGCGCTGCCCTCGATCAGCGAGATCGCCTCGGGCAAGTACCTCGTGAGCCAGCTGCGCGAGATCGATATCGACGATCTGCTCGGCCGCTCCTCGGTCCCCGCCGATCCCGAACTGCTGCGGCAGATGCTGGGCGGGCGGGTGATCCTGGTGTCGGGCGCCGGCGGCTCGATCGGCTCGGAGCTGTGCCGGATCATCGCGAAATGGGCGCCGGCAAAACTGCTGCTGCTCGAAGCCAACGAGTTCGCGCTCTACCAGATCGAGCGCGCGCTGCTGAAGGAGGCCCCCGCCTTCCCGGTGATCCCGGTGCTTGGCTCGGTGACCGACGAGAAGCTGGTCAGGCGCGCCATCGCCGAGCACGGCGCCGCGGTCGTCTTCCATGCCGCGGCGCACAAGCATGTGCCGCTGGTCGAGGCCAACGCGCTCGAAGGCGTGCGCAACAACGTCCTGGGGACACTCCGCATCGCGCGGGCCGCCTACGATGGCGGGGTTTCCGATTTCGTGCTCATCTCGTCGGACAAGGCGGTGCGCCCCACCAACGTGATGGGAGCGACCAAGCGCTGGTCGGAGCTGATCGTCCGCCACTTCGGCGACAGGGCCCGGCAATCCGGCAGCGCCCAGCGCTTCTGCGCCGTGCGCTTCGGCAATGTGCTGGGCTCCAACG
>JAUXUM010000197.1 GCA_030680995.1 Devosia sp.
CGCGGAACGTGCGGAACGGGCGGCCAATGGGCATCGCCGGCTTGCCCAAAATGGCCAAGGGGGCGGCCTTCGCCGCGGTCGCCGGGATGCTGATCTATCCGCAGGTCTGCGCGCAGGAATACGTCGAGCCGCGTGCGAGCGTCAAATTGACTGGAACCGACGGCTATATCGCCCGGGTCGGCAGCTGGCTGCGGACGGCGTTCTAGGCGGTTGGGGCGCTGGGCAGTAGTTAACATCGGTGGCAAGGTGCGCTGATGACGCTTTGTGGCGTCTTGTGGCGCGATCTATGTTTAACACTTGGTAACGGGACCCGCCGCACGCCTTGCAAATTGCACTTCCGTTAACGAATTGCCCTTCATTGTTAGGAGCCGGTTAACGAATTGGCGACTAAAACTGCTCGCAGTACGCCATTATGGGGCCATCCATGACGATCAACCTCACCATCCCGGACATCCAGGAACTCAAACCCCGCATCACGGTCTTCGGTGTCGGGGGCGCGGGCGGCAACGCCGTCAACAACATGATCGCATCCGGCCTCGACGGGGTGGATTTCGTGGTCGCCAATACCGACGCCCAGGCGCTGGCACTCTCGAGTGCGCAGCGCATCATCCAGCTGGGAGTCTCGGTGACCGAAGGGCTCGGTGCCGGATCGCATCCCGAAGTGGGACGCGCGGCGGCCGAAGAGAGCTTCGATGAGATCAACGATCACCTCTCCGGGTCGCACATGGTGTTCATCACCGCCGGCATGGGCGGCGGCACCGGGACCGGCGCTGCGCCCGTTATTGCGCGTGCGGCGCGCGAGCAGGGCATCCTGACGGTCGGCGTGGTCACCAAGCCCTTCACCTTCGAGGGAAACCGCCGCGCCCGGCTCGCCGAAGACGGAATTGACGAGCTGCATCGGCACGTCGACACCCTGATCGTCATCCCCAACCAGAATCTCTTCCGCGTAGCCAACGAGAAGACGACCTTTGCGGACGCCTTCAAGATGGCGGACCAGGTGCTTTATTCCGGCGTTGCCTGCATTACCGACCTGATGGTCAAGGAAGGCCTCATCAATCTCGACTTTGCCGACGTGCGCGCCGTGATGCGCGGCATGGGCAAGGCGATGATGGGCACTGGCGAAGCCTCCGGCGAGGACCGTGCCCGTCATGCTGCCGAGGCGGCCATCGCCAATCCGCTACTCGATGACGTGTCGATGCACGGCGCGCGCGGCCTGCTCATCTCCATCACCGGCGGCCCCGATCTTACGCTCTACGAGGTTGACGAGGCTGCGAGCCGCATTCGCGAGGAAGTCGACGCGGACGCCAACATCATCCTGGGTGCCACATACGATGCCAATATGAACGGCTCGATCCGTGTTTCGGTCGTGGCCACCGGCACCGACGCGACCATGGTGCAGGCGCTGGAACCGATGAAGGCGAACAGTTCCCGCGCGCCGCTGGCCGTGAAACGGCCGCATGTTCCGGCGGAGCCGCAACAGCAGCAGATTGCCGGGCCGGAGTTTGAGACTCAGGTCGAGCAGGCTGTGGCCGAGGCGATCACGCACCAGGAGCCGGCATATCAGGATTATGACGAAGACGACGGTGTAACGGTCGAGCCTTATATCCCGACCGCGACTCACGAGCCCTACGAAGAGACGCAGAGGGTCCCGGAATCGCCGATTCCGAGCGTCTATGTGCCTTCCAATGCGGAACGCCCGGACGGGCAGCGGCGAATGCCGCGCACGGAGGAGCTTCCAGCTGTTGCGAGAAGGTCACTCAATGGACAAGAAAGGCCGGATGCCGAACCGCGAAATGCGCGGGCACTGTTCAAGCGGCTGGCTTCGAATGTCGGAATCAATTTGAGGTCCGGTAGTGATCAGAGCCGTGACGATACGAACTACTCGGTCGCCGACGATGCCGCGGCACGAAGTGCAATAGAGGCAGGCACGCCAAGGGTTTCGCACCTGCCGGCGGCAAGCGGGGGGGCGCAGGGAACGTTCGATTCGCACGGCCGGGCTCCGGTCCAGTCAGTACAAAAAGAGCATATCGAAATCCCCGCTTTTCTCCGCAAGCACGGGTAGTTGCGGTTTAGCTTGCGGTGCAAGATACAGCCCGGTGCGACTTTCGCGCCGGGTTCTTATTGTTTATGACTGCCTCGGGTCGTCCGTTGAGGTTTGGAGTCCTGTTTTGATGCATAAGCTTTCGGCGCGTCAGCGCACCCTTGCGGGCACGCTCGAATTCAGCGGCTTTGGTGTCCATAGCGGACTTCCCGTTACTCTCACCATTGCGCCGGCGCCAGCCGACAGCGGTTACCTGATCACCCGGCTCCTCGAAAGCGGCAGCAAGGTCGGGCCGGTGCCGGTTCACTTCTCCAGGGTGACGCGGACAACGCTTTGCACCACCCTCGATCTGGGAGACAGTGTCTCTGTCGCCACCATCGAACATGTCATTTCCGCTCTGTCCGGGCTAGGCGTCGACAATGCTCACCTCACCCTGAACGGCGCCGAATTCCCTATTCTCGACGGCAGCGCTTCGCCCTTCGTCGAGGGCATCATGGAGGTGGGGCTCGACGTGCAGCCGGCATCGCGCCGCTACATCAAGATCATGCGGCAGGTCCTGGTCCGCAACAACGAGGCATCCGCGGCACTCGAACCCTATAATGGCCGTATGCTCGACCTCGAGATAGATTTCGACTGCCGCGTCATTGGCCGCCAGCGCATGATCTTCGACTGGACGCCGCGGAAATATTGCGACGACGTATCCCGTGCCCGGACCTTCGGCTTTGTGCGCGATGCCAAGATTCTGCGCCAGGCCGGCTATGCGCTCGGTTCATCGCTCGACAACTCCATCACCGTGCATGAGGATCGCATCCTCAACCCGGGTGGGCTGCGTTATGAGGACGAGTTCGTCCGCCACAAGCTGCTCGACGCGATCGGGGATCTGGCCCTCTGCGGTCTGCCGATCTACGGCCGTTTCCGTTCCTACAAGGGCGGGCATGCGCTTAACGCGCTGGTGCTTCAGGGGCTGTTTGCCAGCGAAGCCAACTATGAAATAGTATCGGCCGAAGATCTTCCGCTGGCGTTCGACGCGCTCGACGACATGCCGGAGGGAATTGCGGTTCGGCCGTACTTGCGGTCGGTCGGCTGATCCCCCAAAGGCATAGCGCCACAGTTTTGATCGTTTTTGTCAGTAGTCCGCAATCCAGCATGCGGCGCGCAATGGGACGGGGCAGTTCGTGA
>JAUXUM010000198.1 GCA_030680995.1 Devosia sp.
GGCCTGCAAGCGCGCCGCGGGAATTTCCGGCGTCCCGCGGCGCGCTCCCGGCGCCGCCGCGTTCGGGATCACTCTCCTCCTCGTGCGAGGCCGGCGGACCCGCGAGACGGCCACAATGATCGGCACAAGCTACGGCACAGCCGCAACCTATCGGCGGCGGGGGTCGCTTTCACCCGGACGATATGGTCTAACGGGCCGCCGAACCAGCAAAGGATCAACAAATGAAAAGGCTTATGGCACTCGTTCCTGCAGTGCTCCTGGTCACCGCCGCCTTCGCCCAGGAGGCGCCGGAGGCCGCAAAGATGGATCTCTGGTGCGGCATCGCCTTCAACATCGTGGCCTCCGACATTCCGTCCGACGCCACCGAAGAGCAGAAGGCCGTGGTCAAGCAGTATACCGACGGCGCCGCCATGCTGATCGAGCGCGCCACCGCGGCCCATATGGGGGCGGGCTATGACGCGGCCGGTTTCGCCACCCATAAAGCCGGGCGCGAGGCTTACGTCACCGCCCAGGTCAACATGACCGGGGATCAGGCCGACTACAGCTTCGAGGAATGCTCGGCGCTGCTCGGGCTTTGAGACGCTGACGATGGCGATTGCGCCGGCCCCTGGCGACGTTCTGATCGTCGTGGACGTCCAGTATGATTTTCTACCCGGCGGCAGCCTCGCGGTCGCCGGCGGCGACCAGATCATTCCGCTCGTCAACAAGCTGGGGCGGAAATTCGCCAATGTCGTCCTGACCCAGGACTGGCATCCGGCGGGCCACGTCTCCTTCGCCTCCAATCATCCGAATGCCAAGCCTTTCGACGTAATCGACCTGCCCTACGGAGCGCAGGTGCTCTGGCCTGACCATTGCGTCTGGGAGACCCATGGGGCCGAGCTTTCGGCCGAACTCGACCTGCCCCATGCGCAATTGATCATCCGCAAAGGCTACAACGAAATGGTCGATTCCTACTCGGGCTTCCAGGAAGCCGACCGGCGCACCAAGACCGGGCTGGAGGGCTATCTGCGCGAGCGGCGGCTCAAGCGGCTGTTCGTCACCGGCCTCGCCACCGATTTCTGTGTGGCCTGGACGGCGCTCGACGCCTGTGCCGCCGGCTTCGAGACGTTCGTCATCGAGGACGCGACCCGCGCCATCGATGCCGACGGGTCGCTGGCCAAGGCCTGGGGCGATATGGCCGCCGCCGGGGTCCAGCGCCTCGTCGCCAGCGATATCGTCTGAGCGTCATTTCCGCGCGGATGCGAATCCGTTAGGGTGTTGCCATTGCGGAAGTCGGGGGCAATGGGCCGATGTCGAGAGCACTTGCCGCAAGTCTGGTTGCCTTGGTGTTGGCCGTGCCGGCGTCCGCGCGGGAGGTTACCCCCGAGGCCGATAAGGTGATGTGGTGCGCCAGCGCCTTTTTCTGGCTGGCTGGCAGTGCCGATGATGCCGGCGACGCCGACGAGGCCGAACTCTATGATGGCTGGGCGAACCAGCTCACCGAACGCGGCACCGCCCTGCTCACGACTTCTGGCTTCGATCTCGCCCGCACCCAGGAGATCATCGGCGAATACGACGCGCTCGTGCTCGACGAACTGGCTTCGGAGAAACCCCGCTACGACGTGGCGACCTGCCCGGAACTGGTGGCGGAGTAGCAAGTGGTGCTCGGGTGGCAGGCCCCGCTCCCCTTTCGCATTACGAGACCCCGACTGCAGAGCTGTGTCCAGCAAAGCCTTACGGATGGCCGTCCATCCACCGCACCGTCATCCGGGCGCACCGCTTTGCGGCGCCCGGGATGACGGCTCAGTGGGTGGTATCGGGATGCGCCCCGCGGCGCCCCCCCGGGGAACAGGCGCCTAAACGCTCTTGTCGATGCCGCCTTCGGGCGCGTGCTCGGCCTGGCCCGCCTTGGGTCCGCCCTTGGCGACGCCGACCATGGCCGGACGGAGCACCCGGTCGCCGATGGCAAAGCCCGCCTGCACCACCTGCACCACCGTGCCTTCCGGCCGGGACGGATCGGGGACTTCGAACATCGCCTGGTGCTTGTGGGGATCGAACTTCTGCCCCTCCGCCTCGATCGGGGTGACCCCGTGCTTGGCGAGCAGCCGC
Source organism: Devosia sp. (assembly GCA_030680995.1). Lineage (GTDB taxonomy): Bacteria > Pseudomonadota > Alphaproteobacteria > Rhizobiales > Devosiaceae > Devosia_A. The sequence continues at coordinate 2,089 of JAUXUM010000198.1, forward strand.
TGCATTTCGCGTTCGGTCATCTCGATGCCGTCGATCAGCGATTGCATCGCCGGGTCGGCGTTCTCGCGCGCTTCAGCCGGGAGCACCATCAGCGCTCGCGAAAGCGAATCGGTTGCCGTCAGCATGTCGCGGGCAAAGCCGGTGATCGCATAGGCGCGGGTATCGGCCAAGTCGCGCTCGTTGCGCTTGCGCAGATTCTCCATCTCGGCCGCCATGCGCAACAGCCGGTCGGTGAGATCGGCATTCTTGGCGCGCAGTTCCTCCATGAAGTCAAACTGAGCCTCGGCCGCCTCCACCCTGGCTTCCTCGACGGGCGCTGTGGTCTCTTCGGCAGGGGCAACGGTTTCGTCACTCATCATGTTGATGCTTTTCCGCAAGATTCTGGGTGAAGCCGGAGGTTCCGGGGAAATTGCCCCGCATATCGGCGACCGGCGCGCAAAATTCAACCGTCTACTTTTTCCGCGCCATCATTTCGCTGATAACATGAGCAGTGTAATCCACAACGGGGACGATGCGCGCATAGTTCAATCTCGTGGGGCCGATCACCCCCAATACACCGATCACCTTCTCATTGGCATCCTTATAGGGCGAAAGGATCACCGACGAGCCCGACAGCGAAAACAGCTTGTTTTCCGAGCCGATGAAGATTTTCACCCCTTGCGCCTTTTCAGCGTCGCCCAGCAGCTCGATCAGCCCGTCGGCGCTTTCCAGTTCGTCGAAAAGCTGGCGGATGCGGCTCAACTCCTCCGAGGCCATGGCGTCGTTGAGCAGGTTCGCCCGTCCGCGCACGATCACCGTCGGCGGCGTCGCGGTGCCGGCGTCCGAAAGCGTGGCGAGCCCCGCTTCGACCAGTTTGCGCGTCAGATCGTCGAGTTCTGAGAGCCGCTCGGCGCGCCGGTTCTGCAGCGCCTGTCGCGCCTCGCCCAGCGTCCGCCCCACCGCCAGATGCGCCAGATAATTGCTCGCCTGGGTGAGCGCGCTCGAGGTCAGCCCCGGCGGCAGCGTCACCACGCGGTTTTCCACCGATCCGTCCTGCCCCACCAGCACCACCATCGCCGATTGGGCATCGAGCCGGACGAATTCGATGTGCTTGAGCACCAGATCCGATTTCTGCGCGATCACCACCCCGGCGCCGTGGCTCAGCCCCGACAGCAGCTGGCTGGCCTCGGTCAAGAGATCCTCGATGGTGCCCTGCCCCGCCTGACCGCCGATCTGCTGGGCAATGGTCTTGCGCTCGCGCTCGTCCACCGCGCCGATTTCGAGCATGGCATCGACGAAGAAGCGCAGCCCTTCCTGCGTCGGCGCGCGGCCCGCCGAGGTGTGCGGCGCGGCGATCAGCCCCAGATCCTCCAGATCGGCCATGACATTGCGCACCGAAGCCGGCGACAACCCGACCGAAAGCAGCCGGCTTAGATCGCGCGAGCCGACCGGAATGCCGGTTTCGATATAGCGTTCCACCAGCCGCTTGAAGATGTCCTGGCTGCGGGTGTTGAGAACCGCGAGAAAGTCTTCCGGTGCCCTGTTCATGATCCCATCATATAGAGTGCGGCCAGCCATGGTTATAGTTCTTGGCGGTGCGACCCTGCGATCAGGTACGGTCACCTTTGCCGGCCATCGGCGGCAATCTTCACCATTTAGGCAAAAAGGTCTCTGACTCCAATCCCCACGGCGCTTGTTCCGGTTGCTCGCTAGGGTTAAGAGGCGGTTAACGCCAATTTCACCGGGTGATTTGTCTTATGCGGCCTTCCGGACGTCAGCCCGCCGAAATGCGGGCCGTCACCATCGAGCGCAACGTCGCCCCCAAGGCCGAGGGCTCCTGCCTTATCGCTTTCGGCTCGACCCGCGTCATCTGCACCGCGAGCGTCGAGACCAGCCTGCCCTCCTGGCGGCGCGGCCAGGGTCTGGGCTGGGTGACGGCGGAATACGGCATGCTGCCGCGCGCCACCGGCACCCGCACAAGGCGCGAAGCGACCCAGGGCAAGCAATCGGGCCGCACCCAGGAAATCCAGCGCCTGATCGGCCGCAGCTTGCGTGCCGTGGTCGACATGCAGGCGCTGGGCGAGAACCAGATCACCCTCGATTGCGATGTCATCGAAGCCGATGGCGGCACCCGCACCGCCGCGGTCACCGGCGCCTATGTGGCGCTGGTCGAAGCCGTCCGGTGGCTCCAGGCGCGCGAGTTGACCAAGGGCGAACCGCTGCGCGATTCGGTGGCGGCGGTCTCCTGCGGCATCTATCGCGGCACCCCGGTGCTCGATCTCGACTATCTCGAGGACGTCGAGGCCCATACCGACGCCAATTTCGTTCTGACCGGCTCGGGCAAATTCGTCGAGATCCAGGGGACGGCCGAACAGCACCCGTTCTCGCGCGAGGAACTGGAGGCGCTGATGGGTCTGGCCGAAGCGGGCGTCACCCAGCTGACGGCGCTGCAGAAGGCGGTGCTCGGTGCTTGAGATGGCGGCGGCGCCGAGACTTCGCCGCGGCGACCGGCTGGTCATTGCCACCCACAATGCCGGCAAGCTGGCCGAGTTTCGCGACCTGCTCGAGCCGTTCGGCCTCGACCTGGTCCCGGCGGGCGAACTGGGCCTGCCCGAGCCGGAAGAGACCGGCACCACCTTCGTGGAAAACGCCCGCATCAAGGCCCATGCCGCCGCTTCCGCCGCCGGCATGCTGGCGCTGGCCGACGATTCGGGCCTCTGCGTCGATGCCATCGGCGGCAAGCCCGGCGTCCATACCGCCAACTGGGCGGCTTCCGGCCCCCTCCGTGACTATTCGATCGGCATGCGCCGGGTCGAGGATGCGCTGCAGGCGGCGGGCGCCACCACCCCCGCCGAGCGGCGCGGCTCGTTCAACGCCACGCTCTGCCTCGCCCATCCGGACGGCCGCGAGGCCATCTACGAGGGCGCGGTCTTCGGCACGCTGGTCTGGCCGCCGCGCGGCGACAAGGGCTTCGGCTTCGATCCCGTCTTCATGCCGGACGGCTACGACATCACCTTCGGCGAAATGCCGTCGGCGGCCAAGCATTCCTGGTCGCATGGGATGACCGGGCTCAGCCACCGGGCCCGCGCCTTCGCAAAATTCGTCGAAGAGGCTTTGGGGGGCGGCGTTGAACACTAAAAGCGAAGTGGCGACCCTGGACCGCATCGAGCGGGGCAACGGCCTCTTCGGCGTCTATGTGCACTGGCCCTTCTGCGCCGCCAAATGCCCCTATTGCGATTTCAACTCGCACGTCCACCGCGGCGCGTTCGACGAGGCCGGCTATGTCCGCTCCTACGCCCGGGAGATCGCCCATTTCGCCGCGCTCACCCCCGGCCGCAGGGTGCAATCGGTGTTCTTCGGCGGCGGCAC
>JAUXUM010000204.1 GCA_030680995.1 Devosia sp.
TCATATCCACCCCGGCCGTCTCGCCTGTTCAGGACCGAAATCGGGCTCGCGCCGGAGCCTGTCCTCGGGCGCGCTGATAAAGCGCGACCCGGGGGCCCGAACCCGGACCGAGGTTCGACCCTAGTCCCTCGATGCGGCATCCGCCACGGCGACGGCGATCAATTCACAACCATCACACGAGTCGGGAGGCGATATCCATCCAGGTGAGCGAGGCCACGGAGAAGCCACCCAGTGCTACGAAAGCGAGCAGATCTTTGACGAATGCGATCACCTGAACCTCCAGTGTTTCTATTTCGTTCTTATATGTTCCGCATTTGTTCCTGTCCAGAAACATCGATGTAACCATGAATCAGCGGTTAACGGCGCGCACCGCAGCCGACTCGCTTTGCAAGGTTGCCGCCGCGGCCTGTGCCTCCGCCGATCCGGACGGCGCCGCGCGCGGCAACTTTACCGGCTATACCGAGTTTTCCTGTGCATGGCGAACGGGAAATTTGCATGCGTCCTGGACTCCCAAATCTGCCATTGTTGCTGCCGATGTGGCATGCGGCGCAGCGCCCATAATTGACAGCGATCGATGACACGCCGGACCTGTCGGCGATAAGCGACCGCTGGGCGGCAGCCCCAACTGGTGCACCGACCATAGTCAGGACTCCGCCATCATCATTTCATCGACGCGCTTTGAAGGAAGCGAAAACAGCTGCGAGATCGCCGAATTGATTGATGGTGGCGACGGCAGTTTCACTGCCAGCCTCTCGTGTGAAGGCGAGGATAGGACGAAAACCGAACTCGTCAAGCTGACGCTCGCCGACGACCAGTTAAGCCTCACCTATCTCGGCCGCGGCAATCGGGGAAGCACGCTGACGCGCCGCGACTAGCTCGGCACGTTCAGCATGCTCACCCTCTCAGGGCTTCAGCATTGCCAACAGCATCACCGCAGCGTCGAATTCACGCCGGCGCTTCTCCCGCCTCAGCGTCGCCTCCTCGACCGCCCCCCACAGCCGGACATTGTAATCCTCATCGACCTGTGCCGCCTCCCACACCTCGTCCGGTGTCAACAGGCGATGCCGGAGGGCAATGGCGAGGAGCCCCGAGCCGGTGATCGAGGTAATGGAAACAAGCGCCGCCAGCGCCAGTAGGCTCTCCTCGCGCAGACCGTCGGCCAACTTGGCCAAGCTCGATTCGGACTGCGCCTGATGGACGATACCGACGGTCGGACGGAAGCTCACCGAGAAATGCCGAGCAATTCTGACCAGCGCTTCGTCCCACAGACGTTCCTGCTCGACGACCAATTCCTGGGGTGTATCCGCCCGGTAGAGGAGGAGATCATTGCCGGCGTATTTGATGACCTCGCGGCGCAACTCGGCCAACTGTTCCTCCCCGCCCTCGATCGCGGCGTTGACGAGCCTGACCAGCGGCATGGTGTCGGGATCGATCAACTCGCTCTGCGCCGCCCATTCGTCCGCCAGCGCGGTGGCCAACTCGGCAAAAGGCACAATCACCGGCTTGCGGCCAGGGGTCCTGGTCGGGCGACCATCAAGGGTCACCGCATAGCCGCCTGCCACCTGCGCGGCACCGGTTTTCTTGTAGAAGCGTTTCGGGAGGTTTTGCCCGGCATGCGCTTGCGCGCGACCGTATCCGTCATCGCGATGCTTTTCGGCGTCTTCGAGGAAATCGCGCATCGGCTACTCCAGCACCTGCAGAATGGCTGCGTCCAGGTCGTCGAAGCGATCGATCAGGATATCCGCGCCGGCAAGCTGCAGGTCATCCCGCTCGTGGTAGCCCCAGCCCACGCCAATGGACATAACGCCGGCTGCCTTGGCGAGTTCGATGTCAAAGACGGTGTCGCCGATCATCACCACGTCGGTGGCCGGCGTGCCCGTCTCGTCCATGGCCCGCAACAGCATACCTGGATGCGGTTTGGATGGGTTGTGGTCGGGGGTCTGCAGCGTCGCAAAGTGGCCACTGAGGCCATGCTGTGCGAGGATGCGATTGACGCCGGCCAGTCCCTTGCCCGTGGCTATGCCGAGGCAATAGCCCGGGACGGGCCGCAACCGGTCGAGCGCCTCGCGCGCCCCCGGGAACAGCGGCTCCCGGTCGGATCGATGCTCGAGTGAGGTGCGATAGAGGCCCTTGTAGCTGTCCACGAGCCGATCAACGAGGGCGGCATCCTCGGTCCGCGCCAGCCGCCCGATGGCGATCGGGAGCGAGAGCCCGATGATCTGCCGGACGTCGGTGGCCGTGGGCGCAGCCAGGCCGGCTTCCGAGAAGGCGGAAGCCATGTGTTCGGCGATCAACCCGTGGGTGTCGATCAGCGTGCCGTCCATGTCGAACATGATGAGCGTCATGCGCCTTCAGGATCCTCGTTCTGCACGTCGTAGCGGTTGGCATCAAATCCCAGGGCATCGAAACTCTGTTGCATGTGCGGCGGCAACGGCGCCGAAATATCGAGTCGTTTGCCATCCCGAAGCGGCAGCGCGATGCGGCGGGCGTGGAGGTGCAGCCCCTCGCCCAGCCCGGGCGCGCCCTCCCAGTTCTCGATATTGAAATAGCGCGGATCGCCGATGATCGGGGTGCCGAGTTGGGCCATGTGGACACGCAGTTGGTGTGTCCTGCCGGTAACCGGCTTCAGCGTCACCCAGGCGAAGCGGCGGCTCGCCATGTCGGTGACCGAATAGTAGCTCGTGGAATGGACCGCGCCCGGATGGCCGTTCTCGACCACCACCATCTGCTCGCCGTCGGTGGTCGATTGCTTGGCGAGGAAGCAGGAAATCCGGCCTTGCTTGGGCTGCGGATTGCCCGCGACGATGGCCCAGTAGATCTTCCGCGCCGAGCGCGACCGAAACACGGCGCCGAAATGGCTCGCGGCAGCCTTGGTCTTGGCGACGACCAGACACCCGGACGTGTCGCGGTCGAGCCGATGCACCAACCGGGGCGCCTCGCCCTTCTTGTCAGGGAGGCTTTTCAGCAGCCCGTCCATGTGCCGCTTGGTTCCGGTTCCGCCTTGGGACGCAAGGCCATGGGGTTTGTTGAAGACGTAGAGGTCGTCGTCCTCGTAAAGGATGAGCGAGCGGAGGAATTCCGCATCCCTGGAGTTTGCCGTGGCAGCCGGCTTCTCCGGCGCATCCTCGACCGGTGGCACGCGCACCACCTGCCCCGCCTCGAGTCTGGTGTTGGTCTTGGCCCGGCCCTTGTCGACACGCACCTGACCGGTCCGAATGAGCTTTTGCAGATGGCCGAACGTTACGTGCGGGAAATGGGTGGCGAACCAGCGGTCCAGCCGCATGCCGTCCTCGTCACGGGCAACGGTTTGTTGGCGAACACCGCTCATGCGCTGATCCTCACGACGAGCAGTCCCAGGACGAGCGCAGCAACGGAGATGGCGACCGAAAGCAGCGCGTAGAAGGCGGCCGCCATCCATTGACTGCGCTCGATCAGCGTGACGGCGTCGAGCGAAAAGGCCGAGAAGGTCGTGAATCCACCAAGAACCCCAACAGCGACGAACAGCCGCGCTTCATTCTGCCATGACGGAAGTGTCTTCGCGAGCAGACCCACCAGCAACCCCATGCCCAGCGATCCCAGGACGTTGATCAGCAGCGTCGCATAGGGGAAAGGCGATGGCCAAAAATGACCGGTGACGCTGGAAAAGCCATAGCGTGCCATGGCGCCGAGGGCGCCGCCGGCTCCGACGAGCAGATATGCTTGCATATAGTGTCTCCGGCTGGAGGCTCAGCCCTGGTCTTCGGCCTTCTTTGACCGCAGCCGGGAAAAATACTCAAGCCGCTTCTTGATCTCGCGCTCGAAGCCGCGCTCCACCGGACGATAAAACTCGTGCCGCCCGAGCTTTTCGGGAAAATACTCCTGGCCGGAAAAGCCTTCAGAGGTATCGTGGTCGTAGACATAGCCCTCCCCGTAGCCCTGCCCCTTCATCATCTTGGTCGGGGCATTGAGGATGACCATGGGCGGCATCGGCGAGCCCGTGGCCTTGGCGAGTGCGCTGGCTTCGGAGAAGGCGGTGTAGACCGCATTCGATTTGGGTGCGGCCGCCAGGTAGACCACCGCCTGCGCCAGCGCCAGTTCGCCCTCGGGCGAACCCAGCATCTGGTAAGCGTCGCGGGCGGCGACGGCGAGCGGCAAAGCCTGCGGGTCGGCCATTCCGATGTCTTCGGACGCCATGCGGATCAGCCGGCGGGCGAGAAATAGCGGATCCTCTCCCGCATCGAGCATACGGGCAAAGTAATAGAGCGCCGCATCCGGGTCCGAGCCGCGCACCGTCTTGTGCAGCGCGGAAATGAGGTTGTAGTGGCCGTCCTGCTTCTTGTCGTAGATCGGCGCGCGGCGCTGTACCACCTGCAGAAGCCCCGCCTGGTCGAGTATTTCGCCCGGCTTGGCCGATGCGAAGACCTCCTCGATCAGCCCCAGCAGCGCCCGCCCGTCCCCGTCGGCGAGGCCATAAATGGACGCGCGGGCCTCTTCGTCCAGCGGCAGCCGCCCGCCCAGCATCGCTTCGGCCCGCTCGGCCAGCGCCTCGAGATCCGGCGGCGTCAGGGACTCGAAGCGCAGAACCTGACTGCGCGAGAGGAGCGCGGCGTTGAGCTCGAAGCTCGGGTTCTCGGTGGTCGCGCCGACCAGAACCACGGTGCCGTCCTCCATCACCGGCAGGAAGCCGTCCTGCTGGGCGCGGTTGAAGCGGTGAATCTCGTCGACGAAGAGCAGCGTCCGGTGTCCGCTCAAGCGTTCGAAACGCGCTTCCTCGAACACCTTCTTGAGGTCGGCCACCCCGGAAAAGACAGCCGAGATCTGTTTGAACCGGTAGCCGGTCTCGTCGGCCAGCAGCCGCGCGACCGTGGTCTTGCCGGTGCCGGGCGGACCCCAGAGGATGAGCGAACCAAGCCGGCCCGACGCGATCGTCCTGCGCAGGGTGCCGTCCGGCCCGAGCAGGTGGCGCTGCCCGATCACCTCGTCAAGCGTTTTGGGACGCAAACGGTCGGCAAGCGGCCGCGCCGTCGGATCTTCGGCAATTTCCTGCTGCGAGGTCTTCACATCCTGGGCAAATAGATCGGCCATGCTCAAACCGCTCACACTTCACCGGAACATCCGGCTGCCGCGTTGTAGCACGACGTTTGCCACAGCGAAAAACCCTGCGATTTCGATGCCGTTAAGGTTCACTGCTGAACCGGTCGATGACGACGGAATTATCGTTTGCGTGCAGGTTCAATGATCCTTATATGCAGCGCTCATTTTGCTGGGCTTCCCGACCACGAAAGGCAAGTGCCATGACAGAGCCGGCGACGGTTTATCCGAACACTTCGGCGCTGATTGCGGCCGAGGCCCCGGACTTTCCCAGCTTCCTGTTCTCGGAGCGTGAGCTGCGCCGGGCGACCAAGGTGTTCAGGAAGGGTTTTGACGGGCTGTTGACCTATGCGGTCAAGTGTAACCCCTCCCCCCACATCATCAGCCAGCTGCATCGGGAAGGGATCAAGGCATACGACGTTGCCTCCAATACCGAGATGGGCCTGATCCGGGATCACGCCCCCGGCTCGGTCATGCACTACAACAACCCGATCAAGAACAAGCGCGAGATCGCGCGCGCCTATGAGGAGTTCGGCGTCCGCTCCTTCACTATCGATCATCCGCAGCAACTCGACCAGCTGGCCGCTGTGGTGTCACCGTCGCGCGATGTGGAGGTGACCACCCGCTTCAAGGCCGGCAAGGCACTCAAGTCCTACGACTTCGGCACCAAATTCGGGGTGATGGAGCAAGGCGCCGTCGAGATCGCGCATATGGTCGAACAGATGGGCTATACGCCCAGCCTGTGCTTCCATGTCGGGTCGCAGTGCGAAGACGCATATGCCTATGAACGGCATATTGCCGCGGCAGCCCGGATTGCCAAGGAGTCCGGGATCGAGCTCAAGCGCCTGAATATCGGCGGCGGCTATCCCGCCCCCTATCCCACCAGTGAAGCGCCGCCGATGGACTATTATTTCGAGACCATAGCCACCGCCGTCGCGGACAATTTCGGCAAATCCAAGCCCGAACTGATCATCGAACCCGGGCGCGCGCTGGTGACATCGTCGACTTCACTGCTGCTGCGGGTGAAGCATCAGCGCGGCGGCGTGTCGGTCTACGTCAATGACGGTGCCTACGGCTCGCTGATGGAGGTCAAATTCATGCACTTCACGCCTCCGGTTCGCGTCTGGCGAGGAGCGCGGGTGCACGACAATGACGGTCAGTTCGAGGGCTTCACCATCTTCGGTCCCACCTGCGACAGCTATGATGTACTGCCGCAGACCTTTATGCTGCCCTCCGACATCGACGAGGACGACTGGATCGAATTCGGGCTGATGGGCGCCTATACGCAGGCTTCGCTCACCCCGTTCAACGGCTTCGATCGCCGCGACCAGTACTGGGTCGAAGAGGTCTACACCGGCAAGGATCAGCAGCCGGAATAGCGAGGCCCGCCCAGGAGCAAATCGATCCCGCAAGGTGCGTGGGCGGCTGCGCGCCCCGCCAGCCTACTTCTTCGGCTTGACCAGTCCCAGCCGGATCGCGCTCTCGGCCGCACTGAGCACGGCCTCCTCGGCGGAAACATAAGGCCGGCCGAGCAGCCGCTCGCCCTTCGACCCGTCGAAATGCTTCTCGTTGCCGATATCGTCGATGACCTGACGCACGGGCCCGCCTAAATGAGCGAGCACCCGCATGATCCAGTCCGGGACCATCCGCATGGTGACCTTGCGGTCCGGATAGGCCGCGCGGAGGATATCGGCGATCTCGCGAAACCAGAGGTATCGATTGGTCGCGAGGTAGCGTTGCCCAATGGATTCCGGTTTTTCGAGCGCGGCCACATGCATGGCCGCTACGTCGCGGACGTCGATCACCGAGAAGCCCATGTTGGGCATGGCGGGCGTGGTGCCGTCGAGCAGGCCGCTTACGGCTCCAAGCGAAACGCTGGCATCGGCATCGACCGCCGGACCAAGGATCATCCCAGGGTGAATGGTGGTCAGTTCCATTCCTTTGTCCTTGGCAAATGCCCAGGCCGCCTGTTCCGCCCTGGTCTTGCCGATGCAATAGGCCCAGGTCCAGCGCATCGCATCGAGATTGGTGAAATCGGCCTCGGTGTAGTCGCGTTTACCGCTCTTCTGGCCGTGACCATAGCCGACGGTGGCGATGGATGAGGTCATGATGAAGCGTTTGACGCCCGCGTCGTTGGCAAAGCGCATCACCCGCGCGCTGCCTTCCACTGCGGGACGGATGACGATGCTGGAGTCTTTCGGCTCGTCGGCGCGCACCGCAGTCGCGATATGCATGACGGCGGCGACGCCCTTCATGGCGTCCGCCCAGCCGGCATCGTCAAGTAGGTCGCAGACAACGAATTCGAGTGCGCTTGCCGCCTCTTCGCCGATTTGAGCTGCAACCGACGCTCGCACCTCCCCGGCCTTGCCCGCTGATCTGATCGTGCCCCTGACCGGGTAGCCGGCCTTGAGCAGTTCGATCACCGTCCACTTGCCGACGAAGCCGGTCGCGCCGGTGACCAGCACCAAGCCCTTGTTGTCTGCCATTGTCTCTCCCCCAAAAAGAAAAGGCGGCCCGGAAAGCTCCGAACCGCCTCACGCTATCAACTTTTGCCGAAGCTCACCTATGCGGCGACCGCTTCTTCGTCGCTCTCGCGTTCTTGCACCGGGCCGGAATCGAGGCCCTTGGCGTCGACATCGCGATCGACCAACTCGATCACCGCGACCGCGGCGTTGTCGCCATAGCGATAGCCGGCCTTGAGAATGCGGATATAGCCCCCCTGACGGTCCTTATAACGCGGGCCGAGCACGGCAAAGAGCTTGGCAACCTGGGTCTCGTCCTTCATCTGGGCGATGGCCTGGCGCCGCGCATGCAGATCGCCGCGCTTGCCGAGCGTGATCAGCTTCTCGACAATCGGACGCAGTTCCTTGGCCTTGGGCAAGGTGGTCACGATCTGCTCATGCTTGATTAGCGCCGCGGACATGTTGGCAAACATGGCCTTGCGATGGCTTGAGGTCCGGTTGAGCTTACGGTTGGTGTTACCGTGGCGCATTTTGTAACTCCCTAAACTTGCTTAGGCCCGCGCGATCAATAATGATCTTCGTAGCGCTTGGCGAGATCGTCGATATTTTCCGGCGGCCAGTTGGCGACATCCATCCCGAGAAGCATGCCCATCTGCGCCCGCACTTCCTTGATTTCGTTGAGCGACTTGCGTCCGAAATTAGGGGTGCGGAGCATCTCGGCTTCGGTCTTCTGGATGAGATCGCCGATATAGACGATGTTGTCGTTCTTGAGGCAGTTGGCCGAACGGACGGACAGTTCGAGTTCGTCGACCTTCTTGAGCAATGCCGGATTGAAAGCGAGTTCCGGGACGGCGTCCTGGGCCTTCTCCTTGCTGGGCTCTTCGAAGTTTACGAAGACGGTGAGCTGGTCCTGCAGGATGCGCGCGGCATAGGCGACCGCATCCTCGGGCGAGATGGCGCCATTGGTTTCGACCTGCAACGTCAGCTTGTCCTTGTCGAGGCTCTCACCGGCGCGGGTCGCATCGACCTTGTAGGATACGCGGCGGACGGGAGAAAACAGCGCGTCCACCGGGATATAGCCAATCGGTGCGTCGTCCGGGCGGTTGCGATCTGCCGGAACGTAGCCCTTGCCCGTATTGACGGTAAACTCGATGTTGATCTCGGCGCCATCGTCGAGATGGCAGATCACCAGGTCCGGATTGAGCACCTCGATGTCGCCGGTCACCTTGATGTCGCCGGCAACGACCGCTCCCGGCCCCTGTTTGGACAGGGTCAGGCGCTTAGGCCCCTCGGAATTCATCTTGAGGGCGATTTCCTTGACGTTCAGCACGAGGTCGGTGATGTCCTCTCGCACGCCAGGAACCGACGAGAATTCGTGCAGCACACCGTCGATCTGGATGGCGGTGACAGCGGCGCCCTGCAGCGAGGACAGCAGCACGCGGCGCAGCGCGTTGCCGAGGGTGAGACCATAGCCGCGCTCAAGCGGCTCGGCGACGACCGATGCCACGTGCGCGTTGTCGCTGCCCGAAACGATATCCAGTTTGGTCGGCTTGATCAGTTCCTGCCAGTTTCTCTGGATGGTCACGGTAAAGTCCTTTCATCTGAGCGATCCGCCCGACCGCTATCGGCTAATGCAATGTCGTTCCCGGCGGTGGCGCGCCGGGACAAAAAGACCCCGAAACTAGACGCGGCGGCGCTTGCGCGGCCGGCAGCCGTTGTGGGGAATGGAAGTGACATCGCGAATGCTGGTGACGTTGAAGCCAGCAGCCTGCAGCGCCCGGAGCGCCGACTCGCGGCCCGAACCAGGGCCGCGGACCTCGACCTCAAGGGTCTTCATGCCGTGTTCCTGGGCCTTCTTGGCCGCATCTTCCGCCGCAACCTGGGCGGCATACGGGGTCGACTTACGCGAGCCCTTGAACCCCATCACGCCCGAGGACGACCACGAAATCGTGTTGCCCTGGACGTCGGTGATGGTCACCATGGTGTTGTTGAAAGAGGCGTTCACGTGGGCAACGCCATTAGTGATGTTCTTGCGTTCCTTGCGACGAACGCGAGTGGTCTCAGTCTTAGCCATTTAATTCCTCTGTTCGATATCAGCGCTGCCGTCGGCAAAAAAGCCCCAGCAGCTCCACCGAAGGCCCCTGGGGGCCCTATTTCTTCTTGCCGGCGATCGGCTTGGCCGGGCCTTTGCGGGTACGCGCATTGGTATGCGTGCGCTGCCCGCGAACCGGCAGACCGCGGCGATGCCGCAGACCGCGATAGTTGCCCATATCCATGAGCCGCTTGATGTTCATCGCCACGTTGCGGCGGAGATCGCCTTCCACCACATAGTCGCGGTCGATGGCCTCACGGATCTGGATTACTTCCGCGTCGGTGAGTTCGTTGACGCGGCGTTCAGCCGGAATCCCGACCTTTGTACAGATATCTGTGGCGAACTTGTCGCCGATCCCATGAATATACTGAAGCGCGATAACCACGCGCTTGTTCGTCGGGATATTGACGCCAGCAATACGAGCCACGTCCGCTCTCCTTTAGTCAGCCGGGCCTGAACCCGTGCCTTTTTCCTAACAACAAGGGACCGGACTCCGACCCCCCACCTAACTGAGGAACCGAATCCAGCCCAATAATCCATGAGACTGGCGCGGTTCTATGGGCTGGCCCCGCCAATGTCAACTGGCGATCGCTGGCCGGCCGGAATACTAGTTATGCACTGCACGGCGGATGGCCGCCGTCACGTCTTCGATTGGCTGCATGCCGTCTACCGTGCGCACCAGCCTCTTGTGTTGGTAGTATTCCACCAGCGGTTCGGTCAGCTCACGATAGACGTTGAGACGTTTGCGCAGCACCTCTTGGTTATCGTCACCCCGAGCCACGCCGGATTCTCTGGCACGCTTGGTGATGCGGCGAACCAGGACGTCGGCGTCGGCGGTGATCTCGACGACGGCGTCGAGGGCCATCCCCTTCTCAGCCAGCATCTGATCAAGAGCTTCGGCCTGTGCGATGGTGCGCGGAAAGCCGTCGAGGATGAAGCCGACCTTGCAGTCCTCCGCATCGAGACGCTCGGAGACGATGCCATTGACGATATCGTCGGAAACGAGATCGCCACGATCCATCACCTCCTTGGCCGCAAGGCCCATAGGAGTCCTGGCCGCAATCGCCGAGCGCAGGATATCGCCGGTCGAAAGCTGGGGAATGCCATAGGCCTCGACCAGGATCTGGGCCTGCGTCCCCTTGCCTGCGCCGGGCGGGCCGAGAAGGATCAGCCTCATCGACGCTTGCCCCCGAGGCGCGAACGCTTCACCAGGCCTTCATATTGCTGGGCAATCAGATGGCTCTGGATTTGGCTTATGGTGTCGAGGGTCACCGTGACCATGATCAGCAAGGAAGTGCCGCCGATGAACTGGCTGACATTGAGCTGGCTCACCAGCACCTCCGGAATGAGCGCCACCACCGTCAAATAGATGGCGCCGACGACCGTAATGCGAGTCAGCACGTAATCGATATGCTGGGCGGTGCGTTCTCCCGGGCGGATGCCCGGAATGAAGCCACCCGAGCGCTTCAGATTGTCCGCCGTGTCCGTCGGATTGAAGACGATCGAGGTGTAGAAGAACGCGAAGAAGACGATGAACACGGCGAACAGCGTGAGATAGAGCGGCTGGCCGCGGCCGAGCAACGCAGCCATCACCTGCAGCCACTGCGGGGCATCGCCCTGCGACGCAAACGAGGCGATCGTGGCCGGCAGCAGCAGCAGCGAAGAGCCGAAGATCACCGGAATCACGCCCGAAGTATTGAGCTTCAACGGCAGATGCGAGGTGTCGCCCTGGAACATCTTGTTGCCGACCTGGCGCTTCGGATACTGGATCAGCAGCCGGCGCTGGGCGCGCTCGAAGAAGACGATGACCGCGATGACGACTACGGCGAGGACGAGGAGACCGACGACGGCAAGGGTCGGCAGCGCCCCGGTGCGGCTCAATTCGAGCGTCTGCACGACGGTGCCCGGCAAATTGGCGACGATGCCGGCAAAGATGATGAGCGAGATGCCGTTGCCTACGCCACGTGAGGTTATCTGCTCGCCCAGCCACATCAGGAACATGGTGCCGCCGACCAGCGTAACCACTGTAGAAAGGCGGAAGAACCAGCCCGGGTTGATGACCACGCCCTGACTCGATTCAAGCCCGATAGCGATGCCATAGGCCTGAACGGCGCAGAATACGACCGCGAGGTAGCGCGTATACTGGTTGAGCTTGCGGCGGCCGCTCTCGCCTTCCTTCTTCAGCGCCTCGAGCTTGGGCGAAGCAGTCGAGATCACCTGCACGACGATCGAAGCGGTGATGTAGGGGATGAGATTGAGCGCAAAGATCGCCATCCGCTGCACGGCGCCACCGGCGAACATGTCGAACATGCCGGCGATGCCCTGGCGCGCGGTCTCGAAGCTCTGTGCATAGACGTCAGGATCGATTCCGGGGACGGGAATATAGGTACCCAATCGATAGACAAGCAGCGCGCCCAGTGTGAACCAGATGCGCTGCTGCAAAGCCTTCGCCTTGGCAAAGGTGCCGAAATTGAGATTTTTAGCCAGTTGCTCGGCTGCGGACGCCATAGCTGCTCCCTTCGAGGTCGAGCCAGATAACTCGGGTCCGGCGCCTAAACTTCAGCCTTCGTTTCTGCCTCTGGCATATCGACCTTTCCACCCTGAGCTTCAATGGCGGCAACCGCGCCTTTCGAAGCGTGGGCGACTTTGAACGTCACCTTCTTGGCGGTGAAACCCTCGCCTCCGATCAGACGCACTCCGTCCTTCTCCCGGCGAATGACGCCGGCCTTCACCAAAGCGGCCGCATCGATCACGCCCTTGTGGTCCAGCTTGCCGGAGTCGATGTAAGCCTGAATGCGGTCGAGGCGCAGCGCATTCCACTTCTTCGGATTCAGCGAGTTGAAGCCACGCTTGGGCATGCGCATGTGAAGGGGCATCTGGCCACCTTCGAAGCCGTTGATGGCGACGCCGGAGCGCGCCGTCTGGCCTTTGCCGCCACGGCCGCCGGTCTTGCCCTTGCCCGAGCCGATGCCACGCCCGACACGGATGCGGGTCTTGGACGAACCGGGAATGTCGCGGAGTTCGTTCAAACGCGTCATTTGCGTTATCCTATCTTACTTTTCGCCGACGACGCGGACGAGGTGCGGGAGCTTGGCGATCATGCCGCGCACTTCCGGCGTATCCTTCAGCGTCGACTGTTTGCGCATCTTGTTGAGCCCGAGCCCGATCAGGGTCGCGCGCTGATCCTTCTTGCGGCGGATCGGGCTACCGATCTGCTCGACGGTTACGGTCTTGTCGGCCATTGCTAATCTCCGGAAGGCTTGGATCAGGCCTCGGTTGCAGCTTCGCCGCGGCGAGCCTGCAATTCCGAAACCTTGAGACCGCGGCGCGCCGCGACCGAGCGGGGGCTGTCGACGCGCTTGAGGGCATCGAACGTCGCCCGCACCATGTTGTATGGGTTGGCCGTGCCCTGTGACTTTGCGACGATGTCATTGATCCCGAGCGTCTCGAAGACGGCACGCATCGGGCCACCCGCGATGATGCCGGTGCCCGGAACCGCGGCGCGCAAGATCACCTTCCCTGCCCCGTGCCGACCCTGCACATCGTGGTGCAGCGTCCGTGCCTCCCGAAGCGGAACGCGGATCATCTGGCGCTTGGCCTGTTCGGTTGCCTTGCGGATAGCTTCGGGAACCTCGCGCGCCTTGCCGTGACCAAAGCCGACCCGGCCTTTCTGATCGCCCACAACGACAAGCGCGGCGAAACCGAAGCGCCGGCCACCCTTAACCACCTTGGCCACACGGTTGATGTGCACCAGGCGATCGACAAACTCGCTATCGCGCTCTTGAACGTCTCTCATCGCTTCTCAGCTCTCAATTTCGCGTTCTGGGATCAGAACTGCAGGCCGCCCTCGCGGGCAGCGTCCGCCAGGGCCTTGACCCGGCCATGAAAAAGGTACTCGCCACGATCGAAGATGACTTCGCCGACATTGGCCTTGAGCCCCCGCTCGGCAATGAGCTTGCCAATGGCGGCGGCGGCCTCGGCGGTCGAGCCGTTCTTGACCGAAGCCTTCACATCCTTGTCGATCGTGGAGGCAGCGGCGAGCGTGCGGCCGGAAGCATCGTCGATGATCTGGGCGTAGATATTCTTGTCCGAACGGAACACGGAAAGACGCGGGCGACCGAAGGCACGTGCCTTGAGCGCCTTGCGAACGCGGGCCTTCCGGCGCTCCGATCCTTTGAGGCTGATGGGCATTGCGGCCGCTCCTTACTTCTTCTTGCCTTCTTTTTTGGCGACGAACTCGCCAACATAGCGCACGCCCTTGCCCTTATAGGGTTCCGGCTTGCGGTAGGCGCGGATATTGGCCGCGACCTGTCCAACCTGCTGCTTGTCGATGCCCGAGACCACAACTTCGGTCTGCGTCGGGGTAGCGATCGTGATTCCCGCGGGCGTCTCGTAAACCACATCGTGGCTGAACCCAAGCAGCAGCTTGATATCCTTGCCTTGCATGGCGGCGCGGTAGCCAACGCCCTGAATGGCGAGCCTCTTCTCGAAGCCATCCTTTACACCCGTCACCATATTGGCGATCAGCGCGCGGGTCGTGCCCCAGGCCGCACGAGCTTCCTGGCTGTCATTGACAGGCTCGACGACAATGCCTTCGTCGGTCTGCTTGGCGTTAACGACGTCCATGAGCGTCATGCTCTGCTCGCCCTTGGGGCCCTTCGCAGTCACCTTGCGCCCATCGATCGTCACGGTAACGCCGCTAACGGCAGCGATCGGCTTCTTGCCAGTACGGGACATGGTTCTATTCCTTCGGAGTAATCGTCTTACCGCGCCCTAGAAGACGCGGCAGAGTACCTCACCACCCAGGTTCTGGGATTTTGCTTCATGATCGGCCATCACGCCCTTGGGGGTCGAAAGGATCGACACGCCAAGGCCATTGGCCACGGATGGAATATTCCTGACCGAGGCATAGACTCGCCGACCGGGACGCGAAACACGCTCGATGGTCCGGATCACCGGCGTGTTGTCCGAGTACTTGAGCTCGATCTGGAATTCGGACACGCCGTTGTCGAGCTTGCTCTCGGAATAGCCGCGGATGAAGCCCTCGGACTTCAGCACGTCCAGCACGCGACCGCGCAACGTTGAGGCCGGCGTCGAAACGACGTCGCGGCGGCGCATCTGGGCGTTGCGGATGCGGGTGAGCATATCGCCGATCGGATCAGTAAGGGCCATTCTCTCTTCTCTCCTTACCAGCTCGACTTGACCATGCCGGGCACCTGCCCGAAATTGCCAAGCTCACGCAGGGCAATGCGGCTCAACCGCAGCTTGCGATAGTATCCGCGCGCCCGGCCCGAAATCTCACAGCGATTGCGGACGCGGCCGGGCGACGAATTGCGCGGCAGCTCGGCAAGCCTGAGCTGCGCGGCAAAGCGCTCTTCCAGCGGGATGCTCTGGTCCTTGGTCAGGGCCTTCAGCTTCGCGCGCTTGGCGGAATACTGCTTGGCAAGCTTCTTGCGGCGATTGTTTTTCTCGATTGAGCTGGTCTTTGCCATATCTCGTCCTCTGCCTGCCGGTTACTGCCGGAAGGGTAAATTGAAAGCCTTGAGAAGCGCGCGCGCCTCATCGTCGGTCTTTGCCGTCGTGCAGATCACGATGTCCATGCCCCAGACCTGGTCGATCTGGTCATAGTTGATCTCGGGGAAAATAAGGTGTTCCTTGATACCCATGGCGTAGTTGCCACGGCCATCGAACGAATTGGGATTCAGTCCGCGAAAATCGCGAACCCGCGGCAGCGCGATGTTCACCAGCCGGTCGAGGAACTCGTACATGCGGGTCTTGCGCAAGGTGACCTTGACGCCAAGCGGCATGTTCTCGCGCACCTTGAAGCCGGCGATCGACTTGCGGGCATGGGTGATGATGGGCTTCTGGCCGGCGATCCGCTCGAGATCGGCAGCGGCGGCCTTGACCTTCTTGGTGTCGTTGACGGCTTCGCCGACACCCATGTTGAGAACGATCTTCTCGAGCTTGGGCAACTGCATGACATTCTTGTACCCGAACTGCTCGGTCAAACCCTTGCGGATCTGCTCGTCGTACTGGGTGCGAAGGCGCGGGACGTAAGCTGTCTCAGCCATCGATCACATCTCCGGTCGATTTGGCGACGCGTACCTTCGCGCCGTCCTTGATCTGGAAACCGACACGGGTCGGCTTGGGCTTGTTCGGCTCCGACTTGGGATCGATGAGCGCGATGTTGGAAAGGTGGATCGACGCTTCCTTGGTGAAAATACCGGCGTCCTGGCTGGCGGTCTGCTTGGTGTGGCGACGCACGAGGTTGATCCCCTGCACGATGGCGCGGGTTTCAGCCGGAATTACCCGCAGCACGGGGCCACTCTTGCCCTTGTCCTTGCCAGCAAGCACGACGACCTTGTCACCTTTTCTGATCTTGGCGGCCATCACAGCACCTCCGGGGCGAGCGAAATGATCTTCATGTGGTTCTTCGAGCGCAGCTCGCGCGGCACCGGGCCAAAGATACGCGTACCGATGGGCTCGGCCTGATTGTTGATCAGGACTGCCGCATTGCGATCGAAGCGAATGACCGTGCCGTCCTGGCGGCGCACCGGAAATGCGGTACGCACGACGACGGCCTTCATCACCTGGCCCTTCTTGACGCGGCCGCGGGGGATGGCGTCCTTTACCGAGACGACAATGATGTCGCCCACGGATGCATACTTGCGATGCGAGCCGCCCAGCACCTTGATGCACATGACGCGACGCGCGCCGGAATTGTCCGCGACGTCGAGATTTGATTGCATCTGAATCATGGCTTGATGCCTTCTTTGTTTCCTGCGGCCTGCCCTACCCGGCGAGCCGTAAACCTTCGGTTACGCGTTGGGTACGAGGATCCAGCGCTTGTTCTTGCTGATCGGCGCGCATTCCTCGATCCGTACCGCATCGCCGACTTTGGCCGTGTTGGCCTCGTCATGGGCATGGTATTTCTTGGTCCGGCGCACGGTCTTTCTCATCACCGGATGGGTGAAGCGGCGTTCGACACGCACGACCACGGTCTTTTCATTCACATCGGAGACCACAGTCCCCTGCAACACGCGTTTTGGCATTGGGGCCGCTCCTTACTTCGCTGCGCTCTTCTCGCCCAGGATGGTCTTGATCCGCGCAATTTCGCGACGGACGATACGCACCCGGGCGGGAGCTTCCAGCTGCTGGGTCGCACGCTGAAAACGCAGGTTGAACTGTTCCTTCTTGAGGCCAAGCAGCTGATCCTTCAGCTCGTCCGGGGTCTTGGCGCGCAATTCAGCGTGCTTGTTGACCTTCTCGGCGGTGGTCCTGGCCTCGGCTTTCTTGATCTTGGCTGCCATGGTCTTTAATCCGCAATGCGGGTGATAACCCGCGTGATGATGGGAAGCTTCATGGCGCCGAGGCGCAGCGCTTCCTTGGCGACGTCCTCCGGGACGCCGTCGATCTCGAACAGGATGCGGCCTGGCTTCACGCGGGCCGTCCAATATTCAACCGAACCCTTGCCTTTACCCATGCGCACTTCGGTCGGCTTCTTGGAAACCGGCAGATCCGGAAAAATGCGGATCCAGACGCGACCGGCGCGCTTCATCTCACGTGTGATCGCACGGCGAGCCGCCTCGATCTGCCGCGCGGTGACGCGTTCTGGCTCCTGCGCCTTCAGGCCGTACTGGCCGAAAGCGAGATCGACGCCACCCTTGGCGACGCCGTGGATGCGGCCCTTGTGGGCCTTGCGGAACTTGGTACGTTTTGGTTGCAGCATTTTTTGTAGCCTTCTTAGCTTGCAGCAGCCTGCGGGCGACGTTGTCCGGTCCCCTCACCACCTTCGGTGGCACGGCGCTCATGCGCCGACGGGTCGTGCTCGAGCACCTCGCCCTTGAAGATCCAGACCTTGATGCCGATGATCCCATAGGTGGTCTTGGCTTCGGCGGTCCCGTAATCGATGTCGGCCCGCAGCGTATGCAGCGGCACGCGGCCTTCGCGGTACCATTCGGTCCGCGCGATATCGGCACCGCCGAGACGACCCCCGACATTGACACGGATGCCGCCGGCGCCCATGCGGATCGCCGTCTGCACGGCGCGCTTCATGGCGCGACGAAAAGCCACGCGGCGCTCGAGCTGCTGGGCAATGCCCTGGGCCACGAGGTTCGCATCGGTCTCTGGCTTGCGCACTTCAACAATGTTGATGTGCACTTCGCTGTCGGTGAACTTCTTCACCTTGGCGCGGATCTTGTCGATGTCGGCGCCCTTCTTTCCGATCACGATGCCCGGACGGGCAGTGTGGATCGAAACCCGGCACTTCCGGTGCGGACGCTCGATGACGATCTTGGAAACGGCGGCCTGCTTCAAATCATCGAGCAGCGTGGCGCGGATCTTGAGGTCTTCCTGCAGCAGCGAGCCGTACTCGCCCTTGTTGGCGTACCAGCGCGAATCCCAAGTACGGTTGATGCCGAGGCGCAGGCCGATTGGATTGATCTTCTGGCCCATTATGCAGTTTCCTCAACTTGGCGCACGACGATGGTCAGGTGCGAGAATGGCTTTTCCACACGGGCCGAACGGCCGCGGCCGCGAGCCATGAACCGCTTCATCACCAGCGAGTCCCCGACATAGGCCTCGGCCACGACCAAGGAGTCGGTGTCCAGACCATGATTGTTCTCGGCGTTGGCGATGGCGCTTTCCAGCGTCTTCCTCACCGGACCGGCAATGCGCTTGTGCGAGAAGGAGAGCTCGGCGAGCGCCTTGTCCACCTTCTTGCCGCGGATGAGCGCAGCCACGAGATTGAGCTTCTGCCCGCTGGTGCGAAGCATGCGGAGAACCGCCTTGGCTTCGTTGTCCTTGAGCGCGCGCTGGGTTTTCGGCTTGCCCATCTTACTTCCTCTTGGCCTTCTTGTCGGCCGCATGACCGTAATAGGTCCGGCTCGGCGCGAACTCGCCGAACTTGTGCCCGATCATGTCCTCGTTGACGCTGACCGGCACATGCTTGTGGCCATTGTGGACGCCGAAGGTGA
>JAUXUM010000048.1 GCA_030680995.1 Devosia sp.
GGTCTCGGTGATGGTGCGGCCGCAGGTCTTGCGCTCCTCGCCTACCCGATAGTCCTCGAAGTGGCGTGGCCGCTCCATCAGAAGCTCTCGCAGTACAGGTGATTGAGCGCGGCGACGATGTCGCGGGCGGGCGCCTTGCCCATGAGCCCCGCATTGATGCGCCTGGACGCCGCCTCCTGGAAGGCCATGTAGCCATTGTGGCGCGGCCGGACCCAGGCGCCTTCGAGCGTCGTCCTGGTGTCGCGGTAGAAGCCGTCCGCCGCGGCGTTGACCGTCTCATCCTCCCAGGCCGCGGCATGGCCGGGCTGGCCGCCGGAACTCGCATAGATGGTCCGCTGCACCTGGGCACTCGCTACCCAGTAGGCATAGTCGATGGCCGCTTCGGGGTATTCGGAAAACGCCGAGACGGCGATGCCGGTGCCGCCCAGCGCCGAGCCGATCGGGCCATGCGGACCCAGCGCCGGGATATTGGCGAAGCTCAAGGGGCGGGGGCGAAAGCCCTCGCGCGCATAGCTCACATAGCCGTAGCCATAGGGCATCACCGACACCAGGGCATCTGGCCGCGCCAGCGCTTCGGCGGCGGCGATGGCGTCCATGGCGAAGTTGGAGGGCTCGATCAGCGCGGTGATCTCGGCCAGACGCTCGTAAACCTCGGCGCCCGCTTCGGCGCCGATCAATTCGCCCGGCCCGAGAGCGCAGGGGGTGCCCAGATTTGCGGCGAGGGTGAAGAAGGTCATCAGGCTGTGCGGGGGCAGCATCGGCAGCACCACCTGGCCGATCCTCGCCAGCTCGACGACCTCGTTCCAGCTGGCGGGTGGGCGCTCGATGATGTCGGCGCGAAAGGCCATGACCTGCGCCGCGGCGTCGATGGGGAAGGCCCATTGGTGGCCCTCGAAATTGTAGCTCGAATAAGACTGTCCGACGCTCCGGCGCGCCAGTTCGGCGCGCTCGGTTTCCCGCCCCGGCAGGTCGAGCGCGAGGAGGCATCGTTCAGCGGTGATCTGCCCGACATGGGGATGGTCGATGACGATCAGATCGTATTGCCGCGCCAGTTCCTCGACCGGGAAGCTCTCGAAATCCCGCAGGCTCCGCTGGTCCCAGGCGATGTCGATGCCGGTCTGGTCTTTCCAGGCCTTGGCTGTGGCGACCATGGGGTCGTAGCCGCGCGGATGGCTCCAGGCCATGCCCTTGAGGGTCGTGGTCACAGTCCGAATTCCTTGCGGATTTCTTCGCTCTGCTCGCCGATCAGGGGCGCGGCGCGAGTGGTCGAGGCGCGCTTGCCATTGATCCTGAGCGGGGAACGGGTGGTGAGGATCGAGACGCCGTCCTTGCGCGTTACCGTCTGCAGCATGTCGAGAGCCTTGAAGCCCTCGCTCTCGAGAAGTTCCGGCCAGTCGAGCACTTTGGCACACCAGATATCGGCTGGCTCGAGGATGGCGAGCCAGTGCGCGGTGGGCTGCGTCGCCATATGGTCGGCGATAATGTGCTTGATGGCGTCGCGCTCGGTGAACCAGCTCCCGGGGTTGTCGCGATAGCGGTCGAGAGACTTGAGTTCGAGCAGGTCGGCAAGCTTGCCGATCGGGGTCATGGCGATGACGATGAAGCCGTCGGCGGTCGGATAGGCGCCGTAGGGCGCGGAGAGGTAGGCGTGGGCCGAGCGGAAGCCGGAGCGCTTGGGGACGCGGCGGCCGTCATTGAGATGAGTGGTCAGCACCTCGAACTGGAAATCGACCAGCGCTTCGAGCAGCGAAGTCTCGATATGCGCGCCCTCGCCGGTCTTGCCGCGCCTGACCAGTGCCGCGAGAATCCCCTGCGCCACCGCGGCGCCGGCCAGCATGTCGGCGATGGCGAGCCCGAAAGGCACCGGCCCCTGGTCCTCGTCGCCGTTGAGCCACATGACGCCGGAGCGGGCCTGCGCCAGCAGGTCCTGGCCCGGCCGCTGCACCCAGGGGCCTTCGGAGCCGTAGCCGGTGATCGACGCATAGACGATGCCGGGGTTGATCGCCTTGACCGCCCCGTAGTCGAGTCCCAGCCGCTCGATCACCCCCGGCCGGAAGTTCTGCAGCACCACGTCGGCCCGCGCGAGCAACTTCTTGAGCGCCGTGACGTCATCGGGGTTCTTCAAATCGAGCGCGAGGCTCTCCTTGGAGCGGTTGATGGCGTGGAAGATGGTCGAATCTCCGCCGATCTCGGTGTCGCTCAGATAGAGCCGGCGGGAGAGGTCGCCGCCATCCGGCCGCTCGATCTTGATCACCCGGGCGCCGAGGTCCTGCAGCCGCAGCGATCCGTACGGTCCGGAGAGGAACTGGCAGATGTCGATAACGATCAGGCCGTCCAGCGGCAGGTCCGAATACTCGTTCATAAACCGTTCATCTTTGTGTTTTTTCTGTGAAATCGGCCGGGTTTTGGTACTTCACGGTTTGCAGATGTTCGCAATAGAGCACCAGTTCGCCCTCGCCCTTGAATACCTCGTAGCTGGCGCGACAGAGCCCCAACTCCTTGTATTTAGGGAACTTTTCGATGTTGGTGCGGATGGCGTAGATGGTGTCGCCGATGAAGACCGGCTTGATGAAACGCAGCCGGTCATAGCCGTAAGAAAAAGCATTGATGCAATTCGTTGCCACTAATCCCAGTCCCGCCGAGAAGACGAAGGCGCCGGCGACGAGGCGCTTTCCGAATTGCCCATCGGTCGTTGCGAATATATCGTCAGCGACGTAAGGATGCATATCTGTGACGAGCGCGTTGAACTGCATCGACTCGCCTTCCGAGATTGTCCGGCGCAGCGATCTGATCTTCTGGCCGACCGGCCAGTCTTCGTAAAACCAGTTTTCGGCGTTCCAGACCGGCAGGGCCGCATGCTCCGCCGGCATGGTTTTCGGAAAAGTCGAGGAAATTCCGACACTTGGCGGAGATTTGCTCATGGTTTCGCCTTTACCGGCGTCGCCGGCGCCGCCGCCGACTCGAAGGCCGCCTCGGCCAGGGCCATGGTATTCCACGCATCTTCGACGCTGGTCAGGAGCACCCGATCCTCCCCCGCCGCGAAGCGCTGCAGATTGCTCATGGTGCCGATGAAGGCGTGGGGGAACCAGCCGCCCGACAGCGGCACCTGGGTCCAGTCCTCACCCTTGCGGGTCACCCAGAGTTCGTCGGGTTCGCCTTGCGGATAATTCAGAAGGAGACCGAGTTTGACCAGCGCCGCGCCTTCCGTGCCTTCGAAGCGAAAGCTCGCATCCTGGAATTCGCCGCCGAAATCATGATTATGGTTGATCGAGAGGGTGACCCGCTGGTCGGGCTCGAAGTCGAGCAGGGCGCTGGTGCGCGTCTGGGCAAGATCGGTGGAAGGATGGCCGAGGGTGCGCGCATGGACGCCGCGCGGATTGCCCATCAGCCCGCGGATGAGGTCGAGGTAATGGATCGAATGCACAGCGATCTCGACGCGTGGCATGCCCTGGAGGAACGGAAAGAGGTGCCAGGGTGTCATCAGGTTCAGATGCACCTCGACGTCGATCAGCCGCCCGAGCCAGCCCCGGTCCAGGGCGTCGGCGACGGCCAGCATCATGGGCGAAAAACGGAACTGGAAGTTGATCGAGGCGGTCAATTCCCGCTCGCGGCAGAGCTCGAGGATGGCGGTCGCCTCATCGAGGTCGCGGCCCATCGGCTTTTGCAATAGGACGGTCGCGCCTTCTGGCAGCCTGGGCAGCACATCAAGATGCGCGGCGGGCGGCAGGGCGAGATCGAAGACGGCGCCTTCGGTTGCCACAGCTTCGTCCAGCATGGCGATCGGCTGGGTGTTCCACTTTGCGGCCAGCGCGGCGGCTTTGCCGCCGTCGATGTCATAGAGCCCGGCGACCGGCAGGTTTGCCAGCCGGTAGGCCGGCAGATGGGCGTCGTTGACGATGCCGCCGGCGCCGATGATGACGATCGGCCGCGGCGCGCCCGGGCGTGGCCAGTTCTGCCGCAGACTCTCAACCTCTATCGCCAAACCGCTCCTCCCAGGGCAGAAGTGTTAATTCTTATCTGAATAATCTTTTCATATATGGATCACTGATGCAAGCCGACCGTGTCAGTCGAGGTGGAAGACCTCCTCCGTCCCGGCCCACCACTCGCCTTCCTTGCGGCTCGGCAGCGGCGCCTGCATCGGCATGCAGACCGCCCACCATTGCTGCGTTTTCGGATCGGCGGCCATCGCCGCCATGTCGGCGTCGTGGTCATCTCCGTGATATTCGTAGTAGGCGAACATCAGGTTCTCCGGCTCCTTCAAATAGATCGAGTAATTCGAGATCTTGCTCGCCTTGATCTGCTTCAAAACATCCGGCCAGACCGCCGCATGGATGCGCTTATATTCGGCGATGTGTTCGGGCCTGATGCCGATCACCGCTCCGTAACGTTTCATTTTGTTCCTCCCTGGACTCGATAGATGCGCTCGGCGTTGCGGTGCAGGAGCTTGGCCTGCTCGTCGGCGCTGGCGCCGGCGATGATCTCCTTGGTCGCGCCGACCCAGCGGGTGAGATTGGCGGTCAGGGTGCAGACCGGGTGATCCGAACCCCACACCACCCGGTCCCAGCCGAAACTCTCGATGATGTGTTCGACGAAGGGGCGCAGCGTTGCCACGGTCCAGTCCGGTCCGGCATAGGCGACGATGCCGGAGACCTTGGCGGCGACGTTGGGGCGTCCGGCGAGCTCGCGGATATGGGTGCGCCAGGGTTCGAGTTCCTGTTCGGCGATCTTGGGAACGCCGCAGTGATCGAGGATGAACTGCACGTCCGGGCATTGCTCGACCAGCTTCCGGCCAATCGGCAGCTGATCGGCGCGCACGCAAAGATCGAAGGGCAGGCGGTAGTTGGCCAGCCGCTGGACGTTCTCGACGAAGCGGTCGGACTGCGACAACTCATCGGGCGAGGTGTGGAGGATGCGGCGGACGCCGCGGAGGCCGCGCACTTCGGCGAGCCGCTGCAGATAGTCGGGGAAGTCCTTGTGCTCCGGGCGCGCCGCGGCGATGGCCCCGACCACCTTGGGGTGAAGGTGGGTCATGTACTCGGTCTCGGCCAGCATCTGCTCCCCGGCGACGTCGACCTCCATGTGCAGGGCGGTCTCGATACCGAGCCCTTCGGCTTCGGCGAAGTAGTCCTCCACCGTCCATTGCCGGTTGAGCGCCGGTGCGTCGGCGAGCCAAGGGTAAGAGAAGCGGTCCTGGTAGACGAGATGGAGATGGGTGTCGAGAATGCGCATGGAACGTCCCTGGGTTAAGCGGGTTCGGCGGCGGCTTGCCGTTGCGATATTTCGCGTCCGGCCGCGACAAGCAGCGCGAGGACCGTCTCGGTGCCTGGCGCGTTCTTCCTGTCGAGCCGTTCGGTGTAGGGACAGGTGAGGGCGGCGATGACGCTGCCGACCGGACCGAAAATGGGGACCGACAGATTGGTCACGCCGGAAACTTGCAGGCTCGCCATGGTCTCGAATCCCTGCTCACGCACCTTGGCCAGCCGCCCTTGGAGCGCGGGCGTAAGGTGTTCGCGCATGCTGGCCTCGAGATCCTCGAGCATCAGTTCCCGCTCTTCCGGCGAGGCGAAGGCGAGGAAGACGTGGCCCGAGCCGGTGTTGACCAGGCTGATGCGCGAGCCGACGCGGATCGAGACGTTCCAATAGCCGGGGCTGTCCACCTGGGCGACGACCACGAGGATGTTGCGGTCATGGATCACGAGGTGGCAGGCCTGCTCGGAATCGCGGGCAAAGCGCCGCAGCACCGGCAGGGCCTGGCTCACCAGGCGGCGGATCGGCGGGCTTGCGTGGGCCAGTTCGAACAGCTTGAGGGTCAGCTCGTATCGGTCGCCATAGATGCGGCGCACATAGTCGCGGCGCACCAGCCGGTCGAGCATGCGATAGATCTCGTTGGGCGAGCGGTCGAGCGCCTTGGCGATTTCGGCCTGACTCAGGCCTTCCTCGGTCGCCGCAAGCAACTCCAGGATATCGAGCCCTTTATCGAGCGCGGGAGCGCGATATTTGTCCAGCTCGTCGGCGACCACCATAACTCCTCCCAGCGGCTCATCCACGCGATGCTATCGGTTGACGACGCGCCGTCAACCATGCTTACCTACAAATAGACTGTTCATATATGCATGATCAAGCCGGTTTGGAGGTGTCATGCGGAAGGGTCTCAGGAGGAGAAACTCATGTCCAAGAATCTGCTGAACGCGCTCATGGCGACATGCGCGCTGGTGGCGCTGGGCGGCATCGCTCAGGCGCAGGAATTCGACTATGGCAAGTTTGACGGCTACACCCTCAAGGTGAAGCTGATCGGCGGCACGCAATACGAAAAGCTCTATACCCGCATCCCCGAATGGGAGGCGCTCACTGGCGCCAAGGTCGAGATCGTCTCGTCCAAGAACCATTTCGATCTCGACCGCGAGATCAAGCAAGACATCGCATCCGGGTCGATCAGCTGGTGCGTCGGTTCGAACCATACGAGCTTCGCCCCGCAATATGGCGATCTCTATGTCGACCTCAAGGACATGATTCCGCGGGCCGAGCTCGACAAATATGTCCCCGGTACTCTGGCGTCCGCCATGGTCGACGGCCGGCTGGTGCAACTGCCGCGCGTGACCGACGTCTCCAACCTCTACTACCGCAAGAGCCTGTACGAGAGCGCCGAGAACCAGGCCAGGTACAAAGAGCGGTTCGGCACCGATCTCGCGCCGCCCAAGACCTTCGACGAGTTCAAGCAGCAGGCGATCTTCTTCGCCGCGCCGCCCGATCTCTACGGCACGGCCTTTGCCGGCAAGGACGAGGGGCTCAGCGGCCGCTTCATGGAGATACTGCGCGCCAATGGCGGCGACATGTTCGACGAGAACTGGAAGCCGGTTTTCAATTCGCCCGAGGGCGTGGCGGCGGTGCAGTGGTTCAAGGACCTCTACGACGCCAAGGCGGTGCCCGCCGGCACGGTCAACTACACCTGGGACGACATCGGCCAGGCGATGGCCGCCGGCCAGCTGGCGATCGATCTCGACTGGCCGGGCTGGGCTGGCTTCTTCAGCGATCCGGCCTCGTCCAAGGTCGCCGGCGAACTTGGTTTTGCCGTCTCCCCGGTCGGCACCTCGGGCAAGCGCGGGGGCTGGTCGGGCTCGCATTCGTTCTCGGTGGCGCAGCAGTGCGACAACAAGGAGGCCGCCGTTTCCTTCGCTGTGTTCCTCACCAATGACGAAAGCGAGATGATGGAAGCCCAGGCGGGTAATCTGCCGACGCGCAGCAAGACCTTCAGCGAGGTCGTGGAGTGGTTCAAGGCTAACGACAAGCAGCACCTGGCCGATATGTTCGCGGTCTGGGAGCAGTCGCTCGCCGAGGCCCGGACGCCGCCGCTGGTCGCGCAGTGGATCGAGGTCTCCAATGTCATCTGGCCGGCCGTGCAGGCGGCCATCGTGGGCGAGAAGACCGCACAGGAAGCGCTTGACGGCGCCGCCGTCGAAGCGACCGTGATCATGCAGGACGCCGGTCTGCTGCAGTAAGTCTCTCGAGACGGGCTGCCCGGCCGTTGGCTGGGCGGCCCGTCTCGACAGCCCCCTCCCCCTCCCTCTTGTGGGGAGGGACGGGAAGGGGGTTAACTCAGCCAGATCAACAGACAGGACAGCATCCCGCATGAGCTTCTGGCGATCGCCCCGCGCGACCCCCTATCTGTTGCTGCTGCCCGCGATCGTCGTGATCCTCGCCGTGGTGCTCGTGCCGCTGCTCATCTCGTTCTGGACGAGCTTTACCGGCTACAACCTCACCAAGCCCGCGACGCTGTTCCAGTTCGTCGGTCTCAGGAACTATCAGCGGCTGCTCGGCAACGACGACTTCTGGTGGGCCTTCGGCCGTACTATCCTCTTCATCACCATCACGCTCAATCTGGAAATGGTGCTGGGGCTGGGCCTCGCGCTGCTGGTCAACAAGATCACGTGGGGCCAGCGGACGCTGCGCACCGTCATGATGTTCCCGATGATGTTCTCGCCCATTCTCGTCGGCTTCCAGTTCAAATACATCTTCAACGATGCCGTCGGCCTGGTGAACAACGCGCTGTTCGATCTCGGCCTCATCAGGCAGCCGATCGCATGGCTGGTCGATGGGACGCTCGCCAATTTCTCCATCATCTTCGCGGAAGTCTGGATGTCGACCTCGGTCTTCGCCATCCTGCTGCTGGCCGGGCTGATGGCGCTTCCCAAGGAGCCGATCGAGGCGGCCAGGGTCGATGGCTGCAATCCGTTTCAGGTCTTCCGGCACATCACGCTGCCGTTCCTGATGCCCTTCGTCTACATCGCCATGACCATCCGCTCGCTCGACATCGCGCGCGCCTACGACATGGTTCGGATCATGACCAATGGCGGCCCGGCGGGACGCACCGAGCTGCTGTGGACGCTGATGACCAGGGTCGGATACCAGAATTCGCAGATGGGAATGGCCAACGCCATGGGCTACATCTCGATCGTCCTCTCGATCGTCTTCACCTTCTACTTCTACCGCAAGCTGGTCAGCGCCCGCGCCTTCATGGGAGGCGCGCAATGAGAGAGAGACTGACCATCGAAAGACCGTGGCAGCGTTGGGCCGTCCGGTTCGGCATCTTCGTCGCCATGCTGATCCTGCTGGTGCCGGGCGCCTGGGTGGTGCTCACCGCCTTCCGCCCCAACATCGAGGTTCTGGCGCGTCCGGCGGTCTGGATTCCGCAGACCCTCACGCTCAACAATTTCCTCGGCATATTCGGGCTGCTCTCGACCCAGCAGGGCCTGCCGGTCGGCAACTATTTCATCAACTCGCTGGTGATCTCGATCACTTCCACGGCCGTCGCCATCGCGATCGGCATGATGGGCGGCTATGCCTTCGCGCGCTATCGCTTCCGCGGCAAGGCGACGCTGTTTCTGGGCTTCATGCTGTCGCGAACGGTGCCGGGCGTGGCGCTTTCGCTGCCGCTCTTCATCCTGTGGAGCCGGCTTGGGCTGATCGACACTTCATGGGGGCTCATCCTCGTCTATCTCGCGGTGAACATCCCCTTCACCATCTGGCTGACGGACGGCTTCTTCCGCCAGATTCCGGTGGATTTGAGCGAGGCGGCGCAAATCGATGGCTGCACGCGCTGGCAGGCGTTCTGGAAGGTGGAGTTCCCGCTCGCCAAATCAGGCCTCGCCTCGGCCGCGATCTTCGCCTTCCTGACCTCGTGGAACGAATACGCGCTGGCCAGCCAGCTCACCCGCACCACCGCCAGCAAGACCATGCCCGTGGGGCTGATGGATTTTACCGCGCAGTTTACCGTCGACTGGACCGGCATGAGCGCGATGGCCGTGCTCATCATCATCCCGGCGCTGG
>JAUXUM010000214.1 GCA_030680995.1 Devosia sp.
GTCGCTTTGGCAAGTCGCTCGGGCGCCGTCAAGGTCCGCACCGAGTCGACCAGCACCAGGTCCTCGCAATCGAACAGCCCGAACGGTACCGCGGCCAGCAGCACGTCGAATCCGAGCGTCACCTTGTCCGACGAGGACATCAGCGTGCCCATGCGCACGTGCCGGGCGTAGATATGGTTCTTCACTCGACCGACGAGACGCGTCAGCGTCTCGCTGCGGACCAGACAATTGGTCTCGCGCAAAGCCGCCGCCCAGAGGGCCACCACCCAGGTGTCGGAGAATGTATTAAGCGAGGGCTGCAGTTCGCGCTCCAGCCGCATCGCCACGAGGTCACGAAAAGCCGTCCCACGTCCGCTCTTGATCAGCGACAGGTCGCCATTCGCCTGCGCCAGTGCCGTGCCGAGATAAAGCACCAGCGCCGCCTCGACCGGGTCCATCGCATCGGCCGTCGCAAAGCGCTGTGCCACTGCGTCCCGCGCTGTGCCGGCATCGGCCAATAGCGTCGAATAGAGATCGAGGAACCAGGCGTGCTTCGTCGCCAGCGGCGCTTCCCGCTCGGACATTTCAGAGAATTCCATGAGTGACGTCCTTGGGGCATCATCGCACAGGATGCGGCCGCATTGGGAAAAGTAGGCCGGGGATGATCGTGCCCCCGGCCTTGCCCTTTGGGAGGCAGTTACATCAGCGCTTCAATCGCGGTTTTCGCGTCTTTCAGCGCCTGTTCCGGCGTCTTCAGGCCGAGCTTGGCGGCTTCGAGTTCCTTGCCCACCGCGTCGGTCAGCTGGTTCCAGTTGCCGATCACCGGCGGGACGATCGCGGTGTCGAGCGCCTGGAACACCACTTCACGGCTCTCGGGCACGGGCTGATCGAGATAGCCCTGCACGGCCGCCGGATCGCTCACCGCCGGGAGTTCCCAGCCGGCCGCAATGCGGAGATCGACCGCCGCCTTGGACGAGGTGAGGAACTTGACCCACTCATAGGCTTCCCGCGGATGCGCGGAGTTTGCCGACACCGCGACGCCATTGGCGAAGAAGTGGTGTGCCTTCTGCGTGTTGCCGGGTTCGAGCGCGATGTCCCAGTTGAAGGGGGCGTTCTCGGTGAAGTCGCCGAGCAGCCAGATGCCGGTGCGCAGCATGGCAATCTTGCCCGCCTTGAACAGGTCTTCCGACGACTGGCCGGCCATCTCGGCGTCGCTCGGGGTGACCTTGTACCTGTTCACCTTGTCGACCATCCAGGTCAGCGTCTCGATATTCCGGGCCGAGTCGATGGTGACTTCGGTCTTCTCGGCATTGAAGATTGCGCCGCCGTTCTGCGCAATGGTCTTGTAGAATTCCCAGAACTGGATCGGCGCGAAATCGCCCCAGACGCCCTTGCCGGCATCGGTCAGCTTTTGCGCGGCTTCGAGTTCTTCCTTCCAGGTCCAGTTTGCCTTTGGATAGGCGACGCCGGCTGCGTCGAACAGGTCCTTGTTGTAGAAGAGGACGACGTTCGAGAAGCTTTCGACCAGACCATACTGCCTGCCCGCTTCCGAAAACGCGGCGAGCGCTGTCGGGTTGTAGACGCCGACATCGAAGCCGGTGTCCGCCGTCACCAGCGGACCGAGGTCAAGCAGCGCGCCCTTCTCGGCATAGGTGACGAAATTCTCGTAGTTGAGTTCGAACGCATCGGGCGCCTGCCTGGCCGCGACGACGGTCTGCAGCTTGGTGAAGTAGGCGTCCCACGCGGCTGTCTCGTACGTGACCTTGACGCCGGGATGCTCGGTTTCGAAGGCCGCGATGGTGGCGTCCAGTTCCTTGAGATAGTTCGGCGCCGCGGAGAACGTCATGTACTTGATGGTGACGTCTTCGGCGAGCACCGGCGAAACGAGCGCGGTCGCCAGCAGCAACCCGGTGAATGTTCTACGTAGCATAATGGTTTCTCCTCCTTGAGATTTTTGCTTTTTCACTTGAGCCCAGTGTGTGAGAGACCCCGGATTATGTATTTCTGGGCAAATACATAGAGTGCGATGATCGGCAGGGTGCCGATAACGGTGCCGGCCATCAGCACGTTCCAGTCGGTGGTCCAGCGCCCCTGCAGAGCCGAGAGCCCGAGCGGCAGCGTCATCATCGATTGGTCGGTGGTGATGATCAGCGGCCAGAGGAAACTGTTCCAGCTCGCCATGAAGGCAAAGACCCCGAGCGTCGCGAGCGCCGGTCGGGCGAGGTGGATGGCAATGGTGAAAAAGATCCGGATATAGCCGGCGCCGTCCATGAACGCGGCTTCCTCGATCTCCCTCGGCAAGCGCATGAAGAACTGCCGCAGCAGGAACGTGCCGAAGGCTCCAAAACTCGAGGGCAGGATCAGCGCCTGGTAAGTGTTGGTCCAGCCGAGGAAGTTCATGATGATGAAGAGCGGGGTGAGCGTCACCTGCTGCGGGATCATCAGCGTCGCCAGATAGGCGTAGAACAGCACCGTGCGGCCCTTGAACGCGATGCGCGCGAAGGCGTAGCCCGACATGGCGCAGAACAGCACCATCAGCGCCGTGCTGGTGACCGAGACGAAGATCGAGTTCAAGAGGAACTGCGCGACGGGCGCGGAGTCGAACACCTTGGCGTAGTTGTCGAGCGTCGCCGGGTCGGGCAGCAGCTGCGGCGGGGTGACGAAGGTCGCGCCGGTGGTCTTGAGCGAAGTCGAGACCATCCAGGCGAACGGCAGCAGCATTACCGCCGCGCCGGCAAAGAGCAGGATGTAGGTCGCAATATCGGAGAGGCGAAGGCCCGGCCGCATCCGCGCCGTGGGGCGGCTCATCGAGGTCTCTGCGAAGATTGCCATGTCAGCCATCGGAACGGTCCAGGCGCTTCTGGAGCAGGTTCTGCGCGATGGTGACGGCAAAGATCAGCGCGAACAGGATCCAGGAGATCGCCGAGGCGTAGCCCATGCGGAAATAGCTGAAGGCGTTTTTGTAGATGAGTTCGATCATGACGCTGGTGGCGCCCGCAGGGCCGCCTTGGGTCATGATCCAGACCTGGTCGAACACCTGGAACGACGAGATCAGCGAGATAGTGGTGACGAAGAAGGTGGTCGGCGCCAGCATCGGGAAGGTGATGGACCAGAACCGCTGCCAGGGCGTCGCGCCGTCGAGCGCCGCCGCCTCGTAGAGCGGCTCGGGGATGTCCTGCAGCCCGGCGAGATAGATCACCGCCACGAACCCTACATCTTTCCACACCGAGGTGAGGACGATCCCGGTCATCGCCCAGTTGGGATCGAACAGCCAGCCCGGTCCCTTGATGCCGACCGCCCCCAGCGCGAAGTTGACCAGCCCATATTGCGGGTTGAGCAGCCACTTCCAGATCAGCGACACGGCGACCCACGAGGTGACGACGGGCACGAAATAGATCGCCCGGAAGACGACCCGCCCCTTGATGCGGCGATTGAGGAGGAGCGCCAGCCCCAGCGCGATGGCGACGACCGCCGGCAGGTAGCCAAGGATGAAGGTGAGGGTGTTGCGAAGGGCACCTAGCACCGCAGGATCGCTCAGCGCAGTGACGTAGTTGTCGATGCCGACCCAGGTGACCTCGCCGATCAGGTCCCACTCGGAAAAGCTCAGCACCAGTGACGAGAGCACCGGCAGCATCAGGAAAGCGAGCATGCCGATGAGGCTCGGCAGCAGCAGCACCGCCAGCGCCAGATATTTCGAGCGGTCGGCTGCGGGGCTCATGATCGACTCCGGATCGCGACGCTGTCGCGCTCGACGATGGCAAAGTCGATGAGGCTTTCGCGCGGCGGATCGTTCTTGCCAAGGATATCGGTGATCAGCTTGCCGGCCAGTTGCCCTTTGCCGAGGATCGACTGATCCACGGTGGTGAGCGCCGGATAGACCATCCGGGAGATCGGGAGGTTGTCGAAGCCCATCACCGAATAATCCTCGGGGATGCGCTTGCCGAGCCGGTGCAGCCCGGCGAGGAGGCCGGCCGCGATGAGGTCCGCGGTGCAGAAGGCGGCTGTCGTCTCCGGCAGCGCCGCGAGCTGCTCGGCGGCCGCGACGCCCCAGTCGAAGGTCACGGAGCCAGAGAGGATGCGGGCGGGGTCGAAGGCGATCCCCGCCTCCTCTAGCGTCCGCCGGTAGCCGGCAACGCGGCGCTCGATCACCCCGTCGGTGCGGATGACGCCGGTGACCAGCGCCACGCCGCGATGGCCCTTCTCGATCAGGTAGCGCGTCGCCCGATAGGCGGCGGCTTCGTCGTCGACCCCGAGGCGGTAGAAATGCGGATCGTCGATATAGCTGTCGATGAGGAGGGTCGGCAGGTCGTGCGCCTTGAGCTCCTCATAGAGCCGCTCCTTGTAGACGCCGAGCACGATGAGCGCGTCCATGTTCCAGCTCTGGAGCGTCTCGAGCCGGCCGCCGTCGGCGCGCACGCCCGAGAGCATCATGTAGTAGCCCGCTTCGCGCAGCGCGCTTTCGATGCCGCTGACGATCTCGGCGTAGAACGGGTTGTTGAGCAGCAGCTGGTTCTGGTCCTCGGTGAACGGGATCAGCACGCCCACCATGCGCGAGGCCTTGGACACCAGGCTCCGCGCCGACAGGTTGGGCGTGTAGCCCAGCGTCTCGATCGCCGCCTTGATGCGCTCGACGGTTTCGTCCGAGGCCTTGGCCCGGCGCCCGTTGATAACGTTGGACACCGTCATCGGCGACACCTTCGCCGCGAGCGCAATGTCCTTGATCGTCGCTCTCGCCACGCTAGCGGCCCCCCCAAAGGTGTAGCGTTAAACCTATTTCCACAAACAGTCGCGCTTCGTGGGCGGTACGACTGTCGGCTGACAACAGTTTTACGTTAAACTTGATAAACGCTACGCCCGTCCGCCAGGCGTGTCAAGTAGCGGGCAGCAGTGCCTGACGGGGATCGCTTTCCCGCCGGAAATCCTCAGCTCGATCTCGATGCCGCCTGCCGCGGCTGTATTTCCGTCGAGACCGTGGCCGCGAGCGACCCCCCGCGAAAAAACTCAGCCCGCGCCGCTGTGGGAGCGCAAGACTTGCAGAAAACTTGATGCATCGACCCCATGCGGACCCGATGCCAAAACACCCATCAGTCGCCTCGCGCTAACCAGGAACAACCTATTGACGCTCCACAGTTGATCAATGAATGCCAGATCGAGCCGGACAACCCGGTATTCGAGTCCACCCAGACATAGGGCAAGAGGCTCGCTTCCGGAAGGCGCCGGCCTATCGGCTCAAGAGCCAAGAGAGCACAAAAGGCCGTACTGTCGCTACGGAACGCTGCTACTGTGGTGCGCTACGGCGCTTCGCCAAACGTTTGATTATGAAGAAAAATGGAAGTTGGCTGGGGAACCTGGATTCGAACCAAGATTGACGGAGTCAGAGTCCGTCGCTACGCATTGATTTTAAAGAGCTTTTTTCCCAAAACGTGAAAAGCACGGTCTAAACAAATCAATAGGTTGCGGCCACACTCCCAAATGATTCCAAGGGCATGCGTTCAGCTGGGGCGGTCTCAA
Source organism: Devosia sp. (assembly GCA_030680995.1). Classification (GTDB taxonomy): domain Bacteria; phylum Pseudomonadota; class Alphaproteobacteria; order Rhizobiales; family Devosiaceae; genus Devosia_A. Next base: position 5,491 of record JAUXUM010000214.1, read on the forward strand.
TCGTGCGGTGGCATGGCGGCTGTCTGCTTTGCGCCTTCATGCACGAACCCGCTTCGCGGGAGGGGGCCGGCGGTGCGGTCGCGGTTTCATTATCGGCTTTTGGTCGAGACGCACCTGATCTGACCATGGAGTTCCCTTCAATGAGAGGAACTCCCCATGGCTACCCCGTCGACAGAGG
>JAUXUM010000222.1 GCA_030680995.1 Devosia sp.
TGGTGCGCGACACGCGGCTTTCACGAAACCAGGGGTGCCGGTCCGAGGTGTGGCTCATCACCTGGTCGATTATGACCTTGAGGCCCAGGGCATGGCCGCGCTGCACCAGCGAGTCGAAATCCTCGAGCGTGCCGAACAGCCGGTCGACGTCCTTGTAGTTGGAGACGTCGTAGCCCATGTCCTCCTGGGGACTCTCGAAGATGGGGGAAAGCCAGACGGCGTCGACGCCGAGGCGCGCGACATGGTCGAGCCGCCGCATGATGCCGGGCAGATCACCGATGCCGTCGCCATTAGTGTCCTGAAAGGAGCGCGGATAGACCTGATAGATCACTCCGCCGCGCCACCACTCCCGCATCCGAACCCTCCCAAAATGCTGGTGCGCTGGTGAACCGTCGAAGGCTTTATAGCGCGGAGGCCAGAATACTCAAACCGGTTTGATTCATGCAATGCCATGAAAGAATGGATTGCGGGCGCCAACTGACCATGCAATTCTCAAACCGGTTTAGTTCGATCCTGCGGGGAGGCACGGATTGACGACGTTGCGAGAGCTCGCGAGGCATCTGGGTCTCTCACCGGCCACTGTGAGCCGGGCGCTCAACGGCTTCCCCGAGGTTGGCGAGAAGACGCGCCGGCGCGTCATCGAAGCCTCCGAACGTCTCAACTACAAAGCCAATACGACGGCCAAGCGGCTGGCCACCGGCAAATCGGGAATGGTTGGGATGATCTTCCGTTCCGCCAGAAATCTGCTGGTCGATCCGCATTTTGTCGATTTCCTGGCGGGACTTAGCATTGGCCTCGCCGATCGCGAGATCGACCTGATCATCCACACCGCGCCGCCGGGCGAGTTGCTCGCCCACTACAAGCGGTTCGTGGCATCGGGTTCGGTCGACGGGATGATCGTGTCCGCTCCCGAACACAATGATGAACGGATCACAACGCTGCATGAACGAGATTTTCCTTTCGTTGTGCACGGAAGGACCGCCGACGACGTTCCCTATGCGTTTTTCGACATCGACAATGACGGGGCCTTTGCCAGCGCGACCACGCTCCTCGCCGATCTGGGGCATAAGCGCATCGCGTTGATGAACGGTCCGGCCGGGCTCGCCTTCGTAGCGCAGCGCGAGACCGCGTTCCGCCGCGTGCTCGAAGAGCGGCGCATCAATGTGCCGGCACGTTTCGTCAGCCACGACGAGATGAGCGAGGACCAGGGCTTCACCCGAGCCTCGGCTCTGCTGGCGAGAGCCGCCGGGCTGCCGCCCACCGCCTTCATCTGCTCATCGACCTTGCAGGCACTCGGGGTGATCCGGGCCGCCACAGCCGCGGGATTGCAGGTGGGATCGGACATCTCCATCATCGCCCATGACGACGTGCTGCCGCACCTGCGGGCCGAGCATTTCACGCCGCCGCTGACGGTGACGCGCTCGCCGATCCGCGACGCGGGAACGGCGCTGGCCGAGATGATGGTGTTAAGGATTGCGGGGACCGATCCGCGCAAGCTGCAGCGGATCGTGCCAGCAGATCTGATCGTGCGCGGCTCCACCGGAGCGGCGCCGAAATCGGGAGGAGAGGCATGGCTGCAATAGCGCAGAAGGCACAACCGGCCGTGCCGGTGCTCGAAGTCAGGAACCTGGTCAAGCGCTTCAGCGCGGTCGAGGTACTCAAATCGGTCAGCATCGACATGGCGGCCGGCGACTTCCTGGTGCTGGTCGGTCCATCGGGCTGCGGGAAATCCACCCTGCTCAACTGCATTGCCGGGCTCGACGAGGTCTCGGGCGGGGAAATCGTCATCGCCGGCCGCGACGTGACCCAGGTACCGCCGCGCGATCGTGATATCGCCATGGTGTTCCAGAGCTACGCCCTCTATCCGACCATGACGGTAGCCGAGAACATCGGCTTCGGCATGAAGGTGCGCCACGTCCCCAAGGCCGAGCAGGAACGCAAGACCCGCGAGGTCGCGACGCTGCTGCAGATCCAGCATCTGCTCGAGCGCAAGCCCGGCGCGCTTTCCGGCGGGCAGCGGCAGCGCGTGGCCATGGGCCGGGCGCTGGTGCGCGAGCCGGTGCTGTTCCTGTTCGACGAGCCGCTCAGCAATCTCGACGCCAAGCTGCGCGTCGAGCTGCGCGGCGAGATCAAGCGGCTGCATGAGCGGCTCGGCGCCTCGATCGTCTATGTGACGCATGACCAGATCGAAGCGATGACGCTGGGGACCCGGATCGTGGTGCTCAACCAGGGCGTCATCCAGCAGATCGGCACCCCTGCCGAAATCTACGAGCGGCCGGCCAACCTCTTTGTCGCCGATTTCATGGGCTCGCCACCGATGAACCTGGTGCCGGGGCATTTCACGCTCCACGGCGAGACCGGCACGCTGCACTTCAGCGACGGCGCAGAGGACCAGCGCATCCCGGTTCCCAGTAAATTGCTGCGCGGCAACTACGCGGGCAAGCCGATCATCGCCGGCATCCGGCCTGAGGCCTTCATACCGGCCTCGCCCGGTAATTCCCCGCTCACCCTCAAGGCCGAACTCGTGGAAAACGCCGGCTCGGATACCTTTGCCACATTCCAGCTCGGCGGCAAGCAGATCACGGCGCGGCTGCCCGGCCGCATGCGGCTCGAATCCGGGCAGCAAGCGCATCTGGCGATCGACACCGACATCCTCTCCATCTTCGATCCAGAGACCGGACTGCTGATCGACTGAGCGAGCGCGCCGGCGACATCGGCCACTCGCCCGCCAGGGGCGATCCGGATCAAACCACCGCGCTCAGGAGCGGTTCGCCGGAAAAATGAGCTCCCAGGTTGGCGACGACCAGCGCGCCCATCTTGGTGCGGGTCTGGTGGGTAGCGCTGCCCTGATGCGGGGAAAGGACGACGTTGTCGAGGGCGAACAGCGCCTCGGGCACCTGCGGCTCGTTCTCGAAGACGTCGAGGGCCGCACCGCCGAGCTTGCCCGAAACCAGCATCTCGACCATGGCCGCCTCGTCGACCAGGGTGCCGCGTGCCATGTTGACGAGAAAACCTCCCGGGCCCAGCGCCTCGAGCACCTGGCGCGAGACCACCTTCTCGGTGTTGCGGCCTCCGGGCGCGATCACCACCAGCCAATCGCTGTCACGCGCCATGTCCAAGAGCTTGTCGTAATAGACGAAGGGCTCGTGCGGCTGCCGGTGGCGGCCGTGATAGACCACCCGCATCTTCATCGCCTGACAGCGCGCCGCGATCTCCTTGCCGATGCGGCCGAGCCCGAGAATGCCCACGGTCTTGCCGTTAAGCTCGGAGAGCAGCGGAAACTGGCCCTTGAGCCAGCGACCCTGGCGGACGAACTGATCGGCCTGCGGGATGCGCCGGGCCAGCGCGATCATCAGCCCTATGGCGAGCTCGGCGACGGCGTCGTTGAGGACATTGGGGGTATTGGTGACGCGGACGTTGCGGGCCCTGGCGGCGGCAACGTCCACATTGTCGTAACCAACGCCGAAATTGGCGATGATCTCCAGACTGGGCAGCCGGGCAATCAGTTCCGCGCTGGCGCCGCCTCCGGCGATGCCGCGGATGCGTGGGCCGATCTGCTCGATCACGGTGTCGCGGTCCGTCGCTTCATGCAGCTTATGGACGGTGAAGCGGGAGGCCAGCGCCTCTTCGCAGCTTTCGAGGAGCTTGCCCGTTTGCAGAATTTCGACCGCCATCGTGCTTTCCATTGCCAATCGGTTCGGAGGGCTGCTTTCTTATTGCGGATTCGGCGGCAAGTCGAATGGAGGGGACGGTGGAGATCAGGCGAGCGACCGAAGACGACCGCGACTGGATCAGGCGGCAGCTCACTGAAAGCTGGGGGAGCCACATGATTGTCCTGCGCGGGCAACTTCTCGACGCCACCTCCTGCCCTGCCCTGGTCGCCGGAGATCGGGAGGGGCTGCTGCATTATCGCGCACTCAGCGACGACGATTGCGAAATCGTGACGCTGGAGGCGTTCAGAATCGGCCGGGGCATCGGCACCGAACTGATCGAAGCAATCACGGCGCTGGCGCGGAGCGAGGGGCACGCGCGCCTGGTCGTGGTCACCACCAATGACAATCTCGACGCCCTGCGATTCTATCAATCCAGGGGCTTCCGGCTCCATGCCCTGCGCCCGGGAGCCGTCGATGCCGCGCGTACGGTCAAGCCGGAGATCGCGCCAACGGGGAATTATGGCCTGCCGATCAGGGATGAGATCGAGCTGGTAAGGGACTTGAGGTGAGGACCCTGCCGTACCAACTCGGCACCAACTGGCATTCGCGTCTCGCGGGGAACCTCGTACGGTACCGATGCCCACCGTCCGTTATCCTCGCGCTTGATGCGAAGATGAGGGACGGCGGATGGGGTGACCGCTCAATGGAAACGCCGCTGGACGGCGCGTGCCAAACGTGTAGCAACGGCAAGGCAGTGGGTTCGGCCGCACCGCCGCAGGTCGTAATGAACGACACATCCCCGCTTGACGAAATGCACAATGCGGATGGTTCTGTCCGCGAACCTCAACTCATCCCCGACCACTGGCGGAAGGAGCAGCCGGCCGGGGCGCCGAGCCTGCGCGCCGCCTCGGCGCATCGCAGCTATCAACATGTCTATCACGACCGCCACAGGGCCTGGAACATTGCCGGCTACCTGAGCGGTCGGATCACAAGCTCAGCACATACAGCCAGACCGAGACGGTGAGGATGGAGGCTACGGTCGAGATCAGCACCGTGTTGGTGGCGACATTGACCGCGCGGTTGTAGTAGGTGGCGAACACGTAGGCATTGATGCCGGTCGGCATGGCGGCGAGCAGCACACCGTAGCGGGCGATCTCGGGATCGAGCTTGAGCACCGGCACCATCAGCACCCAGGCGATGGTGGGGTGGATGACGAGCTTGAAGCTCGACATGGCCAGCGCCTGAGCCCAGTTCTCGGAGAGCCTGTATTCGTTGAGCGCGCCGCCGAGTCCGAACAGAGCCGCGGGCAGGACGGCGGCCGACATCATGGTGAGGAAGGCGGTGCCGGGCTCGGGGAGTTCCAGCTCATAGGCGTTGGCCAGAAGACCAAGCCCGACGCCCCAGAGCAGCGGGTTCTGCACGATGCGCAGCGCCGCGACCCCGAGCGCCCTGTGCAGCGGCGCCCCGTCGCGGCGGACCAGTTCCATCACCAGCATGCCAATGGTGATGAGCATGGGCGCATGGAAGGCGATGATCGAGAACACCACCGGCAGCGACCCCTCGCCGTAGGCGCGCTGCATGATCGGGATGCCGATCAGAACGGTATTGGTGAACATCGCGGCGAAGCCCGAGGAGACGCCCTCGCCCGGGCGGTTGCCGAAGAATTTGACCGCGATGATCGTGCCGGCGACCAGCGAGAACAGCGAGCCCGCATAGAAGGGGCCGATGATCGACCAGTTGAAGGCGGTGCCGAAATCCGAGGTCAGCATCGCCTGGAACAGCAGGCACGGAGTGGCGAAATTGTTGACGAAGGCGACAAGGCCGCGGACGCCTTCGGTGGGATAGAGCCTGAAACGGACGGCAAAATAGCCCAGCCCGATGATCGCGAACACCGGAATGACGACGTTGAGGATGGCGAACATGGAGGGCTTCCGGAGGTTGCCCGAAATGACACGCTCAACGGCCTGGGGTCAACCGGCTAGACCCAGCGGAAGACGAATACGAACCAGACGACCGCGATCCCCAGCGGGCCCCAGAGCGGGGCGCCGAACAGTCCGAGCCAACCGAGGAAGATGAAGGCCGAACCCAGCAGCGAGATGAAGAGACGGTCGCCGCGGGTGGTGTCGAGCCCAAAAACACCACGCCGCGGCGCGCCCCCCGGCACGAAATATTCCCAGACCGCCATGGTGGCGATGCAGGCGCCGATGAAGACGAAGAAGGCGGCGGTCGGCCAGGTCCAGGCCATCCAGCTCAAGCCGAAATCCATCACACCCTCCCCAGCGCGAAGCCGCGGGCGATATAGTTCCGTACAAAATAGATGACGATGGCTCCGGGGATCAGTGTCAACGAGCCGGCGGCCGCGAGCAGGCCGAGTTCATAGCCGGACGAGCTTGCGGTTCGCGTCATGGTGGCGGCGATCGGCTTGGCGGCGACCGAGGTCAGGGTCTTGGCCAGGAGCAGTTCCACCCAGGAGAACATGAAGCAGAAGAAGCAGGCGACCCCGATGCCCGCGGCGATGGTGGGGAGGAATATCTTGATGAAGAACTTCCAGAACGGATAGCCGTCGACATAGGCGGTCTCGTCGAGTTCCTTGGGCACGGAGGACATGAAGCCCTCGAGGATCCACACGGCGAGCGGAATGTTGAAGAGCGTATGCGCCAGCGCTACCGCGATATGGGTATCGAAGAGCCCGACGGCCGAATAGAGCTGCAGGAAGGGCAGCGCGAAGACCGCGGGCGGCGCCATGCGGTTGGTCAGGAGCCAGAAGAAGAGGTGCTTGTCGCCGAGGAACCGGTAGCGCGAGAAGGCATAGGCGGCCGGCAGTGCCGCCAGCACCGAGATCACCGTGTTCAGCGTCACATAGGTGATCGAGTTGATGTAGCCGTTGTACCAGACCGAGTCGGTGAAGATCTTGGTGTAGTTGGCGAGGGTGAAGTCGCGCGGCCACAGCGTGAAGCCGCCGAGAATCTCGTTGGTCGACTTGAACGACATGCTGAGGAGCCAATAGATCGGCAGCATCAGGAAGAGGATGTAGAGCGTCGGGACAAGCCACTTGGCGGTGCGCATCATTGAGCCTCGTTCCGCATCATCAGGGTGTAGAAGACCCAGCTCACCAGGAGCACGATCAGGAAGTAGACCAGCGAGGTCGCCGCCGCCGGACCGAGGTCGAACTGGCCAAGCGCGGTCTTGACGAGATCGATCGAGAGCAGCGTCGTCGAATTGCCCGGTCCTCCGCCGGTGAGCACCGAAGGCTCCGTATAAATCATGAACGAATCCATGAAGCGCAGCAGGATGGCGATGGTCAGCACCCGTTTCATCTTGGGAAGCTGGATGTAGCGAAACACCGCCCATGGCCTGGCGCCGTCGATCTTGGCGGCCTGATAATAGGCCTCGGGGATGGAGACGAGCCCGGCGTAGCTCAGCAGCACCACCAGCGAGGTCCAGTGCCAGACGTCCATGGCGATCAGCGTCACCCAGGCGGATACGGGCTGGCGGGTATAGTTGTAGTCGAAGCCGAGTGCGTTGAGGGTATGGCCGAGGAGCCCGATATCGGGCAGCGCCATGATGTTCCACATCGCGCCGACGACGTTCCACGGGATCAGCAGCGGCAGCGCCATGAGCACGAGGCAGACCGAGACCCAGGGGCCTTTCTTGGGCATGGTGAGCGCGATGGCGACGCCCAGCGGCACTTCGATGAGAAGGATGATGCCGGTGAAGAACAGCTGCCGGCCAAGGGCGCCATGGAAACGCGGATCGCGCAGCAACTTCTCGAACCAGGTGACGCCGGACCAGAAGAAGGTGTTGTCGCCGAAGGTTTCCTGCACGGAGTAGTTGACCACTGTCATCAACGGAATCAGGGCGTTGAACGCCACCAGCGCGACGACGGGAACGACAAGGAACCATGCCCGGTTGTTGATGGTCTTGTTCATGACGTCGCACCATCGGTTGCAAGCCAGCCATCGCGATAGAGCCGGGTCTGGCTGGGATCGAAGCCGAGTTGGGCAGTACCGGCGGGGATCTCCTCGCCCTCGTCCACAAGAAGCTTGATCCTGTGGCCATCGGCCTGCGTGTCGACGATGCGATAGCGGCCGGCATCCGCCACGTTGATGATCCTCGCCGGGATGCCCTCGCGGACGAAGCGCACGAATTCGGGGCGTACGCCCAGTTCCATGGTACCGTCGGCGGCAGCGGCGACCGGATTGGCGACGTCGAGCTGCCGTCCGGCAAAGATGGCTTTGCCGTTGTCGATTTTCGCGGGTAAGACATTCATGCCTGGGGAACCGATGAAGTGGCCCACAAATGTGTGCTGCGGCTGCTCGAAGAGTTCGACCGGGCTGCCGATCTGCACGACCTCGCCGGCGTTCATCACCACCACCTGATCGGCGAAGGTCAGGGCCTCGGTCTGGTCGTGGGTGACGTAGATCATGGTGGTGCCGACACGCTGGTGCAGCTCGCGGAGCTTGGAGCGCAGCACCCATTTGAGATGCGGGTCGATGACCGTCAGCGGCTCATCGAACATCACGAGGTTGACGTCCGGACGAACCAGACCGCGGGCGAGCGAAATCTTCTGCTTGCCGTCGGCGGTGAGACCGGCGGCGCGTTGCTTGAGCATCGGCGTGAGCTCGGTCAGCTCCGCGATCTCGCGTACCCGCGGGCCGATTTCGGCTTCCGCCATGCCGCGATTGCGCAGCGGGAAGGCAATGTTGTCGTAAACGCTCATGGTGTCGTAGACGACCGGGAACTGGAACACCTGGGCGATGTTGCGCTCCTCGGGAGACAGCGCGGTCACATCGCGTTCGTCGAAGAGGATGCGCCCCTCGGTCGGATGGATGAGCCCGGACATGATGTTGAGCAGCGTGGTCTTGCCGCAGCCGGAGGGCCCAAGCAGAGCGAACGCACCGCCATCGGCCCATTGCAGATTGATGCGCTTGACCGCCCATTCGGCCGTGCCGTCCGCGCGATTGAAGTAGGTGTGGGCGAGATTTTCCAGCGTGACCTTGGCCATCACGCGCCTCCTTTGACCCGGGTCCCATCGGGGCTGAAGAACAGCGCCTGATCCAGGTCGGCGAAAAAATTGCCGATCGAGCCGACGGCGAGGCGATGGACGCCATGGGACTGGGACACCCAGGTGGTGCCCAGCATCTCGAAATGGATGACGCTTTCCGAACCTGATATCTCGGTCACCACCACCTGCCCGGCCATTGCAACGTCCGCCTCGTGACGCCGCTCGATGGTTACGTTATGAGGCCGGAGCGCGAGAATGAACTGACCGTCGGCGACGTCCCGCAAGGTCGCAGGGAGCGGCCAGCGTTCGCCGCCAGGCGCGACCAGATTGCCGGGCTCCTTGTGCACGATCATGCGGTTGATGGGAGGTTCGGAGAAGATCTCGGCGCTCGAAAGGTTTGCCGGGTCGCGATAGACTGAACCGGTGGGACCGAACTGGACCACCCTGCCCTTCTCGAGCGCCGCGGTATGCCCGCCGAGCAGCAGCGCCTCCGAAGGCTCGGTGGTGGCGTAAACGACCGTGCATCCGCGCCCCGCCAACAGCTTGGGCAGTTCGTCACGCAATTCTTCGCGCAGCTTGAAATCGAGATTGGCCAGCGGCTCGTCGAGCAGCACGAGGTCGGCGTCCTTGACCAGTGCGCGGGCGAGCGCCGTACGCTGCTGCTGACCACCGGAAAGCTCTGCCGGCCGGCGATGGAGCATGGCCGAGAGGCGCAGCAGATCCGAAACCGCGTGGACGCGCTTCTTGACTTCCGCGTCCTTGACGCCCGCGACCCTGAGCGGGGAGGCGATGTTCTCGTAGACGTCGAAATTGGGGTAGTTGATGAACTGCTGGTAGACCATCGAGACGTTGCGCTTCTGCACCGGCACGCCAGTAACGTTCGTGCCGCGGAACCAGACTTCACCGTCGGTGGGGCGGTGCAGGCCAGCCATCAGTTGCATCAGCGTGGTCTTGCCCGCAAGGGTGGTGCCGAGGAGTATGTTGAAACCATCGTCGGCAAGCTTGAGTTCGGTCGGGAAGATGTGGATATCGTTCCCCACCAGCCTGGTCACATTACGCAGTTCCAAAGTCATGCGGGGCTCGCTCGGGACCGAGTGTCGTTTGCAGCTCCGGGGCAGTGCGGGCCCCGGAGCCGCCATCCTTGGGAGGATACTACTGGTTCTCGGTCCAGCGCTTCACGAGTTCCTCATAGGCGATAGTCTCGCCCCCGGGCTTCTCGTTGTCGAGCGCGGCATGCGGTCCGCCCTCCTTGCCGAGCCACTCGGCGGGGTCGACTTCCGGATTTAGCCGGGGCCCGCAGCCACTATAAGTGTTGTTGGCTTCGTCGGCGGCCTGCATACGGGCCATGGTGATATCCATTTCCCCGGCCAGCCGGTCCATGGCTTCCTGCGCGGTGAAGGCGCCGGAGTTCACGTCACCGATTTGCTGCCACCAGATCTGGGCGAGCTTGGGATAGTCCGGCACGTTGATGCCGGTCGGGCTCCAGTTCACCCGGTCGGGCGAGCGGTAGAACTCCACCAGGCCACCGAGCTTGGGGGCGCGGTCAGTGAAAGACTGGTGCCGGATGTCGCTGTCGCGGATGATGGTCAGACCGACGTGGCTCTTCTTGAGCGAAACCGTCTTGGAGACGGCGAACTGCGCAAAGAGCCAGGCAGCGGCCATGCGATCGGGCGGGGTGGACTTGAACAGCGTCCACGAACCCACGTCCTGATAGCCGAGCTTCTGCCCTTCCTTCCAATAGGGGCCGTGCGGGGATGGCGCCATCCGCCACAGAGGCACGCCCCCGTCGTCGACGGTATTGTTGCCTTCGCTCTTGGGCTTGACCATGTCGGCGGTGAACGCGGTATACCAGAAAATCTGCTGGGCGACGTTGCCCTGGGCGAGCGCCGGCAGCGACTGGTAGAAATCGTAGTCGGCGGCGCCCGGAGGGGCGTAGGCGCGGAGCCATTCGTCCCACTTCCTGATCGCATAGACGGAAGCCGGACCGTTGGTCTCGCCGCCGCGGCTCACCGAAGCGCCGGACGGATTGCAGCTGTCGGCCTCCATGCGGATGCCCCATTCGTCGATCGGACGGCCATTGGGGAGGCCTGGCGAACCGGCGCCGGCCATCGAGAGCCAGGCGTCGGTCATGCGCCAGCCGAGATCGGGTGCACGCTTGCCGTAGTCCATATGGCCGTAAATCCGGACGCCGCCGACTTCCTTGACGTCGTTGGTGAAGAAATCGGCGATGTCCTCATAGGCCGACCAGTTGACCGGCACGCCCAGATCGTAGCCGTACTTGGCCTTGAACTGCTCCTTGAGATCCTCGCGCGCGAACCAGTCGGCACGGAACCAGTAGAGGTTGGCGAATTGCTGGTCGGGCAGCTGCCAGAGCTTGCCGTCCGGTCCGGTGGTGAAGGATATCCCCATGAAGTCATCGAGATCGAGCATCGGATCGGTCACCGCCGCGCCGTCGCCGGCCATGTAGTCGGTGAGGTTCACGGCGCTTTGCAGGCGCGAATGCGTGCCGATCAGGTCAGAGTCGTTGACATAGGCGTCGTAGAGGTTTCGATTGGTCTGCATCTGGGTCTGAACAGCTTGCACGACCTCGCCTTCGCCGAGAATCTGGTGGTTGACCTTGATCCCGGTGATCTGCTCGAAGGCCTGAGTCAGAACCTTGGATTCGTATTCGTGGGTCGGAATGCCTTCGGAAAGAACATTGATTTCCATTCCGGCATAAGGCTTGGCCGCGTCGATGAACCACTGCATCTGGGCAAGTTGTTCTTCCCGCGTGAGCGTCGACGGCTGGAACTCGCTGTCGATCCACTTTTCCGCGGCAGCCATGTCGGCAAAAGCCGGCCCGGCATACGCCATTACGGCCACGGCAGCGACCGTGACCAGCAAGTTGGTCTTCATAGGATTTTCCCTCCCTGAACCTTCAGGCGCTTCCTCCAGCGCCGTCCGCTTCTTCCTCTCGAAGCTGTTAACACTTTCAAATGAAAAAAAATGAACGTCAAGCGAAAATATTGCTACCGAAGTGAAAGTGTCTCCCGTATATACGAAAGAAAAGCAGGGGAGGAATGACGTGGAACCGATCACCCCACGTCAGGCAGACATCATGACGATCGCCCGCCAATACGGGCGGGTCGACGTCGATGGGCTTGCGCTGCATTTCACCGTTACGCCGCAGACGATCCGCAAGGATCTCAATGAGTTGTGCGACCGCCGGCTGCTCAACCGCATGCATGGCGGCGCCACCTATCCATCGGGGGTGACCAATTACGGCTACGAGGCACGGCGGATGCTGGCGGCCGGCGGAAAGCGGCGGATCGGGCTGAAAGCCGCCGAACTTATCCCCGATCACTCGTCGATCATCATCAATATCGGGACGACCACCGAGCAGGTTGCCATGGCGCTCCGCCGCCACACCGGCATCATGGTGGTGACCAACAACATCAACGCCGCCAATATCCTGAGGGAAGTCCAGAGCGCCGAAGTGGTGATTGCCGGCGGGCTGGTGCGGCATGCCGACGGCGGGGTGGTCGGTGAGGCAGCGGTCGATTTCATCCGGCAGTTCCGCGTCGATTATGCGGTGATCGGCACCTCGGCCATCGATGCTGACGGAACGTTGCTCGATTTCGATTTCCGGGAAGTGAAAGTGGCACAGGCTATTATCGAAACGGCGCGCGAAACCATTCTGGTGGCCGATGCGATGAAGCTCGAGCGCAAGGCGCCGGTGCGGATCGGCCATCTGGAGCAGATCGATGTGTTCGTGACCGACGAGACGCCGCCGCCGCATATCGTCGGTATCTGCAACGCCGCTGGCGTCAGGCTGGAAGTCGCCTCTGCCGGAAACGAAGAGAAATCCGTGGCATGACCGAAACCGTGCCTGAGCCCGTCGATATCCTCGTGATCGGCGGAGGAGTCAATGGCTGCGGCATCGCCCGCGACGCCGCCGGCCGCGGATATTCCGTCATGCTGTGCGAGATGGACGATTTGGCCTCCGGGACGTCATCGGCCGCAACGAAACTGGTGCATGGCGGGCTGCGCTATCTCGAGCATTTCAAGTTTCGCCTGGTGCACGAGTCGCTGGCCGAACGCGAGGTGCTCTGGGCCTCGGCGCCCCACATCATCTGGCCGCTGCGGTTCGTGCTGCCGCATCACCGCGGACTGCGGCCGGCATTCGTGCTGCGGACGGGCTTGCTGATGTACGATACGCTGGGCGGACGCAAGCTGCTGCCGGCGACCGAGACGCTCGATCTGAGCAAGGACGAGGCGGGCAGACCGCTCAAGGAGGGCTTCCGCACCGGGTTCGAATACTCCGATTGCTGGGTGGACGATGCGCGCCTCGTGGCGCTGACAGCGCGCGATGCGGCGGATCGCGGCGCGGAGATCCGCACCCGGACCAAGGTCATCTCGGCACACCGGGATAGCGGGCTATGGACGATCGGGATCGAGAATCAGGTCAGCAAGGCGCGTGAAACGGTGCGCGCGCGGCTATTGGTCAACGCCGCCGGCCCGTGGGTGGACATGGTGATTATCGAGGCGCTCGGGCAGAACGGCGCCCACAATGTGCGCCTGGTCAAAGGCAGCCATATCGTGGTCAGGAAGCAGTTCGAGCACGACCGCTGCTACATCTTCCAGAATGCCGACGGCCGGATCATCTTCGCCATCCCCTATGAGCAGGATTTCACGCTCATCGGCACCACCGATCTCGATTATCACGGCAAGCCGGGGGCGGTGGAAATCACCGAGGAGGAGACGGCCTACCTCTGTTCCGCAGCGAGCGAGTATTTCAGGAAGCCGGTAACCCGCGACGAGATCGTCTGGACCTATTCGGGGGTACGGCCGCTGTTCGACGACGGCGCCAGCGCCGCGCAGGAAGCGACGCGCGACTATGTGCTCAGGACCGCCGGCGACAAGCTGGCGGGCGCCGTGGTCAACGTGTTCGGCGGCAAGCTCACGACTTTCCGCCGCCTTTCCGAGGAAGTCGTCGAGCGAATCGCCGATATCATCGGCCACAAGGGCCATCGCTGGACCCGCGATGCGCACCTGCCGGGCGGCGACTTTCCGGTCACCGGCTTCGATGCGCTGGCCGATCGGCTTCAGGCCAGGTATCCGCAACTCGATCCGAAACTCACCCGGCGGCTCACCCGGCTCTACGGCACCAAAGCCGGCGCGCTTTTGGGCGACGCAGCGGAGGCCGGCGACCTCGGGCAGCATTTCGGCGCCGACCTCCACGCGAGAGAAGTCGATTACCTCATGGCCAATGAATGGGCACGGACGGCTGATGACGTCTTGTGGCGCCGCACCAAGCTGGGCCTTAGAGTGACGCCCGAAGACAAGGCGCGTCTCTCCGCGTATATGGCGGAACGCGTTTAGTATCTCGGCTGGGGGGCCGGAAAGCATGAGCGGATATGTGCTCGCGATCGACCAGGGGACGACATCGAGCCGGGCGATCGTTTTCGACAGGAACCAAAAGATCGCCGGGATGGGGAAGATGGAGTTCACCCAGCATTTTCCGGCTTCGGGCTGGGTGGAGCACATCCCCGAGGAGATCTGGGTGACCTGCGTCTGGAGCTGCAAGACCGCGCTCAAGAAAGCCGGTATCAAGGCCAGTGACATTTCGGCGATCGGGATCACCAACCAGCGCGAGACCACCATCGTCTGGGACCGCAAGACCGGTAAGGCCATCCACAATGCCATCGTCTGGCAGGACCGCCGCACCGCCCCGTTCTGCAGCAAGCTGAAGAAAGCGGGGAAAGAAAAACTCGTTTCCCGCAAGACCGGGCTGCTGCTCGACCCCTACTTCTCGGGCCCGAAAATCAGGTGGATTCTCGACAAGGTCAAAGGCGCGCGCAAACAGGCCGAGAAGGGCGAGCTGGCCTTCGGCACGGTCGACAGCTACCTCATCTGGCGGCTGACCGGCGGCAAGGTACATGCGACCGACGCCACCAATGCCTGCCGCACCCTGCTCTACAACATCGAGACCAACGAGTGGGACGATGAGCTCCTGAGGCTGATCGGCGTACCGCGCGCGGTGCTGCCCGAGGTCAAGGACTGCGCCGACGATTTCGGCATGACCGATCCGGCGATATTGGGCGCGGCGATCCCCATCCGCGGGGTGGCCGGCGATCAGCAGGCGGCGACCATCGGGCAGGCCTGCTTCGAGCCGGGCATGCTTAAATCCACCTACGGCACGGGCTGCTTCGCCCTGCTCAATACCGGCAAGGAGCTGGTGCGCTCCAAGAACCGGCTACTGACCACCATCGCCTACCGGCTCAACGGCGAAACCACCTACGCACTCGAAGGCGCGATCTTCATGGCGGGGGCATCGGTGCAATGGCTGCGCGATATGCTGCGGCTGTTGAAGGATTCTGCCGAAAGCAGCGCCTTGGCCGAGACGGCCGACCCAGATCAGGATGTCTATCTGGTACCCGCTTTTGTCGGCTTGGGCGCTCCGTGGTGGGATGCCGAAGCGCGCGGCGCCATCTTCGGGCTGACGCGCAATACCGGGCGGGCCGAGATCGCGCGCGCAGCGCTCGAGGCGGTGAGCTACCAGACGCAGGACCTCTTGACCGCCATGCACAAGGACTGGAAAGGCGCCCGCGACACGGTGCTGCGGGTCGACGGCGGCATGGTGGGCTCGGACTGGACCATGCAGTTCCTCGCCGACATCCTGGATTCTCCCGTCGACCGGCCGACCATCCTCGAGACCACGGCGCTGGGCGCCGCCTGGCTGGCCGGCTGGAAGGCGGGGGTCTGGCCCGACCAGAAGGGGTTCGCGGAACGCTGGGCCCTGGACCGGCAGTTCAACCCGCACATGGACCCGGCGCTGCGCAAGAAGAAGCTCGCCGGCTGGAACGATGCGATACGGCGTACGCTGACGAAGCGGTAGCCCAAGGCACGGCCCCGATCTTCATCCACCGGCGACAACGCGGGCTCTCCAGCGCTCCCTCCCCGCAAGGGAGAGAACTCAAATGAGACTGCAGCGAGCCTAAGCCGCCTGCTTGCCGAACTTGCTGGTGACCTCGTCGGCCAGCCGCCCGGTCAGCTCGGAAAAATGATCGAACTTTTGGACAAAGCTGCCGACGCCGGCGGTGGCCGAGCGCAGTTCCACGATCAGATCCTGGATCTCGGCGGCGGGCATCTGGGCGCGCACCTCGTCCCAGCCCGGCCAGCCCTCGCGGGAATCCGAGCCGAGAATCTGGCCGCGACGGCGCGAGAGGATGGCATTGATCCTGGCATTGGCCTCGCTGGGGCAGTAGACGGTCACCTCCATGATCGGCTCGAGCAGCACGGGCGCGGCCTCCGGCATGCCTTCGCGCATGGCGGTCTGGGCGGCCGACTTGAAGGCTTGATCCGAAGAATCCACCGTGTGGTAGGAGCCGTCGGTCAGCGTCACCGCCACATCGACGACCGGGAAGCCCAAGGGGCCGGCCGTGTTCAGATAGTCGAGGACACCGGTCTCGACCGAAGAGAAATACTGGCGCGGCACGACCCCGCCGGTGATCGTCTCGGAGAACGACAGCCCCTCGCCTCTTGCCAGCGGCTTGATGTCGAGCACGACGTCGCCGAACTGGCCGTGGCCGCCCGATTGCTTCTTGTGGCGGCCGCGCTTGGTGACCGGCTTGCGGATGGTCTCGCGATAGGCGATGCGCGGCGTCGAGGTCAAGACGGCGATGCCATATTTCCCGGTCAGCCGCTCGAGGGTCACCCGCAGGTGCATCTC
The DNA here is from genome assembly GCA_030680995.1 of Devosia sp. Lineage (GTDB taxonomy): Bacteria > Pseudomonadota > Alphaproteobacteria > Rhizobiales > Devosiaceae > Devosia_A. The sequence goes on from JAUXUM010000222.1 coordinate 16,370, forward strand.
GCCGCTTCCTTCGAGTACGGTTTCACCGGTCTCCTGCACGTGGTGCAGATGGAGGGACGGATCCTCCTCGATAATCTTGGCGAGGGCCGAGGAGAGCCGGACATCGTCCTTGCGTTCCCTCGGCGCCACGGCGAGCGCCATTACCGGCTCGACCGGCCGCAGGGGCGCCAGATAGCGCAGTCCGCCATTGGCGCCGGCAGCCCGCGCGCCCTGCAGGTAGAGCGTGTCGCCGGTCTTGGCCTCGTCGAGCTTGCCCAGGGCCACGGTCTCGCCGGCCACCGCCTTGTCGCGCTTGACCGGTTCGCTGCCCATCAAGCGGAAAACACCTGAAACCTTGCTTTCGGTGCCGCCGGCGGACAACAGGATTGCACTATCGGCGACCTCCCCGGCCAAAACACGGACAACCGAGAGCTTGCCGCCATGTGCGGTATGAATGGTTTTCATGACCTGCACGCAGGTAGGCGCATCGTCCGGCAGACCGAGCCGGGCATTGGTTTCGGCGATGGTGGGCGCCTCGTGGCGCAGCGCCTTCAGCAGCCGCCCCACGCCGTAACCGTGCTCGGCCGAACCAATGAACACGGGGCAGATCAGCCCCTGCTGCATCTCCCGCCGCAAATCGGCAAAAACCAGATCGTTGCCCGGCGCGATGTCCTCGAGCAATTGCTCGAGCAGCGTGTCGTCGAAATCGGCGATCTGCTCGAGCATGGCAGCGCGCGCTTCCAGTTCGCGTGCGTGCTCTTCTTCGGGGATGGGGATCGGATCGCTCGCGGCGCCTTCGTGGTAGTTGAAGGCGCGCTCCAGCGCGAGGTCGATAAAGCCGGTGATTTCGCCGTTGGCGCGCAGCGGAATCTGGCGCAGGATCAAGCGGCTGGCGGAGGCAGGCTGCAGGGTCGCCAGAAGTTCGCGGACGCGGCCGCTCAACTTGTCGACCTTGTTGAGAAACAGCATGTGCGGCATGCCACGCGCTTCGAGGTCGCGCAGGATCACCTGCAGCGCAGGCAATTTCTTCGGATCGGCTTCGGCGACGACCACGGCGAGATCGGCCCCGCTCAGGATGGGTGCGGATTCGTACTGAAATTCGACTGAGCCGGGACAGTCGATGAAGGTGTAGCGATCGCCCATGAAGGCGGTTTCGGCGATGTTGGCCTCCACACTCATCGCGTTGGCGCGGGCTTCGGCCGAGGCGTCTCCCAAGGTATTCCCGTCTGCCATCCGGCCCTGTCTGGAAATGGCCCCCGTGCGCGCCAGGATTGCCTCGAGCAGCGTGGTCTTGCCGCTTCCGAATGGTCCCACCAATGCAATGCACCGGGGCCCGCCTACTCTGCCGTTCTGCATGTCCATACTTACCTCCCGTTCCCGTAATGTTCGGTTGAATTGGTTCGCCATGGATCGGAGACGCGCTGACCGGCGCCGCCGGCACATATAGTCGCAGGCGATTTTTTTGGTGGCAAGAGGGATCAAGGACGGTATTGCCGCAGGTCGAGACGGGACGGCGCGCGAGGGGCACCGCAGCAAGGCGCGATTCACCCCACCCACCGGCCGTCATCCCTCGGATCAAGTCCGAGGGCAGGCTCTCGGCACGCGCTTCGCGCGGCGGATTTCGCAGTCGTCTCCCTCCCCCTTGATGTGGTGGAACGGCCCGCTCCGACAGCATCTGAGTGCTAAAACGTGGTCGTTGTTTAAACGCCACAAGGAGGGACCGTTCCACCTCATCAAGGGGGAGGGTGTGGTCCGGTGCGATTGGCCAGATGGTGCCGCAAGCACAATCCGACCCCCGCTTGCGTGGGGAGGGGGTGTGAACAGGCCGCAAGGGGGCGCGCCGAAGCCCCGCCCCGGCTTTCGCCTGTCGGTTTCTTGCCGACGTTGCCGTCGCAGGAACTGCGACATGGGGCAAGGATCGCCTCGGTGCCGGTCGTCCGGCGAAGTAAGAATGAAGCAAGCCTTGCCCCATGCTGTCCCGGAGACTCTGCGGGGAGGACCGTCCTCGGCTGGCAGCCCGTGCCGAACGAAGACCCGGGGGCTCAAATCGGGTCACGGATCATCCTCTTGCCACAGGACAATGGGCGACCCCACTGCCATCCGGCCTCCCCGCACCGACCGTTCGTCGCGACCGCGCAGTACCGTGCGGGGATGGGGGGATTCTACCAAGGGTGGAGGGGGCGGGGATAAAGTTTTCGAGTGTAGGTAGTCGTACGGATTTCGCAGTCGTCTCCCTCCCCCTCGCGGGGGGGGGGGGGGAGTGTTGAGCCGCCCATGCAAAGGTCCGGGGGACCATTGCCGGCGAAAAACGCCCGTAGCGCTATGCGCGAAGGGCTGTGGGTGGGGAGCGAAACGCGTCCGAAGTGGGACTACCCCCACCCTGTCTCGCTACGGAGTTAGCAAGCCAACTCCTGCTCGACTACCCCTCCCCGCAAGAGGGAGGGTGGCCCGACTGCTGGCCTCCAATCGCGGGTCCTGCGGCCACCCCTCACTCCGCCACCTCGGCCACCGGCCCGGCGTAGCGGAACTGCAGCTTGGCGAGGTCGGCGTAGCGCCCGCCCTTCCTGACCAGCTGGGCGTGGGTGCCCTCGTCGATCAGCCGGCCCTTTTCGAGCACCAGGATGCGGTCGGCGTCGCGGATGGTGGCGAGACGGTGGGCGATAACCAGCGTCGTGCGCCCCTCCATCAGCCGCTCCAGCGCCAGCTGCACCAGCTGCTCGCTCTGCGCATCGAGCGCCGAAGTCGCCTCGTCGAGGAGAAGGATCGGCGCGTCCTTCAGGAGCGCGCGGGCGATGGCGAGGCGCTGCTTCTGCCCGCCCGACAGCATGACGCCGCGCTCGCCCACGATCGACTGGTAGCCCTGTTCGAGCTCGACGACGAAATCATGCACCAGCGCCGCCTTTGCGGCCGCTTCCACTTCGGCGTCGGTGGCCTCGGGTTTGCCGAAGCGGATGTTGTCGGCGACCGTGCCGGCAAAGATCGTCGGCTCCTGCTCGACATAGGCGAAGCGCCGCCGCAACTCGACCGTGTCCACCGTCCTGATATCGACGCCATCGACGAGGATGCGGCCGGAATTGACGTCGTAGAAGCGCTGCACCAGCGCGAAGACCGTGGATTTGCCGGCACCCGACGGGCCGACCAGCGCCACCGTTTCACCCTTGCGTACGGCAAAGCTCAACCCCTCGATGATCTTCTCGCTGTCGCGTGTTTCATAGGCGAAATGCGCGTCCTCGAAGGCGACCGTGCCCCGCGACGGCACCGGCAACTTCGCCGGCACCGCGGGCACCCCGAGCGTCGATTTGGTGTCGAGGATCTCGATCAGCCGCTCGGTCGCGCCGGCGACGGTCTGCAGCGTTCCGAGAATTTCCGAGATCGAGGACAGCGCATTGGTCGCCATCAGCGCGTAGATCATGAACTGGGCGAGTTCGCCGGCGGTCACGGCGCCTTCGAATACCGATTTGGCGCCCCACCAGAGCAGTGCCACCAGCGCCGCCGTGACCATGAACATGATGCCGCCGACCAGCGCCGCGCGGGCGCTGAGCCGGGTCACCTCGGCCTGGAAGCTCGCCTCGGCGCGCTCCGAATAGATGCGGGACTGCTCGGGTTCCTGCACGAAGCTCTTGATCGTCTTGGTCGCCCCCAGCGCCTCGGTCGCCATGGCCGACATATCGGCGAGCGCATCCTGGGTGCGCCGCGACATGCGCCGCAGCCGGCGGGCAAGGAGGATCACCGGAATGATGATCGAGGGCGCGATGATAACCACGGCCAGCGCCAGATAGGGGCTGGTAAGGAACATCAGGATCACCGCGCCGGTCATCGTCACCAGCCCGCGCAGCGTCATCGAGAGGCTGGAGCCGATGGCGCCGCGAATGGTCGCCACGTCGCCGTTGAGGCGCGAGGTCAGCTCCCCGACCCGGTGGGTGTCGTAGAACGAGGCATCGAGCGTCAGCAGATGGTCGAAGACGTTGCGCCGCAGATCGGTCAGCACCCGCTCGCCCAGGATGGAGACGAAATAGAAGCGCGCCGCGCTGGCCGCCGCCATGACCGCGGCAATGGCAATGACCAGCCACCCGTAGCTGGCGACCATTTCAAGGTTCTGCGCGACGAAGCCCTGGTCGATTATCCTGCCCGCGATGGCGGGAATGGCGAGCGAGGTGATGGCCGCGACGAGCAGAAAACCAACGGTCAGCACGACGCGCCACGGATAGCGCATGACGAACGGCAGCAGCCGCCGCAGCGGCTTCAGCGATTTGGGATCGACCTTGTCCGGCTCGCCCTTCTTGTCGAGGCGATTGGTCGAACGCGGTTCTCTCATGATGCGTGGACCCATTCTCAAAGTGGTCCCGATATAGGGACGAAGCCGCATGCCCGCAACGACAATTGCGGCGGCGGGCGCTTTATGACCTTCGCCCTTGCGGACACCGCGCTTTTTCTCTATGAACCCGCCCAATCCAGTTTTCGGCTCTCCGGGCGCGCTTGGCGCCCGTTCGATTAGAGGCTCCGCCATGAAGAAAGACATCCATCCCGACTACCACATGATCACCGTGGTGATGACGGACGGCACGAAATACGAGACCCGCTCCACCTACGGCAAGGCGGGCGATACGCTCCAGCTCGACATCGACTCCAACACCCACCCCGCCTGGACCGGCGGCACGGGCCAGTTGATGGATCGCGGCGGCCGCGTCACCCGCTTCAAGGAACGCTTCAAGGGCCTGGGCATCTAGGCTCGCGGCACCCTGTTGAGGTTTTCGAAAGCCCGGCGCGATGCCGGGCTTTTGCTTTGGGGGCACTGCCACGGCGGCAGCACGGACGCTCATTTCTCCACCGTCACCGCTCGACTTGTCCGGGTGATGACGGTGGAGGGTCCGGGGATGGCGGAGCATGCGACAAAAAGAGTGAGCGGCTACTCGCTGAGCCGGCCGAACGCCGCCTTGAGCCGCGATAATTGGTCGGCGATGCCGTTGACCGTGACCTCGGGATAATCCGGCACGGCGCCGCGCTCCAGCCGGTCGAACCGCAGCACGCGCTCGAACAGCCGGTCGCCCTTGGTTATGTAATCCCTGAGCGTCCGCGGCAGCGCGGCGAAGCCGGGGCCGCCGCGACCGGAGGGCGTGGCGGAGAATTTGACCTTTTCCTTTTCCGAGCGGGCATTCTCGGCCGTCAACTCGCCCTCGTTCACCGCCCGCTGCAGCAGCAGCCACGAGGCGAGCTGCATCAGCCGCGTCGTCAGCCGCATCGATTCGGTGGCGTAGACGAAGGAGGCCTCCCGCGCCAGGTCGCGGCTTTCCGCCCGTCCCTCGCCATCGAGATAGGCGGCGACATCCTCGATCAGCGCCATGCCTTCGCGATAAAGCACATCGAAACCGCCCGACGCCACGATGCGCGGGCCGATCGCCACGGCGGAAAACTGCTTCTGCTTTTCGTCCACGCTTGTGCCCAAGACCATTTCGTTTTGATTGTACGCGCGGCGACCGATGGCGTCACCCCTTGGCGGCCACCGTACTTGAAAGAGGCTTAATAGGTTGAAACGACGCCGGAAAAGAAAAAAGAGCCGTCGAAACGGCTCTCGAAAGTTAACAGGGAGGCGTCAAACAGAGGGAGAAACCACTCTGCAAATCCAGAGAACTGGATGAATTGAAGGTTACCGGAAAAGGTTTAATTGAAGGTTAATGAGACTCGTTTTCTTAACCTTGATGTAACGCGACAGTTCGGATGGCACCTTCGTGGTTCGAGACTCTGTGCCGCCCTTCGACAAGCTCAGGACACAGCCTCCCGCCCCACCGTGCGGTCGTCCGGGAGGGCCCCATCCTGAGGCGGGAGCGAAGCGACTCTCGAAGGACGAAGTCCAAAGCCCCCTAGATCTTGAAAATCGAATCGGCGGCCGCCTTGGTCTTCTGCCGATCGGCGATGGCGGCGCGCAGGCGGGCGATCTCGGCCTCGAGGATAGCGATGCGCTCCTCGAGTTCGCCGACGGACATGGCCTCGATGGCCATGCCCACTTCGTGCCCCCTGGGCTTGCGCACCGCTTCATCGTCGAACATCCGCCGCTCCTTCTCCCGCTCGCGGGGGAAATTCTACCCCCAAAGGCTTGCGAGGCAAGCGCGTTGCGCCATAACTCGCGCCCATGACTATTCCCAACGATAAGGTTGCCATTGCCATTTCCGGGCCCGGCGGGCCGGTGGTGGCGCTCACCAATGGCGGCGGCTACGCCGAATATGTGGCGGCGATGGCGGGAAAGCTCTCGGAAATCAGCGCGGGCCGGATCGTGATGAAGTGGCTGACGATTTCGGGCTCGACACTGCGCCCGCAACCCCGCGAGGCCAAGGCGGCGATCGCACGGAGCCTGAGGGAAACGGTCTGGCCGGCGCTCGGTGATGGCCGTATCCTCTCCGCCCGCGCATCCGCGCCCTGCCGCTCGAGCAAGCCGCTGCCGGCCATGCCGCCATGGAGCAGCGCGACAATTACGGCAAGATCATCCTTCTGACCCGGTTTGGAAGCAGCCTGGTCAACGACATGCCGATTGTGGACAATTCAATTGAAAAAGCCTGACCGGCTGACTATATTGCTCGGGTTCCCCCTCAGCATGCAGCACAGAGGAGGGGCGGCCCGGAAGCTCCCGTGCCGCGCCCGAGAGAGAGATTTATTATGGCCACCCCACTGTTGATGCCCAAGGCCACGGCCGTCTGGCTTGTCGACAACACCGCGCTTTCGTTTGAGCAGATCGCCGCGTTCT
>JAUXUM010000237.1 GCA_030680995.1 Devosia sp.
GGCCTCCACATCAAGGTGGCGCAGGTGCTGGCTGACGAGTTCCAGGTCGGGCTCGACCGCGTCAAGATCATGGCCACCACCACCGGCAAGGTGCCCAACACCTCGGCCACCGCGGCGTCATCCGGTTCCGATCTCAACGGGGCAGCGGCGGCCGATGCGGCGCGGCAGATCAAGGCGCGGCTCGTCGTCCATGCGGCGCAGATGTACGAGGTTACGGAAGGCGAGGTTGTCTTCGAGCCTGGCGGCGTGCGCTGCGGCAAGCAGTTCGTGCCCTTCGAGGAACTGATCGCATCGGCCTATATGAGCCGCGTGCAGCTTTCCGCCGCCGGCTTCTACCAGACGCCGAGAATCCACTGGGACCGCGGCAATGGCCGCGGCCACCCGTTCTACTACTTCGCCTATGGCGCCGCGGTGTCCGAGGTCACGATCGATACGCTCACCGGCGAATACCAGGTCGACCGCGTCGATATCCTGCACGACGTCGGCAAATCGCTGAACCCGGCCATCGACATGGGCCAGGTCGAGGGCGGCTTCATCCAGGGCATGGGTTGGCTCACTACCGAGGAACTCGTCTGGGACGCCAAGGGGCAGCTGCGCACGCACGCGCCCTCGACCTACAAGATCCCGCTCGCCTCCGACGTGCCGCCCATCTTCAACGTCAGGCTGGCCGAATGGTCGGTCAACAAGGAGCCGACCATCGGGCGCTCCAAGGCGGTGGGCGAGCCGCCGCTGATGCTGGCGATCTCGGTGGTTGAGGCGCTGTCGATGGCGGTGGCTTCGGTCGTCGGCTACGGGCACGCGCCTCGGCTCGATACTCCGGTCACGCCCGAGCGGGTGCTGATGGGGGTGGAGCGGATGAAGCGGGAGAGCGAGGGATGAGGGCGGTGGTCGGTTTCCGGCCCCCACCCTCGGCCCCTCCCCTCAAGGGGGAGGGAGGCGATGGCGTCGCTTCCCGATCCTTCCACAAGCATAATGCGCGCGGTTCCTGCGTCTCCCTCCCCCTTGAGGGGAGGGACGGCCCGAAGGGCCAAGGGTGGGGGTCGTGATGCTGACATCAACCTCGCTCCGCCACTTCCTCTCCGCCCACCCCGCAGCCATCTGCGCCGAGCTGACCGCCGTGCGCGGCTCCAGCCCGCGCGAGTCCGGCGCTTTCATGCTCATCGACACCGATCACACGCTTGGCACAGTCGGCGGCGGGGCGCTCGAATATCTGGTGATCGGCCGCGCCCGGCAGGTGCTGCGCGACGGCCTGCCCGGCGATGCGCTCGACATCCCGCTCGGTCCCGAGATCGGCCAGTGCTGCGGCGGGCGGGTCGAAGTCGGCCTGCGCCTCGTCGGTGACGCGCTGGCTGCCCGCCTCGTCGCAAAGATCGAGGCCCAGGAGGCCGCGCGGCCGCATGTCTATCTCTTCGGCTCCGGCCATGTCGGCCGCGCTCTGGCCAGGGCGTTGGCGCTGCTGCCGCTCCGGGTCCATGTGGTCGACACGCGGCCGGAAGAACTCGCCGGCCTGCCCGAAGGCGTCGAGGCCAGGGCGGTCGCGCTGCCCGAAGCCGTGGTCCGTTCCGCGGCGCGCGGCAGCTGCTACGTCATTCTCACCCATGACCATGCGCTCGATTTCCTGATCGCGGGCGAGGCGCTGAAGCGGGATGACGCGCCCTATATCGGCATGGTGGGGTCGAAGACGAAGCGCGCCAGATTTGCCAGCTGGTATCTGGGCGAAGGCGGCGACAGGGGGGCGCTCGACCGGCTGGCGCTGCCGATCGGCGGGCAGGCCTTTCCGCGGGGGCTCGGCGACAAGCGGCCGGAGGTGATCGCGGCTCTGGCGGCGGCCGAAATTATGGTCCAGATTGGCCGCCGGGAAGCACGGGCGGCGAGCATTGAGCGGGTCACCGTAACCAGGGTAGGCGCCGTTGATGGACGCTAATTTGCCGTTGCGGCTCGAACTCACCGGCATCACCAAGCAGTTTCCGGGCGTGCTCGCCAACGACCATGTGAGCTTTTCCGTCCGGCCCGGCGAAATCCATGCGCTGTTGGGGGAGAACGGGGCAGGTAAATCCACCCTGGTCAAGATGATCTACGGCATCATGCAGCCCGATGCCGGCGAGATCCGCTGGGACGGCCAGCCCGTGTCCATCCCCAACCCGAAGTCCGCCCGCAAGCTCGGCATCGGCATGGTGTTCCAGCATTTCTCGCTGTTCGAGGCGCTGACCGTGCTCGAGAACATCGCGCTCGGCATGGATGCCAAAATTCCGTCGCGCCTGCTCGAGGCGAAAATCCGGGAGGTGATGAACCAATACGGGCTGAAGCTCGATCCGCATCGCGTGGTCTCCACCCTTTCCGTCGGCGAGCGGCAGCGCATCGAGATCGTCCGGGCGCTGCTGCTAACCCCCAAGCTGCTGATCATGGACGAGCCTACCTCGGTGCTTACCCCGCAAGAGGTCGATCAACTCTTCATCGTGCTCCGCAAGCTTGCCGCCGAAGGCTGCTCCATCCTCTACATCTCGCACAAGCTGCACGAGATCAAAGCGCTGTGCGATACAGCGACGATCCTGCGCGCCGGCAAGGTGGTCGATACCTGCGATCCGGGGATCGAGACCTCGCGCTCCATGGCCGAGAAGATGATTGGCGGCAATCTGAAGGACATCGTCAAGCAGGGCGGGCGCAGCCTTGGAGAGCCGGCGTTCACCATCAGCCACCTCTCGCTGCCCGCGGCGGGCCCGTTCGGCACCGATCTCGAGGACATCAGCTTTTCGGTGCGCAAAGGCGAAGTTTTCGGCATTGCCGGGGTTGCCGGCAACGGCCAGAACGAATTGCTGCTGGCGCTCGATGGCGAGGTGGCAAGTGCCCCCGGGGCGATTGCGATGGACGGCCACCCGGTCGGACAGCTGCATACCAGCGCCCGTCGCAAGCGCGGGCTCTGCGCCGTGCCCGAGGAACGGAACGGCCACGCCGCCGTCGGCGATTTCACCCTCAGCGAGAATACCGTGCTCACGGCCCGCAACCGGCTCGGCATGGTGAGCGCGGGGCTGATCAAGGCAGGAGCCGCCAGGACTTTCACCGGCGAGGTGATCGCGGCCTTCGCGGTCAAGGCGCTCGGCCCGGGCGCGACCGCCGGTTCGCTGTCGGGCGGCAATTTGCAGAAGTACATCATGGGGCGCGAAATCCTGCAGAAGCCGACGGTGCTGGTGGTCAACCAGCCGACCTGGGGTGTCGATGCGGGTGCTGCTGCGGCCATCCATCAGGCTTTGGTGGATCTCGCCGCCAGCGGCTCGGCTATCGTGGTCATCAGCCAGGATCTCGACGAACTGCTTTCGCTCTGCGACACGCTGGCGGTGATCAACGAGGGCCGGCTCAGCGCCAGGATGAATGTGGGGGAGGTCTCGGTCGAAGAGATCGGGCTCCTGATGGGCGGCGTGCACGGCACGCCGGAGGAAACCCATATCGCGCCGGGGGGCGAGCATGCAGTTCCGGCTTGAAAAGCGTCGCGAGCCGAGCCGCTTGATGCTCTATGCCGCGCCGGTCGCCGCGGTGCTGCTCACCATGGTGCTGGGCGCCATCATCTTTTCGCTGATGGGGTACAACGGCGTCGGCGCCGTCATCGAGATCTTCACCAGGCCGATCACCAATCCGCTCAAGTGGCAGGACCTCGGCATCAAGGCCGCCCCTCTCGTCGTCATCGGAGTAGGTCTCTCCATCGCCTACCGTGCCAATGTATGGAACATCGGGGCCGAGGGCCAATACATCGCCGGTGCGATGGCGGGCACGGCGGTGGCGCTGCTTACCATGAGCATGGAAGGCCCGTGGATCCTGCCCGCGATGATCGTCGCTGGCGTTCTGGGCGGTATGGCCTGGGGCGCCATCCCGGCCCTGCTCAAGACCGAATTCGCGGTCAACGAGATTCTCACCAGCCTGATGCTCAACTACGCCATAGTTCACCTGCTCTATTTTCTGCTGCGCGGGCCCTGGCGGGATCCGATGGGCTTCTCCTTTCCGCAGACCTCGCTCTTCACCCCCTCGCAATCTCTGCCCTATTTGTGGCAGGGGACGATCATGCATTGGGGCGTGCCGATCGCGGTCATCGTGGCGCTCGTCGCCTGGTTCGTGATGTCCCGTTCGGTCTTCGGCTTCCAGATCAAGGTGGTGGGCGCCGCGCCCAGCGCCGCGCGCTATGGCGGATTTTCGACTCGAAACACGGTGTGGCTGGCGCTGCTGGTTTCGGGCGGTCTCGCCGGTCTTGCCGGCATTCTCGAGGTCGCCGGGCCGTTCCGGCAGATGGTGCCGGGCTTCCCGACCGGCTACGGCTTCACCGCCATCATCGTCGCCTTCCTCGGGCGGCTGAACCCGCTGGGGGTGATCGTTGCCGGTATCGTGCTCGCCATCACCTATGTCGGCGGCGAGGTCGCGCAAACCACCATCGGGCTGCCGAGCGCCGCGACCGGCATCTTCCAGGCGATGATGCTGTTCCTCCTCCTCGCCGGGGACATCCTCGTCCGCTACCGGCTGAAGGCCGTCCGTCCGGCCACCGCGGGAGAAACCGCATGAGCCCGGAATTCCTGGTCGCGGTCATCATCACCATCGTCGGCGCCGCCACTCCGATCCTCCTTGCGGCGCTGGGCGAACTGGTGGCGGAGAAATCCGGCGTCCTCAACCTCGGCGTCGAGGGCATGATGCTGATCGGTGCCGTCACCGGCTTCGCGGTGGCATCGACCACCGGCAATCCCTGGCTCGGCGTGCTCGCGGCGGCGGCCGCCGCGTCCATGACCTCGATGATCTTCGGATTCCTGACCCTCAGCCTCTCCGCCAACCAGGTGGCGACCGGGCTGGCGCTGACCATTTTCGGCGCCGGTTTCTCGGCGCTCGCCGGCAAGGCCTTTCTCGGCCGTACCATCACGCCCTTCGTCGAAGTGTTTCCGGCCGAGCTTGCCAGGCACGCCATCTGGCGGGTGGTCTTCGGCTATTCGCCGCTGGTCTATCTTTCGCTGATCATGGTCGTGCTCACGGCCTGGTTCCTGAAATCCACGCGGGCAGGGCTCATTCTGCGCGCCGTCGGCGAGAACGATCACTCGGCCCATTCCATCGGCTATTCGGTGATCGGCGTGCGCTACGCCGCCGTCGCCTTCGGCGGCGCCATGGCCGGGGTCGCCGGTTCGTGCTTCTCCCTGGTCCTGACCCCGATGTGGGCCGAGGGGCTCACTGCCGGCCGCGGCTGGATTGCCCTGGCCCTGGTGGTGTTTTCCGCCTGGCGACCGTATCGGCTGCTGGCGGGCGCCTATCTGTTCGGCGCGGTGATGACGCTCGAGCTTCACGCCAAGGCGGCCGGCGGCTGGTTCTCGGTCGTCCCGCCCGAAGCCTGGGCGGCGCTACCCTATCTTGCCACCATTCTCGTTCTTGTTGCCATTTCGATGCGGCGAAGCGGCGGCACGAGTGCCCCGGCTTGCCTTGGCAAGCCCTTCCTACCAACGGCATAACAAATGTCATCAGGAGAGACGATCATGACCATTCTGCCCCGTCGTACTATTTTAAAAGGCGGTATCGCGCTTGCCGCCATGCCCGCCCTCGGCGGCCTCGCCTTCGGGCAAGAGAAGCTGAAGGTCGGCTTCGCCTATCTCGCCGTGCCGGGCGACTATGGCTGGACCTATGCCCACGACCAGGGCGCCAACGACCTCATCGAAGCGCTCGGCGACAGGGTCGAGGTGACCAAGGTCGAAAATGTCGGCGAGAGCGGACCCAATGTCGAACGCGTGCTGCGCGAACTGGCACAGCAGGGCCACAAGCTCATCTTCGCCACGACCTTTGGACACATGGAAGCGGCGGTGAAGGTCTCGGCCGAGTTCCCCGACGTGATCTTCGAGCATTGCACCGGCTTCAAGACCGGCCCCAATCTGGGGACGTACAATGCACGCTTCTATGAAGGCCGTGCCGTCATCGGCACCATTGCCGGCCACATGTCGACCGCCGGCGTCGGCGGCTATCTCGCCTCCTTCCCGATCCCCGAAGTGGTCATGGGCATCGACGCCTTCTGCATCGCGGCGCGCAAGGTGAACCCCGGCTTCACGCTCAGGGTGATCTGGCTCAATACCTGGTTCGATCCGGCCAAGGAAGCCGATGCCGCCCGTGCGCTGATCGATCAGGGCTGCGACGTCATCACCCAGCACACCGACAGCCCGGCCCCGATCCAGGTCTGCGAGGAGCGCGGCGTCATCAGCTTCGGGCAGGCCTCCGACATGGCCTCGTTCGGCCCCAATTACTGCCTCACTTCCATCGTCGACAATTGGGGCCCGCACTATATCAGCGCCGCCCAGAAGGTGCTCGACGGCACCTGGGTCTCGGCCCAGCCGTGGGAAGGGCTCAAGGACGGCGCCGTGGTCATCACCCCCTACAACGACAGGGTTCCGGCCGACGTCGCGGCGGCCGCCGACGCGGTCAGGCAGGGCCAGATCGACGGCACCTTCCACATCTTCACCGGCCCGATCAAGGACAAGGACGGCAACACCATGGTGGAAGCGGGCGTGACCCCGGATGACGGGTTCCTCCTCGGCCTGCAGACCTACTCCGAAGGCGTGCAGGCTTAAGCCGCGGCACACTTGCGGCGCGCGGCTACCCCTCATCCGTCG
>JAUXUM010000240.1 GCA_030680995.1 Devosia sp.
TCTGGTCGCCCGGTTTGACCAGCACTTCGGCGACGACGCCGCCGGCTTCGGCGTGGATGGCCGTTTCCATCTTCATGGCTTCGATCGAGCAGAGCACGTCGCCGGCGACGACGTGCTGGCCGGCTTTGACCGCCAGCGTCGAGATGACGCCCGGCATCGGCGCGCCGACCTGCCTGGGATCGTCCAGCGCCGCCTTGGGCCGGGCCACGATCTCCCCGGCCTTCAGCCGGTCGGGCACGGTGATGGTGCGCGGCTGGCCGTTGAGATCGAAAAAGACGCGGACCTGGCCCTTCTCGTTGGTCTCGGCGCGGCCGAGATATTGCAGTACCAGCGTCTTGCCCTTCTCGATGTCGATCAAGAGTTCCTCGCCCTGCTCGAGCCCGTAGAAATAGACCGGGGTCGGCAGCACCTCGGTGGGGCCGTATTTGTCCTGGGTCCTGGCGAAATCGGAAAACACCTTGGGATACATGAGATAGGAGGCGAGCCGCCTGTCGTCGATCTCCTCGCCGGTTTCCTTGGCGATTTTCGCCCGCTCGGCCTCGAGATCGACGTCCTCGAGGTAGGAGCCCGGCCGTTCGGTGATCGGCTTTTTCCCCTTGAGCACCTTCTTCTGCAGCGCCTCGGGGAAGCCGCCCGGTGGCTGCCCGAGATCGCCGGCGAAAAAGCCGACGACCGAATCGGGGAAGGCGATCTCGCGCTTCGGATCTTCGACGTCCGCGCGTGTGAGCCCAGACGACACCATGGCCAGCGCCATGTCGCCCACCACCTTGGACGAGGGCGTGACCTTGACGATGTCGCCGAACATCCGGTTGACGTCGGCGTAGGTCTGGGCGACCTCGTGCCAGCGCGTCTCCAGCCCCATTGAGCGGGCCTGTTCCTTCAGATTGGTGAACTGGCCGCCGGGCATCTCGTGGAGATAGACCTCCGAGGCGCCGGAGCGCAGATCGCTCTCGAAGGCGCGATACTGGGTGCGCACCGCCTCCCAGTAGAACGAGATCTCCCGGATCGACTTGCCGTCGAGGTGGGGGTCTCGTGGTCCGTCCCTGAGCGCGGCGACGAGCGAACCCAGCGTCGGCTGGCTGGTGGTGCCCGAAAGCGCGTCCATCGCCGCGTCCACCGCATCGACGCCGGCATCCACCGCCGCGAGGATGGTCGCGGCCGCGGCGCCCGAAGTATCGTGGGTGTGGAGGTGGATCGGCAGCCCCACCTCCTGCTTCAGCGTCTCGATGAGCTTTCTCGCCGCGGCGGGCTTCAGCAGCCCCGCCATGTCCTTGATGCCCAGCACATGGGCGCCGGCCGCTTCGAGTTCTTTTGCCAGCCCGATGTAGTATTTGAGATCGTATTTGGCCCGGTTGGGGTCGAGGAGATCGCCGGTATAGCAGATGGCGCCTTCGGCGACCTTGCCAGCCTCGATCACCGCATCGATGGAGACGCGCATGTTCTCGACCCAGTTGAGGCAATCGAAGATGCGGAATACGTCGACCCCGCCTTTGGCCGCCTGCTGCACGAAGAAGCGCACCACATTGTCGGGATAGTTGGTGTAGCCGACCCCGTTGCTGCCGCGCAGCAGCATCTGGGTGAGGATGTTGGGCGCGCCTTCGCGCACCGCCGCTAGCCGTTCCCACGGGTCCTCGTTGAGGAAGCGCATGGCGACATCGAAGGTGGCGCCGCCCCAGCACTCGAGCGAGAACAGGTTGGGCAGCCCGCGTGAATAGGACTGCGCGATGCGGGTAATGTCGTAGCTGCGCATGCGGGTCGCCAGCAGCGACTGGTGCGCGTCGCGCATCGTCGTGTCGGTGAACAGCACCTGCTTCTGGTTCTTCATCCAGCGCGCGAGGCCTCTGGGTCCGTCGCGCTCGAGCACCTGGCGCGAACCCTCGACGATCACCAGCGGTTCGTATTCCGGCACCATCGGCGCCGCCGCGGCGGCGGGCGGTCGCGGACGATCGCGCGCTTCGGGATGGCCATTGACGGTGACATCGGCGATGTAGGTCAGAAGCTTGGTCGCCCGGTCCTTGCGCCGGCGGATGTCGAAGAGTTCCGGTGTCGTGTCGATGAACCGCGTGGTGTAGCGGTTGGTGACGAAATCGGGGTGGGTGATGATGTTTTCGAGGAACGCCAGGTTCGTGGAAACCCCGCGAATGCGGAACTCGCGCAACGCCCGGTGCATGCGGGCGATCGCCTCCTCCGGCGTCGGCGCCCAGCAGGTGATCTTTTCGAGCAGGGGATCGTAGAAGCGGGTGATGATGGCGCCCGCATAGGCAGTGCCGCCGTCGAGCCGCACCCCGAACCCGGTCGCTTCGCGATAGGCGGTGATGCGGCCATAGTCGGGAATGAAGTTCTCTTCCGGATCCTCGGTGGTGATGCGGCACTGGATGGCATTGCCGTTGAGCCTGATCTCTTCCTGCGGCGGCACACCGGACGCGGGCGTACCGATGACCTCGCCCTCGAGCAGCCGGATCTGCGCCTTGACGATGTCGATGCCGGTCACCTGCTCGGTGACTGTATGCTCCACCTGGATGCGGGGGTTCACTTCAATGAAGTAGAACTTGTCGGTGTCGGCATCCATCAGGAATTCAACCGTGCCGGCGCCGCGATAATTGGCCGCGCGGCCGAGCTTGAGAGCGGCGTCGGTGAGTTGCTTGCGCACCTGCTCCGAGAGATAGGGGGCGGGCGCGCGCTCCACGACTTTCTGGTTGCGCCGCTGCACCGAGCAATCCCGCTCGTAGAGGTGCACGAGATTGCCGTGATCGTCGCCGATCAACTGCACCTCGACATGGCGGGCCCGCTCGATCAGCTTTTCGAGATACATCTCGTCCTTGCCGAAAGCGGCCTTGGCCTCGCGCTTGCCCTCGGAGACCTCGTGCTTGAGGTCGCTCTCGTTGATGATGCGGCGCATGCCGCGGCCACCCCCGCCCCAACTCGCCTTGAGCATCAGCGGATAGCCGATCTCGGCGGCCATCCTGGCGACTTCGTCCAGATCATCCGGGAGGGCTTCGGTCGCCGGCACCACCGGCACGCCCGAGGCGATGGCCATGTTGCGGGCGGCGACTTTGTTGCCGAGGTCGCGCATGGTCTGCGCCCGGGGGCCGATGAAAGTAATGCCCGCGTCTTCGCAGGCATCGGCAAATTCGGGACTTTCGGAGAGGAGGCCATAGCCGGGATGGATGGCGTCGGCGCCCGAGATGCGGGCGATGCGGATATACTCGTCGATTTGCAGATAGGCTTCGACCGGCCCCTTGCCCTTGCCGATCAGATAGGCCTCGTCGGCCTTGAACCGGTGCAGCGCCAGCTTGTCCTCTTCGGCATAGCAGGCGACGGTCTTCATCCCCAGTTCGTTGGCGGCGCGAAACACCCGAATGGCGATCTCACTGCGGTTGGCGACGAGGATTTTCTTGATCGGCATCGTTGTAACCCGAGCGAGGAGGGGAACGTAGGGGCCAAAAGGCCCCGGCCTGGGCAGGCGAAGTCGGTGCGTGGCTATTTCTGCCCCAGATGTCCCGCGAGATGGGACACGTCGTAACCCGCATTGGCCGCTGCCGAGATGATTTCGGACGCCGGCATCCTGCCCGCCTGGGACAGCGCCCAGAGCGTGGTCGAGCGGGTGCCCGACCGGCAATAGGCGAATACGGGACCGGCGCTCCCCTCGAGCACCGCTTTGGTTTTCTCGACCATATCGGGAGAAACCCCTTCGCGGCCGAGCGGAATGTCATGGTAGGCGAGCCCGGCCGCTTCGGCGGCCTCCCGGATCGCCTCGCCGGCCGGCTGGTCCGGCGCTTCGCCGTCCGGGCGGTTGTTGATGATGGCAGCAAAGCCGGCGGCCTTGATCGCCGCAACATCCCCGGGCCCGATCTGCGGTGAAACGCTCATCCGATCGTTGATCCGCTTCACTTCCAAAATCGTCTCCCCAGTGGATAGGCCGGCGTCGCGTCCCGGGGGCCTTTATATCCATGGGGCTGCTGGAGACGCAACCTCGACGAAAGAAGGTGCCGCCGTCAGGCGGCGGCTGCGGGCGTGTGGCGGGCCAGCGCCCGGATCACCTGCTTGGCGGTGATCCGTCCGATCTGCGTGCCGTGCTCGTCCACCACGCCCACCCACTCATGCTCGGCAAAGAGCGGAAGCACATCCTCGCAACGCGCATCCGTGGGCACCGACAGGTCGCAGGGCTCGGTCGCGCCGCACTCCATGATCGAACGCACACGGATGGCGCGCGCCTTGTTCACGTCGCGCACGAACTCCTCGATATGCTCGGTGGCCGGCCGCAGCACGATGTCCTCCGGCCTGCCCTCCTGTTGCACCGCCCCGTCCTTGAGCACAGCGACGCGGTCCCCGATCTTGAGCGCCTCGTCGAAATCGTGGGTGATGAACAGGATCGTCTTGTTGAGCGACTTCTGCAACTGAATCAGCTGATCCTGCATACCCGAGCGGATCAACGGATCAAGCGCCGAAAACGCCTCGTCCATCAGCACGATGTCTGTGTCCATCGCCAGCGCCCGCGCCAGGCCGACACGCTGCTGCTGGCCGCCCGAAAGCTGGCGCGGCTGAGAATTTTCGTAGCCCGAGAGCCCGACGATCTCGATCCACTTGCCCGCCTCGTGCAGCCGTTCCTTCTTTGCGACGCCGCGCACCTCGAGCCCGTAGGCGACGTTGTCGATGACCGAGCGGTGCGGCAGCAGCCCGAACTTCTGGAACACCATGGCCACCTGGGTGCGCCGGTAGGTGCGCAGCTGATCGAGGCTCATTCCGAGCACATCGGTACCGTTGACAATGATTTCGCCGGCCGTCGGCTCGATCAGCCGGTTGACATGGCGGACAAGCGTCGACTTACCAGAGCCCGAGAGCCCCATCACCACGAAGATCTGCCCCCGGGCGATGTCGAGAGAGACATCGTCGAGCCCCACCACATGGTTGGTCTCGGCCTGTACCTCGCTCTTGGACTTGCCGGCGCGCAGCAGCGCAAGCGCCGTCTGCGGGTCCTTGCCAAAGATCTTGGTAACTCCGCGCATGGCGATGGCGAGGTCCGTGGTCGCACTCATATCGTTCATCTAGCGGGCCTCCTGCATGCCGATCCGGGCCTGCAGCTGCTTGCCGAATGCCTGGATGACGCGGTCGAAGATGATGGCGAGAACGACGATGCCCAGACCGGCGAACAGCCCCCGACTGACCTCCAGCCGGCCGATGCCCTGCAGCACCTGGTAGCCGAGCCCCCCGGCCCCGATCATCGAGGCGATGACGACCATGGCCAGCGCCATCATCGTGGTCTGGTTGATGCCGGCCAGGATCGTCGGCAACGCCAGCGGAATCTGCACGCCCAGCAGGCGCTGGCGCGGATTGGTGCCGAAAGCCCGGCTGGCCTCCATCACCGCCGGATCGACCGTGCGCAGCCCGAGATCGGTCAACCGCACCAGCGGCGGGGCCGCATAGACGATGGTGGCGATCAACGCCGGAATCTTGCCGGGTCCGAAGATCATCACCGTGGGGATAAGATAGACGAAGCTGGGCAGCGTCTGCATGAGGTCGAGCACGGGCGTGATCACCTGCCGGACCCTGAGCGACCGCGACATCCAGACGCCTACCGGAATGGAGACCAGGATCGCCGTCAGCGTCGCCGCGATCATCAGGGCCGTGGTGGTCATCGCGTCCTTCCAGAGATCCATGACCCCAAGGAACAGCAGCGACACCAGCACCACCGCCGGCAATTGCCAGCGGCGCGTGGCGAGCCACGCGATACCTGTCAGTATCACGATGATCAACCACCAGGGCGTCGCGACCAGAAGGTCTTCGATGGCCTTGAGCAGCATCAGAAGCGGATAGGCGGCGGCTTCGAACTCGTCGCCCCAATTGCGCACCACCCAGGTGAGGCCGTTGTCGACAGCCCGGCGCAGCGGCTTTGTATCAATGATTTCGGGAAACAGATCGGCCTCCTGACTCAGTTGCGCCGGAGGCGGCGCTCAATGGCCAAGGCGGCCGGGCGAGCGCCCGGCCGCATCGTTCGATTCAAGTCGCGTCGGCGTCGGCGTCAGCCGAGGCTGGCCCGTACCCGCTCGGCAACGTCTTCGGGCACCCATTGCGTCCAAACGTCCTCCTGCGTCCTGAGGAAATTCTCCGCCGTGGTGGCCGCATCGGCTTGGTTCTCGTCACCCCAGCTGAGGAGCGAGCTGACGTCCTGCGAGGTCAAGGTGACCTTGCCGAGATATTCCACGACGATAGGCGCCTCGTCGCCGACCCAGGACGCGGCGGCGATGATCACCGGCGGCGTGGGGAACGCGCTCTTGCCCTTGGGCTGGCAGTCAGGGTCGGTATTGCAGTGCCAGATCTCGGGATCGTGCGGCGGCATTTCGAGCTGCACCATGTCGTACTTTCCCATGATCGCCGTCGGTCCCCAATAGTAGAAAACAATGGGCTCCTCGCGGGTAAAGGCACGGACGATGGAGGCGTCAAGGTTGCCGCCCGAACCTGGGGAGAAGAGGTTGAAGCTATCCTCGAGCTCGTAGGCCTCGAACAGTGCCGCGTTGTTGATCTCGCAACCCCAGCCCGGCGGGCAGGAATAGAACCGGCCTTGGCTGGAATCTTCCGGGTCGGCGAACAGTTCGGCGTATTCAGGCAGGTCCTCGACCCGCTTCAGGCCAGGATTGGCGTCGGCGGTGTAGCGCGGAACCCACCAGCCCTCGATAGCGCCGTCGGGAAAAGCGAGACCCACTTCCTCGACCGAGCCGTTCTCCAGCCCTTCCTCCCAGGCGTCCTGAATGGTGCCGGTCCACATCTCTGGCGCAATCGCGGGTTTGCCGCGATTGATCATCGACGCCGAGGTCGGAACGGTGTCACCGGTCACGATCTCGACGTTGCAGCCAAATCCCTGCTCCAGCACGATGGCATGGATATGGGCCAAGGCAGCCGCGGAGGGCCAAGTCATCTCGGCGATGTCGATAGTGCGGTCGGTTCCGCAGGCACTTTCCTGCGCCTGAACAGGCAGGCCTGCCGTGGCACCCATGAGAAGGGTCGCGGCCAGCGCGCCTTTCCAGTGATCCTTCATCGCTTCTGTCTCCTGTATCCGTTCAGCATCGTCGCGCACCATAGGGACACGTCACAGTCGAGTCAAACGCTTGAGGCAGTATGAAAGTAACAAATATCGATATACTTGTGATAACAATAAGAATACATCAGGTCATAATGCTTAGATTCAATTAACTTGCATTGAGCGCAGAACACCGTCCCGACACAAATATGCATACATAGTTTTCTTCGAGGGGCGATATCATTGTAAGTATGGCGAAATAACGCCGGCGCCGACTACTGCGGACTCTGGGTGTCCTGCGGCTGTTCGATGGGCAGCCCGGCCCAGGGCCGCCACACAGAGCCTCGGGAAGCGATAAAACTGTCAACCACGCTCTCGACCGTTTCGCCAGTCTGCGACAGCTGCTGCAACATGGCGTTCATTTCGGCGAAGGGCATCTTGGCGCGCTGGAAATAGGCGGCCACCTGCGGTGCGTCGAGATAGACCCACTCGCCGAGCGCAATGACCACCGGATCGGGCGCGAAGCCGGTCGGCGCCGGCGCGGCGCAGGACTTCCGGCCCATGCACTGGAACGCATCCTTGTTGTAGGCGCCCAAATCGACAGATTTGAAGGCGAATTGGGCGAGGATGGCGTTGGGCTGCCAGTAGTAGAACAGAATGGGCTCCTTGCGGCTCACCGCCTCCGCGATCAGCGTATCGAGCTCGAACCGGTTTGCCGGCTCGATGATCTCGAACAGCGTATCCAGGCCGTTGGCGCGCAGGAGGTTGCGGTTGATCACCGAACAGCCCCAGTCGGCCGGACAAGAGACGAAGCGCGGTTCGTGGCCCGGCACCAGTTCGGCCGCACGCTGCTTCAACCCCTCGATGGTGGCGATCCCGGGCCAGGCGGCGACGGCGAAATCGGGGACGAACCAACCCTCGAACACCGGCTCGAGATAGCTGGTCCCCGCCTGCCGCACCTTTTGTGAGTTGATCGCGGCGTTCCAGATTTCGGCGATGCGCGAGATCCACATTTCGGGTGCGATTGCTGGCTGGCCGGTCGCGCCCATCGACGAACCCGTGGCGGCGAGGTCGCCTTCCTGAATGCGCACGTCGCAACCAAAGATCTGGGCGAGGATGCGGGAGTGGATCTCCGCCAGCAGCGCCGCCGTGGGCCATTGCATGCGCGCTATGGTCATTTGCTGCGTACCGCAGGGGGGTGGCGGCGCCGGCGAGCCTTCCTGCTCAGGCATCGTCTCGCCGCTCGATGGCCCCCGAGGCGCCTCCAGCACCTCGATCGAGGACTCCTGTGCCGCCGCCGCTTGCGCGCCGAGGCACAACAAGAGCACGAGCAGGAATCGGAAGAGGAACAACATCGAAGCGGGTTCCGGGGCAGCAGACACTGGACCTTATAGAGCGCCGGCCCCGTTAAGCAACAAAGCCGAACTTTTGACCAGCCGATCAAAACCGGATGACTCATGCTTGAAAAATATGCAATATCCCGCTTAGTGGGGCACTGATTGTGTCCCCGTTCGTTGTTGCGCTGCCAAAAGATGTCCGGTCAAACGGTGCTGGGGCGGAGCAACCATTGCAGAGGGAAATCATGAACAATCTGAAGAAAATTCTGGGCTTGGCCGTAGCGGCCTCGGTGCTCGGCGCCGCCGTTCCGGCCCTGGCCGAAGACGTGAAACTTGGCATTTTGGGCGATCTTACCGGCCCCATTGAAAGCTTGGCGCCCCCGATCGTCGCCGGCGCACAATTGGCCTTCGACCACGTCAATGCCCAGGGCGGCATCCTCGGCGGCGGCAAGATCATCTCGATCACCGGCGACAGCGCCTGCGATCCCTCGGTTGCCGGCCCGGCAGCGGACAAGCTCGTGAACACCGATCAGGTTACCGCTATTGTCGGCGCCTTCTGTACCGGCGCCACCATCGGCGCGGCAACCGCTGCCGGCATCCCGGGCGGCGTGGTCCAGATCTCTCCCTCGGCCAGCGCCCCGGCCCTGACGACCCTCAAAGACAGCGATCTCGTCTTCCGCACGACACCCTCGGACGCATTCCAGGGCGTGAAGATGGCTGAGCTGCTGCTCTCCAAGGGCATCAAGGATGTGGCGATGACCTATGTGAACAACGACTACGGCAAGGGTCTCGCCGACATCTTCGCGGCGACCTTCACCGCCGGCGGCGGCAATGTAACCGTCAATGTCGCTCACGAAGACGGCAAGGCGGACTATCGTGCCGAGCTCGGCCAGCTCGCTGGCGGCGGTTCGCAGAACCTCGTGATCCTTGCCTACGCCTCGGGCTCGGGCAAGACCATCCTTCAGCAGGCCGTCGAGGGCGGCGAGTTCGATGCAACCGCCTATATCGGCGGCGACGGCATGGTTGGCAACGATCTGCTCAGCGGCATCCCTGCGGAAGCCGTGAACGGCAAGATCATCGCCACCCGCGCGGGCGCCTACACCGGCGAATCGGCGGAGATCTACAAGAAGCTGGCGACCGACGCCGGCCAGGATCCGGCGGCGACCTACGCGCCGCAGGCTTACGACGCCGCCTTCCTGCTGGCCCTCGCCGTGCAGAAGAACGGCTCGGCCGCCCGCGAAGGCCTCTCGGCCGCATTGCGCGAAGTCGCTTCGGCTCCCGGCGAGAAGATCCTGCCGGGCGAATGGGCCAAGGCGCTCGAGCTGCTCGTAGCCGGCACCGACATCGACTATGAGGGCGCTGGTGGCCCCGCCGATTTCGACGCCGCCGGCGATGTTGACGGCGTCATCGTCGAACTGGCCGTCGAAAACGGCGCTTTCGTCGAGAAGGGCCCGATCCAGTAATCGGCGTCTGCATCGAAATCTCGAAAGGCCCGGGAGCAATCCCGGGCCTTTTCTTTTCCTGGCCGCGAGAAAGTGGCGAACCTAAGCTTCCCGCTTCACCACCTCGGGGATCAGCCCCCTGGGAGCGAAGCGCAGGGCGACGGTGATCACCAGCCCGAGGACAAGGACGCGCATCTGCGAGGCGCGCGACTGGATTTCCGGGATCGCGCCCCAGCCCCATTCGCTGGTCCGGACGCTGATGCTGTTGAAGACGAACTGCGCCACCGGGTCGGAAATCATCCACGTGATATAGATGAGCAGCGCGCCGAAGATGGCGCCCCAATTGTTGCCGGCGCCGCCCACGATCACCATCACCCAGATGAGGAAAGTGTGGTTGATGGGCTGATAGGCGCCCGGGTCGTAGATCTGGCTGAAGGAGACCAGGATCGCGCCGCCGATCCCCATCATCACCGAGCCGAGAATGAAGATCTCGAGCTGCCGCGCCGTGACGTTCTTGCCCATCGAAGCGGCGGCGATGTGATTGTCGCGGATCGCCCGCATCATCCGGCCCCAAGGCCCGCCATAGGCACGCTGTACCAGGAAGAAGATGAGGGCGAGGATGACGATGACGATGGCCAGGTACCCCAGCCGGGCGACGATGAAGGAATTGGCGATGCTGATCCCCTGCGCCTGCAGGTCCTGCGGCACCGGCGTGGGCCATGGGATCGGCGAAACGGTCAGCGTTCCGCGGGTCAGCCAGTCCATGTTCTTGAGCAGGGCGCGGATGATCTCGGAAATGCCGATCGTGGCGATGGCGAGGTAATCGGTACGGAGCCCGAGACAAATGCGCCCCACGATATAGGCGATGCCCGCCGCCAGCAGCCCGCCGAAGGCCCAGCCGAGCACCGGATGCAGGCCGAGCCCGCCCACCCAGCCCGCATTGGCTTCGATGTATTTGACCGCCGGGTCGATCTGACTGCGGTAGACCATATAGGCCGCCGACCAGGCAATGATGAGCAACACCGTCTTCCAGCCGCCCTTGATGCCGACGCGATGCGCATTGCGCGCGCCGACGACCAACAGCGCCCCGGCCGCGAAGGCGAGCACGGCACGCGCCAGCATCAACGGGCCTTCCGAACTCCAGAAACTGCCGTTGACAGGGTAGGAAATGAAGGTGACGGCAAAGCCGCCCACCATCAGGAACCCCATGATCCCGAAGTTGAAAAGCCCACCATAACCCCACTGGATGTTTAGCCCCAGCGCAATCAGCGCATAGGCAAAGCTCTGCAC
Organism: Devosia sp.; assembly: GCA_030680995.1. Taxonomy (GTDB): domain Bacteria; phylum Pseudomonadota; class Alphaproteobacteria; order Rhizobiales; family Devosiaceae; genus Devosia_A. The sequence continues at coordinate 11,085 of JAUXUM010000240.1, forward strand.
CAGCAGCAGCGAAGTGTTCGCCGCACCCATTGTCCAGCCGACAGCCAGGAAGAGGATGAACAGCCCGACGAACAGGATGAGGGCGCGCTGCGTCACGTCGAGGCCCCCTTGAAGATGCCGGTCGGCCGCCATAGCAGCACGATAACGAGGATCACGAAGGCGACGGTGAGCTTGTACTCGGTCGGCACGACGGCAAGGTCCGTCGGCAGCGCGAAGGGCACGAAGTCCTTGAACGGACGCAGCAATATCGCCCAGTTGAAGATCGCGAGCGTCTCGGCAAAGCCGATCAGGAAACCACCGGCGATGGCGCCGTAGGCTTGGCCGAGCCCGCCCACGATCGCGGCCGCGAAGATCGGCAGGACGATGTTGAAGGCAAGATCGGGTTTCAGCGATACGTCCAGTGCCAGCATGGTTCCCGCCATGCAGGCGAGCGCTCCGGCGATGATCCAGGTGACGCGCACCACGAGCTTGGTGTTGATGCCCGAAACCTGCGCGAGATCGGCGTTATCGGCCATGGCGCGCATGGCTTTGCCAAGCCGCGTGCGGGTAAGAAAGAAATGTAGCGCCAGCACCACGATCACCGTGCAGACCACCATCAGCAGTTGCGGCTGGGTGAAATTGATGGTGCGGGTGACATCGGGCAGCGGCACCGGGATGCGGATTAGCTGCTTGATCTCGGTCGCGAAGAAAGAATAGCTGCCCGAGCCGAAGAACAGGCGGATCAGCCCCTGAATGATCAGCGTCACCCCGATCGAGGCGATCAGGAGCGTCACCGGCTTGGCCCCGCGCTTGCGCAGCGGCGCATAGAAGCCCTTGTCGATACCCAGCGCGATGATCGCGGCAATCACCATGGCGATCGGCAACACCAGGAACCCCGTCGGCACCGGCGCGACAATCCCCAGGGCGGCGCAGGCTGCAGCGAGCAGGAAGGCGATGAAACCTCCCATCGTCATCATGTCGCCATGGGCGAAATGCGCAAAGCGCAGGATGCCGAAGATCAGCGTCACCCCGATGGCGCCGACCGCGTAGATCGACCCCAGCACGACCCCGGAAATGAGGACGTTGTTGAAAAAGAAGATGAATTCGTTCATCGCTTTGCCTCGCCCCCGAGAAAGCTCCTGGCGACGTCCGGGTCGGCGATCAGCTCGGCCCCGGTGCCGGTGAAGCGGTTCTGCCCGTTGGCGAGCACGAAACCCTTCGAGGCCAGCGCCAGCGCCTGGCGGGCATTCTGCTCGACCATGAGGATGCCGACGCCGGCCTTGTTCACCTTGACGATCTGCTCGAAGATCTCGAGCACGTAACGCGGGCTGAGGCCGGCGGAAGGCTCGTCGAGCATTAGGAGCCGCGGCTGGCTCATCAGCGCCCGGCCCATCGCCACCATCTGACGCTGCCCGCCCGACAGTTCGCCAGCCTTCTGGTGCCGTTTTTCCAGGAGTGGCGGAAACATGTCGTAGACCCAATCCAATGTCGTCGAGAAATCGTCCTTCCGGGTGAAGGCGCCCATCTCGAGGTTCTCTTCGACGCTCATCGAGGTGAAGACGTTCTTTTCCTGCGGCACGAAGGAAAGCCCCTTCGGCACCAGCTTGTCGGGCAGCGAATTGGTGATCTCCTCGCCGGCAAACCTGATCGAGCCGGAGCTCACTTTGATAAGTCCGAAGATTGCCTTCAGAGTGGTCGACTTGCCGGCTCCGTTGGGCCCGACGATGACCCCGATATCGGATTGTTCGATGGCGATGTTGACGCCGTTGAGGATGGGGGCGCCGCCATATCCCCCGACGACATCCTCGATCTCGATGAGACTCACTCGGCGGCCTCCACCGGCGAGCCGAAATAGGCCTCGATGATTTCCGGATTGGCGCGAATCTCGGCCATCGACCCTTCGGCGATCACCTCCCCCTGCGCCATGACGATCACCGGGTCGCACAGCCGGCCGATCAAGTCCATGTCGTGCTCGATGACGAAGAAGGTATAGCCGAGTTCCCGGTTCATCCGCTCGATATTGGCGGCGAGGTCCTGCAACAGGGTGCGGTTGACCCCCGCCGCCACCTCGTCGAGCAGCACCACGTGGGCGTCCACCATCATGGTGCGGCCCAACTCCAGGAGCTTTTTCTGGCCGCCCGAGAGATTTCCGGCGAGCTCGTTCTTGACGTGCCCGAGCTTCAGGAAGTCGATGACGTCCAAGGCCTTCTGGCGCACCGCGCGGTCGGTCGATTTGACTTTGGCCGGCATCATCCAGGTGGTGAGGAGGCTCTCGCCGGGCTGCTCCGGGGGCACCATCATCAGGTTCTCGAGCGCGGTCATGTTGGAGAACTCATGCGCGATCTGGAACGTGCGCAGCATGCCGCGATGGAACAGCTGATGCGGGCGCAAGCCGGTCACATCGGCGCCGTCGAAGAAGATCCTGCCGCTATCGGGCGCGATATTCCCGGCAACCAGATTGAAGAGCGTGGACTTTCCGGCTCCGTTCGGGCCGATCAGCCCGGTGATCGAGCCGCGCTCGACCTTAAGCGAGCAATTGTTGACGGCCAGGAGGCCGCCAAAGTGTTTTGAGACGTTTTGCACGTCGATGACTGCGTCGAAGGACACCAACCCCGTCCCGATGTTTTTGCGATAGTTTTGGGCATTCGCCCGATTTGCGGCATCTGTTCACAAGCGCGGCTGAGGGTCAACCTTGACCAGACGGTCAAATCGCCACCAGCACCGCATCGGCAGTCTGCTGGTTCGGCGCGAAGAGGATATCGTAGAGCGTCGCCAGCCGGATCAGCGCTTTGATGTCGACGTCGTGGGGTTGCGCCGCCAGCGGATCAACGAAGAAGACCAGCGCGTCGAGCCGCCCCTCGGCGATCATCGCGCCAAGTTGCGCGTCCCCACCGAGCGGACCGCTCTTGAGGCGTGTGACCGCGAGCCCCGTGCCCTCCACGACACGGCCGCCGGTGGTGCCGGTGCCCCAGAGCTCGTGCAGGCCCAACTTGTCGCGATTGGCCAGGGCCCAGGCGACCAACTCATCTTTCTTTTCGTCGTGCGCGACGAGGCCGATGCGGGCCATTGCCGTCCCTCCGTTGCCGCCTTTCAACCACCCTCGGGCCTTGAGCGCAACCGCCTCGGCCAGCAGCAGGTCCAGCGCCTCCTCCGGGATGGCCCGGCCCGGCCCGCGGGCTCGGCGACCGGCGGCTGCAAGGAGCCAAGGAAGCTCTCGATTTCGGCCTCGATCGGCAAGGCGTCGGAACTCCGCCCAGTCCTTGTCGACGGCGGCGTTGCCGCGGCTGAGACAGGATTGCGCGGCGGTCCTGACCCCGGCCTGCAGAGCGCGGACGCCCTTTTCCGCTGGCCGTTGTGCGGGGGCGGTCGCCGCCAGCGACTCCCCCGTACCCCGGCGCCTTCTGGTCCGCCGGGGCCCAATAGATGGTCGGTCGCGGAGCGGCGGCCGGCCCAAGGCTTGGCCGAGAACAGGCGGCAAGGCTTCAAGCGCCGGTTAGGCCTATCGCTCCACGCGATCGGCTCCGTACGGCGCCTGCGAACAGGCATGCCCTGGCCATGCGCACGATCACGCCGCTGCGCGCACCGGCTTCGGATCGCCTTCATCGGTCAGCGTGAATTCGGCGACGATGCCGTCGACCTCGCTCGCCTGCATCTCGGTCTGCTCGATCGCAGCATTGATCTCCTCGACCAGCGCCGCATTGTGCTGGGTCATCTCGTCGAGCTGACGGACCGCCGCGTTGACCTCCTCGATCGAGGCCGCCTGCGCCCGGCTTTCCTTCGCGATGCCCGACATCAGGGTGTTGCTGTTGCGGGCCGAGTTCAGCATGGCACCCAGCTTTGCCGCCGCGTCGGCGACCAGCTTGGAACCTTTTCCCACTTCGGCGGCGCTCTTTTCGATCAGCACCTTGACCTCGGAAGAGGCCTGGGCGGCGGACTGCGCCAACCGGCGCACCTCGACCGCCACCACAGCGAAGCCCTTGCCTGCCTCTCCGGCCCGGGCAGCTTCCACCGACGCATTGAGGGCGAGAAGGTTGGTCTGGAAGGCGATGTCGTCGATCAGCCCGATAATGTTGGAGATCTGGCTCGACGAGGTGGCGATCCGCTCCATCGCTTCGGTGGCCTGCGACATCACCGCGCCACCCTCCTCAGCAGTGCTGGTGACCTCTTCGGCGACCACGCGCGCATCTTCGGCCCGTTCGGCATTGGCCAGAACGGTGTCGGCAAGCTGCACCATGGCGGCCGACGTTTCCTCGATGGTGGCGGCCTGCCGCGTGGTGCGCTCGGAAAGATCGTTGGCGCCCGAGAGAATTTCCCCGGTGGCGGTCTTGAGCGAGCGCGAGGTGCTGCGCAGTTGGGCGACGATCTCGGTCAGCCGCTCGGCGACCGCATTGGTATCGTCCCGCAACTGCCCGAGCGCTCCGTCGTAGTCGCCGGACATGCGGTGGGTGAGATCGGTATTGGCCAGTGCCGAGAGGGCATAACCGGCCTCCGAGACGATGCGATCGACCGTTTCGACCAGCGCGTTGACGCCCTCGGCCAAGCGGTTGAGCTCATGATCGGCGAATTCCGCGCTCACCCGGCGCGAGAAATCGCCGGCGGCCGCCGCATCCACCACTTCGCCGAAGGCGCGTTGCAGCGCCTGCATCATTTCCGCCCGCTCGATCCGGCGCTGGTGGGAAGCAGCAACCTCCTCCTCGCCCAGTTCGACGATGCGGGCCGAGTTCTGCCGGAACACTTCCACGTCGCGCGCCATGGCGCCGATCTCGTTGCGGAACCCGGTATAGGGAACGGCGGTGTCGAGCTTGCCCGCCGCGATCTGCTGCATGGCCGCGGACAGCCTGGGGATCGGTCGCGTTATGGCCCGCGAGATCAGCACCGCCAGCCCGCCGGTAATCAGCAGGGCCGCCGCACCCACGATCGTCAGCATATTGAGGCTGTCGGTGGCCAGCGCGTCGATCTTGGCCCTGGGGATGCCGACATGGAGAAGGCCGACGACGTCGCCGGCGACGCCAAGGATCGGCTGATAGGTGGTGTAGTAGTCGACGCCGAGGATGTTGGCCTCGCCCGAATAGGTGCCGCCGGCGCGCACCACAGGATAGGCGGGGTCATCCTTGGCCAGCGGCGTGTCGATGGCGCGCTCGCCTGTCTCAAGCAGGATGGTCGTGCTCTTGCGCAGGAAATCCTCGGTTTCGGGCTCCCAGGCGAACAGCGTCGCCGTCTCTCCGGTCACCCGCCCAACAGTGTCGATGAGATCGTGATTGCGGAACTTCGGCATGTTCCTCGCCTGGATGCGCTCGATCTGGCCGTCTTCGCCCCAGAACACGTCGCTGCTCGGCAGATTGACCTCGAGGATAGCCGCCGCAATCCGCACGCTGGTCGCCAGTTGGGCTGCAACCATATTGCCTGTATTGGCGGTCAGCGTCATCGAGACCGTCACCAGAACGGCGGCGATCGCCACCGCGATGCTGATCACGACCATCGCCGCGATCGTGAAAGTCAGCTTAACGCTGCCAAAGAGGCGGGTAAAAAGAGCCATTCTGAAACCCCGTATCTGCTGGTCGGCATTCTGCCGATCGTGCCTCTCCTCGGGCACGATAAGGGAGCGATCCTTAACCGCCCGTGTAGCCAATGACGTGGCGCCGTAAAATTGCGGCGCCAACGCCCTCCCGGCCCGTTACGCTGCAATCCGTGCGCCGGCGCCCGCTTGCTCAGCTTCGCCGACCTTGAACAGTTCCACGATCTGATCGAGATCGCTCGCCTGCGCCTCGGTCTGCTCGATCGCCGCGGTGGTCTGCTCCACCAGAGCCGCGTTATGTTGCGTCATCTGGTCCATCTGCCGCACCGCCACGTTGATCTCTTTGATCGAGCAGGCCTGCCCGCGGCACTCCTGCGCGATCGTTTCCATCAGCTGGTTGTTGGCCCGCGCCGCCTCGAGCATCGCCGCAAGCCGGCTTGCCGCCTCCGCCACCAGGGTGGAGCCGCCTTGCACCTCGCCGACGCTGCGCTCGATCAGCACCTTGATTTCCTTGCTGGCCTCGGCCGCCGACTGCGCCAGGCGGCGCACTTCGATCGCCACTACGGCGAAGCCCTTGCCGGCTTCACCGGCCCGCGCGGCTTCGACCGAGGCATTGAGGGCCAGAAGGTTGGTCTGGAAAGCGATGTCGTCGATCACCCCGATGACGCTGGCGATCTTGTCCGAGGAAGCGGTGATCCGCTCCATCGCCTCGTTCGCCTTGTGCATCACCGCGCCGCCCGCCTCCGCCGCCTGGGTAACCTCGACAGCCGTCGAACTGGCGGCAGTCGCGCGCTCGGCATTGCTGAGTACGGTGGCGGCAAGCGCCTCCATGGTGGCGCCGGTCTCTTCGATGGTGGCCACTTGCCTCGCGGTGCGATCGGACAGGTCGTTGGCGCCGGCCAGAAGTTCCTGCGTCGCGGTCTTCAGCGCCCGGGAGGTGTCGCGGAGCTGCCCGATCACCGGGCCGAAACGCTCGACCGCGCCATTGAGCGCGAGGCGGAGCTTGTCCATCTCGCCGCTGAACGGCATGTCGATGCGGGCACTCAGATCGCCGTCCGCCAGTTTCTCGAGGCCTTCGCCGAGCAACGCCACCGCATGTTGTTGTTCCCTGAGCGTGCCAAGCCGTCCCGCCTCGTTGCGCTGCCGTTCAGCGTCGGCGGCTTGCCGCGCCTCGTCGGCCCTGCGCTGCTCGGCCGTCTTGAGGTTCTCGGCCGCGGTCAGCCGCTCGACCGTCCTGTCGCGCAGATAGGCGGCGGCGCGGGCGATGGCCGATATCTCGTCCTTGCCGGCGGCATGGGCGACCTTGGTGTCGCCGCCGTCTGCAAGAGCGCGGATGTCCGCCTCCAGCCGCGAGATGCCGCGCACGATCGAGCGCGCGGGAAGCCAGGAGGAAACGAGCACGGTCAGCACCAGCCCCGCCGAGATCGACAGCATCGTCCAAAGGCTCGATTCGAAGCCGGCAAGCCGGATACCGAGCAGCCGGCGCATTTCCGCACCGACTGCTTGCCAGCACTCGAACGCCGCCTGCTGAAACCCCAGATGCGCCGCCTGCACCGGCGCGAGGTCGAGCATCGCGCGCGGGCTCTCCTCACTCAGGGCGGCGCTTGCCGCCTCCATCGCGTCGCCGAAGCGGTCGGCGGCCAGAAGATAGGCCGCGAGCGGTCTGCCGAGATTGCGCTTGACCGATCCGTCGGCGTTGCCGGCGTCCGCCGCCGCCAGCGCATCGGCGGCGGCGGCGACCGTCGCCCGGAAGGCGCCGAGATTTGCGACCAGCGCCACCAGTTCGGGATTGGTGAGCTCAGGCGTAAACCGTGCCGCAGTGAGCTGCGTGGCCAGCGTCGGGGCGCTGTTGATTGCGGCAGGAAGCTTGAGGACCAGCAGATCCATGACGTAGTAGCTGTCGAGATCGGGGTCGAGGATGAGGTTGGAGCCGTCGCCGATCCTGGCGATCAGCGTCGCGGCCGCATGTCGGGCCGCCGCGGGGTGTCGTCCGTCGCCAAGTTTGGCGCGCAATTCGGCGTAGGCTCTGGAATAGACGGTGGTGTTCATCGCCGCATCGAAGGTCGACATCGCCTGCGTGAGCGCTGGACTGTCGGGCAGGGCGGCGGCAGTGGCCGGCTGCCGCGCCAACGCCACCAGTTCCGGCATCAGCGCCTGGATGTAGCTCGTGCCCGCAGCCTCCTTGGCGCCAAAGGCGATCTCCTTCTGGCTTTGCGCGAAAAACAGATAACCAAGCAGCGCGATCGGCAGCAGTGAGCAAAGGACTACGGCAGTCAGACGGTGTCGGATGGCAAAGCTTGGCACGGAAGATCTCCTTCTGGAGCGCGCTCGGAATGGGCCGCGGCGATCGGCTGCGACGTCGGAATCGGCCGTCTAGAATTCTGCCCACTCCTCCTCGACCGCGGCATTGCCACGGCTGAGATAGGATTTGGCGGCGGTCGTGATCCTGTCCTTGAGGCCGCCGATGCCGCGAGGCGGCGGTACCGCGACGGCCCTGGGCTTGTCCTCGATGGTGAAGATGTCGACGATGCGGTCGAGTTCGACCGCCTGCGCCTCGGTCTGCTCGATGGCGGCATTGGTTTCTTCCACCAAGGCGGCATTGTGCTGGGTCATCTCGTCCATCTGCCGGACCGCTGCATTGACCTCTTCGATCGCCGCCGCCTGTTCCTGGCTGTCCTTGGCGATACCCTCCATCAGCTCGTTGCTGGAGCGGGCCGCGGCGAGCATCCCGGCGAGCTTTTCCGCCGCTTCGGCGACGAGCCTGGACCCGCCTTTGACTTCCCCGGCGCTTTGTTCGATCAACACCTTGACCTCCGACGACGCCTCGGCCGCCGACTGCGCCAGCCGGCGCACTTCCACCGCCACCACCGCGAAGCCCTTGCCGGCCTCTCCCGCCCGCGCCGCTTCCACCGAGGCATTGAGCGCCAGCAGGTTGGTCTGGAAGGCGATGTCGTCGATCAGCCCGATGATGTTGGAGATCTTGCCCGACGAGGTGGTGATCCGCTCCATCGCCTCGGTCGCCTGATGCATCACTGCGCCGCTCTCCTCGGCGGTCCTGGTAACCGTTCCGGCGACCCCGCTCGCGTCCTTGGCGCGCTGGGCATTCTGCAGCACCGTTGTCGCCAGCTGTTCCATCGTCGCCGAAGTCTCTTCGATGGTGGCGGCCTGCTTGGTGGTGCGTTCGCTCAGATCGTTGGCGCCCGAAAGGATTTCTCCGGTCGCCATCTTGAGCGCGCGGGACGTTTCCTTGAGCTGCCCGACGATCTCGCCGAGCTTCTCGGCCACCGCGTTGGTATCCATTTTCAGCCGCTTGAACGCGCCTTCGTACTGGCCCCGCACCCGCTGCGTGAGATCGGTCTCCGCCAGTGCCGCCAGCACCGAGCCGGTTTCGCTGATGCCGCGATCCACCGTCTCGACGAGATTATTGACGCTGCCGGCGAGGGCATTGAGTTCCTTGTCGGGAAACTCCGCCTCGACGCGCCTGGAAAAGTCGCCGTTGATCGCCGCATCCACCACTTCGCCGAAAGCCTGTTGCAACTGCTGCATCATGGCCGCGCGATCGAGACGCCGCTGTTCGGACGCCGCACGCTCCCCTTCGGTCAATTCCGTGACCTTGAGCGCGTTTTCCTTGAACACCTGCACGGCCTGGGCCATCTGGCCGACCTCATCGGACCGCTCGGCGCCCTGCACCTCGACGGCGAGGTTGCCCTGTGCCAGCGCATCCATTTTTTGGGTAAGGCGTGTGATGGGCTTGGTGATCGCGCGCGAGAACAGCAGGCCGGCGCCCGCCGCAATCGCGAGCAGCACGCCTCCGATACCGAGCATCATGTCGCGCATGCTGTTGATCGGAGCATAGGCCTCGTCCTGGCCGATGGTGGTGATCACCGCCCAGTTGACGCCGTTGAACTCGAGCGGCATGGCCGTTGCCAGCATGGTCATGCCGCGATAGTCGGTGGTCATGCCGCTGGCGGGCTGCCCGGCAAGCGCCGCCTCGACGACGGAATTGGAATAGGCAGTCAGCAAGGTGTCATCCACACCCGAAAACACCGAGTCGGTGCGCAGAAGGTGGTCGGTGCCCACGAAGAAGGATTCGCCGGTCGCACCGAGATTGGCATTATGCTGCATCATGGCGTTGACCGTGCCGATCGGCATCTGGATCGCCATGACGCCGATCAGCTTGCCGCGCGCGTCGAAAACCGGCGTCGCCATGAAGCTCGCCGGCATGCCCCCGCTTGCCGCGTAGACCGAGAGATCCTCGAAGGCGACCTGGCCTGTCTCGGTCAGGGTCATCGCCTTGCGGTAGGCGCGGCCAAGCCCGCTATCCGCGTAGGGTCCGCCGCCTTCGCTGAAGTTGGTGGCGAAATCGGATTCCTTGAGCACCGAGTAGACGAGGTTCCCCGCCGTGTCGAACAGGAACATGTCCTGGTAGCCGCGCGCTTCCAGCTGGCGGCGGAAATTCGGGTGCACCTTGGAATGGGTGAAGTCATAATTGGAGCGCGTCTTGGCGGTGGAGACGTCGAGCAGCTGGCGCTGGCCGTCGGGATTGGGATTGTTGGTGACATAGGCGTCGGTCAGCGACTGCACCGGATCGGCCGCCGGCTTGAGCGTCGAGAACTGGCCCCAGTTGATGGTAAAGTCGCGCATGGTGGTGAGCAGCGACTCGGTGGTTGCGCTGTTCACCAGATCGATCTGGATGCCGTCGAGATAGCTCTTGAACTGCTCGGCGCGCTGCGAGGCCACCGTCTGCATCAGCCGCTGCGACATCTGATCGACCGTGGCCGATCCGATCAGGTAGCTCGCGATACCGACACCCGCGCTCACCAGCAAGGCGGACCCCACCATGGCGAGCGGCAGCTTCTGCGCGATCTTGAGGCTGGGGAACAATCCCATAGTCGACACTCCATCGGTAGGTCGCGGCGTGCGGGGAAGATACCGATGAATCGCGGCTGTCCGCCACAGACGCTGCCCGTGACAGACTATAACCGCGTCAGCCTCTCCCCCAAAAAAGGCCGCTGGGAAACGATTTCGGAGAAGACTATTGACGCCGGATTAATTTCTTCTTACGCGCCGAGAACAAACGCCGAGCGCAACTGGCCTGCATTTGGTGGCGCCCAAATACGCGCCCCGGGACTGACCCGTCCGGCGCCAAGTATTGCTGCACCAACCGGCGTCGCCGCTGGGCAGTGGTTCGTACCAATGCGCCGGTTGAACTAGGAGAGCGCCCCGATCACCGCCTCGATGCGCTTCTTCATCGTCGACGCATCGAATGGCTTGATGATGTAGTTGTTGACGCCGCAGGAGATGGCTTCCTTGACCTGCTCCTTGTCGGACCGGCCGGTCGCCATGATGAACGGCATGGACTGCGTCTTGGGGTGCTTGCGGATCACCCGCAGCAGCGTCAGCCCGTCGATATCTTCCATGTTCCAGTCGGAAATGATCAGATCGACATTGGACTTTTCGAGCTTGCCCAACGCATCGCGGCCGCTCTTGGCCTCGATGATATTGGTGAATCCGAGTTGGGTGAGAATGTACTTGCAGATGCCCCGCATCGACTGCTGGTCATCCACGATCAGGACACTGATGGCACTTGCCTTCGGCATTGTTACGCTTCGCCTTCTAGCTGCCCGAAAAACGGGTCGCGCAGTCCGTGACCCTAGGGACAAACCGTTACCAATGTCTCAATCCGGCTCCGCACTTATGCCGCCGACTTTAGCCGTGTCAGCGCTGCCGCCAGCCGCGCCGCAATCACCTCCACCGGCGCCTGTTCGACCACCGCACCCTCCTCGAAAGCGACCCGCGGCATACCGTAGACGAGCGCCGATGACTGGCTTTGGCCCACCGTGAACGCCCCGGCCTCGCGCATCAATTTGAGGCCGCGCGCGCCGTCGCGCCCCATCCCGGTGAGGATGGCCCCGACCGCCATCGGCCCGACCGTTTTGGCAACCGATTCGAACAGCACATCGACGCTGGGCCGGTGGCCCGACGCCGGTTCGTCCTGCGTCAGCCGGCACTTGAGCTGCCCCGACGAACGCTCGACCCGCAAATGGTGATCGCCCCTCGCCACATAGGCGTGACCAACTTCCAGCGGCATGCGATCGGCTGCCTCGAACACGGCGAGGTCGGTTACCTCGTTCAGCCGCGCCGCGAAGCGCGAGGTGAAACCTGGCGGCATGTGCTGCGCGATGACGATCGGCGGGCAATCGCTCGGCATGTCCGAGAGCACGACCCGGACGGCTTCGACCCCGCCGGTCGAGGCGCCGATCGCGATCAGCGCGCCTGCCGGCGCCGCTGCGGTGCGCACGGGCACGCGCGCAGACGCAACCCGCATTGCCCGCGATTGCACATCGCTGTGCGACGCCGCGCGCACTTTCTGCCGCAGGTTCTCGCCGAAAGCTTCCAGGCCGCCCGCAAGATCGGCATTGGGCTTGGCGACGAAATCGACTGCCCCCAGTTCGAGTGCCAGCAGGGTCTCGCTGGCACCCTTTGTGGTCAGGGTGGAGACCATGACCACCGGCAGCGGATGCAGCCGCATCAGCTTGTCGAGGAACTGCAGCCCGTTCATGTTGGGCATCTCGATGTCGAGCGTCACCACGTCCGGGTTGAGCGCCTTGATCTTCTCGCGCGCCTCGATCGGGTCTTCAGCCGCGCCGACGACGACGATGTCGCCATCATGGCCCAGCGTGCGGGTCAGTACTTCGCGGATAAGGGCGGAATCATCGACGACAAGAACCTTGATGCTCATGCTGCATCCCTCGTCTTCTGCATTGGCCTGGATTGATAGATGGTCTTGCCGACGAGCTTGAAGCTCTCGCCGCCGGAGCCGAGATTCTCGGAGTGGCCGATATAGAGAAAGCCCTCCGGCGCGAGGATTTTGCCAAGCCGCCCGAAAACTTCCCCCTGCGTCTTCTTGTCGAAGTAGATGGCGACGTTGCGGCAGAAGATCGCATCGAACGGCCCCTTCATCGGCCAGGCTGCCATCAGGTTGAGCGGCTTGAACGAGACCAGCGCCCGTGCGGCCATCGGGACGCGGATGGTGCCGTCCCCGGGCCGCTCGAACAGTCGCGCGCGCACCGGAGAGAGCCCGTTGAGCTCGGACTCCGGATAGATTCCGAGCGAAGCCTTGGCGATGACGTTGGTGTCGATGTCGGTCGCCAGGATCTTGAAGTCCCAGCGCCTGAGTTCGGGCCGTGCCGCAAGCAGGCAAAGCGCGATGGTATAGGGCTCCTGCCCGGTCGAGCAGCCCGCGGACCAGATGCGCAGCCTCGGCTTGCCATCTCTCGCTCGCGTCTGCTCCACCAGACGTCCGACATAGCCCGCCAAATGCTCGAAATGGTGGTCTTCGCGAAAGAAGCGGGTCAGATTGGTGGTCAGCGCGTTGATGAAATTCTGGGCGTCGCGCTCGGATTTGGTGCGTTCGAGACAATCGAGATAGGCATCGATCGACGGCAGGTCGAGGGCCCGCACGATCTTTGACAGCCGCGACACCACCAGCGTGCGCTTGGCGTCGGAAAGCGAGATTCCGGCTTCGGCATAGACACGCGCCTTGACGCGACCGAACTCCCGGTCGCTGAGGGCAATTTCACCCTGATCCATAACTTCGTTCCCCGCTCCCCGATCCGGCCGAATTCTTCAGGCGGTTCTTCTGCGCGGTAGCAGCAGGGCCCGGGCCGCTTCGTCACCGACGGCGCCGACATGGCCGTCGAGACGGGCAATGGCACCGCTGCTTTCGTCCAGCGCACCGGCGATCATGTCGGTCTCATTGCTTAGATTCTCTAAATGCGCGCCAAGACCGGACAGGATATTTCTGAGCCTGTCCGCTTCGGTCATGCCGGCGCCGGCCTGGTTGCGGCTGTCGCCGACCAAGGCGCGGATCTCCTTGGCGGTCTTCTGGGTCGATTGCGCCAGCATGCGCACCTCGTCGGCGACGACGGCGAACCCGGCCCCTTTCTCTCCGGCACGCGCCGCCTCAACGGCGGCATTGAGCGCCAACAGGTTGGTGCGAAAGCTGACATCCTCGATGGCGGCGACCATCCTGTCGATCTCCACGGTGGTGGTGTCGACACCCTCGGCCGCTGTTTGCGTGCGCTGCGCGGCGAGCGCCGCGTCGGCGGCAAGGGTGATGGCCTCGCGTTCGAGGACCCTGACGCTCCTGATCTTGTCGCGCCCCCTCTGCACCGCCGCGCCGGCAACGATGAGGCCGGCACGGCTCTGATCCGCAAATTCGGCCATGGTCGCGACGGTGGCGCGGTATTTGTCGATGGCATCGAGCACGGCCTGCATCTTGCGCTCCAGGAGATCGCGGGCTTCGGCCTCCTCGTCGCGCTCCCCGGCCAGTGCCTTCATGGCATCGTTCAACTGGCGCATCTGCGGCGCGAGGCCCGAATTGGACTGCAACAACCCCGGCTCCAGCTCCTCGCCCGCCAGCAGCCGGGAGAACGCCTGGGCGCCGGCATCGAAGCCTTCCATCCCTTCCTGCAGTGCGCGCAGGGCCGCTGAGTTCTCCAGCACTTCAGCCTCGAAGCGGAAACTGGTCTGCCCGCCCGCCAGCGCGCCGGCAAAGGCATCGAGATCGTCGTCGGCGATGAAATGCCCGGCGGGGGCGAGCTCGAGCACGATCCGGCCGCCGCCCGCGTCCCGCCGCCTGGCTTGGAAACGCCGGCGCCCCGCCGTGACCAGTCCCTCCTCGGCCACGCCGCCGCCCGCCCGCAGAAAGCCCTCGCCGAACAGCATGTCGACGGTCTGGCCTTCCTCGGCCCGCGGTTCGATGGCGCGGAGTCCGTGACTGGCGCCCAGGATCTCGCCGTCGGGGGAGAGCAGCAGTGCCGGCTGCTTCAACCCGACGAAAGCGGATTTAAACTGGTTGGCGCGTTCGAGGCGGCGGCACAGATTGGCGATAATCGCCTCGACGCTCATCCGCTCGTCTGAGCCGGCGCCGACGGCCTTTCCCAGCACCCCGAGCTTCTCCTCGAACCGGGTGTCGGCCCGGTGTCCGAGGTAGAGACTGCAGGTGAAACCCGCCGCCGCGAGGAGTGCGCCGATCCCATAGCCGAGCGGCCCCGGTCCGAAAGTGGAGACGCCCGCCCACGCGGCCGCGAAGGCAAAAAGCCAGCACAGATTGGCAAGCAGCGCTACGCGCGTGCGGCGCATGTCGGCATTGTTCCGGAATCGCTGGCGAACGGGACAGTCACGGCACGAGCCTAGCGGCGCAATGGTTAACCAAATCTATAGGAACTGCTGGCGTCGTAAGATTTCGGTAACTCTGCGGCGTCCCGCGTCTAGAACAATTCGATGTCGTCCGCCGGCGGCTTCACCGCACGCGCTGCGACCGCGATCTCCTCCCGGACAATCGTGGCGCCAACCGCGTTGTCGAGCCGCTTGACAAAGGCACGCCCGGAATGCGGCTTGAACATCACGCGCCGTACATAGGTGCCGCCCAAATCCTCCTTGACCAACTCGTAGCCTTCATTGGCGAGGAATTCTCGGACGAACTCGATGTTCTTGGCGCCGACATCGCTCAGCGCGGCATTGATCAACCCTCCCCCGAACACCTTGATCTCGAGGTTCGACTTGCGGCCGCTGCCGCGGCTCAAGACCTTGTTGATCAATTGTTCCATGGCGAAAGCGCCGTAGCGGGCCGACGCGCCGTAGCGGTCGCGCGACGCCCCGGAAGGTTCGGCGAGAAGGAAATGGTTCATCCCTCCGATCTTGGCGGCGATGTCCCGCACACACGCCGAAATGCACGAGCCGAGCACGGTCGAGAACGTCAGATTGGCCTCCCCGGAAACCAGACAATCGCCTTGATGCACTGTCGTTACGACCCCGCGGTCGAATTCGGGAGGCAGGGATGATGGCGAAGCCATAGGCTGGTTGGACCTTCGTACTTTCTGCCCCAATCCTTACGATCCATTCCTTAGTGAAGCGCTAACCACGACGGACAAGCGCGGCGGCATGCTCGATATTGGCAAGGAGCGATTTAGAAATCCGCTGTAGCGTCGAATGTGGATCTTGGGGGTTACCTGCTTCATGTCGTTACAGAAACTAGCACGCGAGCTGGACGAGACGGCCCGCCAGTCAGCGGCCATGGTCGAAGGCGTCACCCAGGCGCTCGAGGTGCTCGCGGACAAGAGCCGCTCCTCGGAAGACACCCGCAAGGAAGCGGTCTCGATCATCGTCTCGGCGTTGCAGTGGCAGGATCGCATCGAGCAGCGTTGCCAGAACATGGCCCTGGCGGTGCGCCAGTTTGCGCTGCTGCCGCCGACGGCGCCGGAAGCGGTTTATGATGAGATTTGGGCGAGCCTCATTCTCGATGAACTGCGGGTTCCGGCACTGTCCGGGGTCGCCGCGCACGGTGTCCATGGCGAGGCGGAGCTGTTTTGGGGCCAATCCCAACCCCCCGTCCGGTCCTGACGCCAAAGGGCCGCCGCCGGCGGCCTCAGACTGCTGGCGAACCCCGTCGATTTTCGGCGGGGTCTTGGTTTGGGCAGGCGATTTGGCCGATCGGGTTTGAGATCGCGGGGTGCATCCTGTCCCAGGCCGCCCTTGGGGTTGGCTTTGGGTCCGGGGCCAGGGTGATTTTCCCGGTGTTCTGAGTGGCAGCCGCGATCAGGCACTGGCAAGCGACAGCGACGAGGCCCTGGAAGCGGGCGTAGCGGTGGCCGTGCGGTTGCTTGGCGTCGTAGGCGAAGGCCTTGGGATCCGTCATGACGGGCTTGGGCGGCGTCGGCCGGCGATAGCCGATGACGCCCCCTATCTCCCGATCCTCCAGCCCCTTGGCGATGCCGGCGGTCGCATAGCCCGCATCGAGCCCGACTGCCCCCCACCGCCAGGCGCATCAGCGCGACCCAGGCGGGCTGACGCGAGAATTCAGCGCCCATCGCGACCTTGCCGACGCGTTCGGAAAGGCTGCTCGGCGTTGTGACGTCCTCGTTACCACCGGCGCCGACTCTGCCGGGGAAGAGGACTACGTCGTCTCCGCGCTCGACCAGCACGGGGGCACGCTCGACGTTCTGAAAGTCGCGATGCGGTCAGGCAAGCCGCTGAAGATCGGGCGGATCGGGAACACACTGTTCGCCGGTCTACCGGGCAATCCGAATGCGACTCTGGCGACGTTCCGCCAGATCGCGCTGCCGGCAATCCGCTCGGTCGCCGGGTTCCGCGATGTCCAGCCCGACTGGTTGTCCGGGGTCGCCGGCTTCACACCTATGGCGAAACGCCCGGAAGAACGGAGTTTGTCCCGGTAAGGACGGCTGGCCGCGACGAGCTTGGGCGGCCCGTACTCGAAATGCCGGGCCCTGGATCATCCGCAAGCCTGTCGGCGCTGGCCCCTGCCGGACGGCGTCGCATTGCTGCCGCCGAACGCCGTCTCTATCGAAAGCGGTGCACCGCTTCGCCTCCAGCCGTTCTGCGATTGCTGAGTGCCTTGAATGCAGGCCGCTCGGTTTGAGAGCGAACAACCGCCGAAGCAGACGCTTGACGAATAGCCATAAATCGATATTCTTCGATATATGGAATCACAGAATGCTATTGAAGGCTTCTCCGCCTTGGCGCAGTTGACTCGCCTCGAGGCGTTCCGGCTGATCATCCGGCACCAGCCGGACGGGTTGCCGGCCGGCGAGGTGGCGCGGCTCCTCGATGTGCCGCAGAACACCATGTCGACGCATCTGGCCATCCTCACCCGCGCGGGGCTGATCTCGGCCGAACGGCATGGCCGCTCGATCATCTACCGGGCCGAAATGGACAAGGTGCGCGAGATCACCGCCTTCCTGGTCAACGATTGCTGCGGCGGACGGCCGGAAATCTGCGAGCCGTTGATCGCCGAAATCACCCCCTGTTGCGCGCCCACGGACCCGAACCATGTCTGATTGCGTCTACAACGTACTATTCCTCTGCACCGGGAACTCGGCGCGTTCGATCCTTGCCGAAGCCTATCTTAATTCGGCTGGCGCTGGCCGCTTCCGCGCCTATTCGGCCGGGAGCCACCCGAAAGGCGAGGTCAATTCGCTGGCGCTCAAGATCCTGCGGGATTCCGGCCTGCCGCATGAGGGTTTCCGTTCCAAGAGCTGGGACGAGTTCGCCATTGCCGGCGCGCCGGAACTGGATTTCGTCTTTACCGTCTGCGACAACGCGGCGGGCGAGGCCTGCCCGATCTGGCCCGGTCACCCAATGACCGCCCATTGGGACATGGAGGACCCGGCAGCCGTCGAGGGCAGCCCCATCGAAAAGCAAGCCGCCTTCGTCACCGCGCTACGCTATATGCGCAACCGCATCAACGCCTTCATCAACCTGCCGCTCGCCTCGATCGATCGCCTGTCGTCAAAGAGCCGCCTCAAGAGCATCGGCGACCTCGAAGGCAACACCCAGCGCCAATCCGGCGCGGCCTGATGTCGATCTTCGAACGCTTTCTGACCCTCTGGGTCGCGCTCTGCATCGTCGCCGGCATTGCCGCCGGACATTTCCTGCCGGGCCTGTTCCAGGCCATTGCGGCGCTGGAGATCGCCAGGGTCAACCTGCCCGTGGCGGCGCTGATCTGGCTGATGATCATCCCCATGCTCGTCCGCATCGATTTCGCGGCGTTAAGAGACGTCGGCAAGCACTGGCGCGGCATCGGGGTGACCTTGCTGGTCAACTGGGCGGTCAAGCCCTTCTCGATGGCGCTGCTGGGCTGGCTGTTCATCGGGCACCTGTTCCGTCCGTACCTGCCCACCGACCAGATCGACTCCTACATCGCCGGCCTCATCATCCTCGCCGCCGCCCCATGCACCGCCATGGTGTTCGTGTGGAGCAGCCTGACCAAGGGCGAGCCGCATTTCACCCTCACCCAGGTGGCGCTCAATGACGCCATCATGATTGTCGCCTTCGCGCCGCTGGTCGGGTTGCTGCTCGGCCTATCGGCGATCACGGTCCCGTGGGACACCCTCGTCATCTCGGTCGGTCTCTACATCGTCGTGCCGGTCATCGCCGCACAGCTCATCCGCCGCGCGCTGCTCGCGAGGGGTGGCATCGACGCCGTGAATGCCCTGTTGCGGGTCCTGCAGCCGGCGTCGACCGCGGCGCTGCTCGTCACCCTCGTCATGCTGTTCGGCTTCCAGGGCGAGCAGATCATCGCCCAGCCGCTGATCATCGCGCTGCTGGCCGTGCCGATCCTGATCCAGGTCTATTTCAACTCGGGGCTGGCCTATCTGCTCAACCGCCTGTCGGGCGAGGAGCATTGCGTTGCCGGTCCATCGGCGCTGATCGGGGCCAGCAATTTCTTCGAGCTGGCAGTGGCGGCAGCGATCAGCCTCTTCGGGTTCAATTCCGGCGCGGCGCTGGCGACCGTGGTGGGGGTGCTGGTCGAGGTGCCGGTGATGCTCTCGGTGGTCTGGATCGTCAACAGGTCCAAAGGCTGGTACGAGCGCGGCGCGACCGTTGGCAACGCCGCTTCCACGAAGGCCGCCGAATGAACGTCACCATCTACCACAATCCCGAGTGCGCCACCTCTCGCAACACCCTGGCGCTGATCCGCAATGCCGGGATCGAGCCGGCGATCGTCGAATACCTCAAGACGCCGCCGAGCCGGACGCAACTGATCGACATCATCAATCGTGCCGGGCTGAGAGTGCGCGAGGCGGTGCGGCAAAAGGATACGCCCTATCTCGATCTGGGTCTCGACGACCCGGACCTCAATGACGGCCAGCTGCTCGATGCCATGCTGGCCCACCCGATCCTCATCAACCGGCCATTCGTGGTGACGCCGCGTGGCGTGCGTCTCAGCCGTCCCTCCGAAGTGGTGCTCGACATCCTGCCGCTGCCGCAAAAGGGGCCTTTCGCCAAGGAGGACGGTGAGCTTGTCGTCGGCATGCACGGGCGCCGCGTGCCCTAGAGGTGCGTACGCCCGTCGCCGCCTAGTTTCTGGGCCCGATCAGTCGCGAGCGCAGCGTATTCGAGATGTTGTCGAAGATGAAGACGACGAGGAGGATCAGGAGCACCATATAGGCGACGTTTTCCCAATCCTTGTTGGTGCGCATGGCTTCGAGGAGCTTGAGCCCGATGCCGCCGGCCCCGACCGCGCCGACAATGGTGGCGCCCCGGATATTGGCCTCCCAGAAATAGAGCGTCTGCGAAATGAAGACCGGCAGCACCTGCGGGATGACGCCGTAGCGCTGCACCGCCGCCGCCGGCGCGCCCACCGAACGGACGCCCTCGCGCTGTTTGTCGTCGATATTCTCGATGGCCTCGGAATAGAGCTTGCCGAAAGTGCCGGTGTCGGTGACGAAGATCGCCGAAATGCCGGCCAGGGGCCCCGGACCGAAGCCGCGGGTAAAGACCAGCGCCCAGATCAGCATGTCCACCGAGCGGGTGAAATCGAAGAAGCGTTTGGTGATCCAGTTAAGCGTCCGCGTCCGCGTGACGTTCCGTGCAGCGACGAAGGCCAGCGGGAAAGCGAGCGCCGCGGCAAAGAGCGTGCCGACGAAGGCCATGACGATGGTCTGCAACAGCTTGTTGAACACGTCGCCGTGCTGCCATTCCGAGTTGGTGAGGAACTCGTCGATGGCCAGCGACAGGTTCGATTGCTTGGGGTCGAGCCGCTCGCCCGAGGTCACCGCTCTCACCAGGTCGGGAAGGTTCATGCCCCAGTACGGCGATCTGGTATCGAAGAAGAAATTCTCCCAGCCGAAGAAGCGGCGGCGGACCAGCACCTGGGTGTTGCGGATCTCGGCGCTGCCGGCAAAGCCGAAATCGACGGTGACGCGGCCGTTCTTCTCGCTGAAGGCGGCAGGGGCGCTTTCGGGCAGCAAGGCGCCGGTGCTGTCGAAGGCGACCGGATAGGCGGTGCCGGCCAGGTAGACCATGACCTGGCGGGTCGAAACCTCGATGCGGTTCGCGGGGCCGCCGAAGATGACTTCCTCGCGGCCGCCGGGCAGTCTCGTCATCCAGTCCGGGTCCGGGTTCTCACCGAGCGGGGAGAATCGTTCATGCTCGATCTCGATGCTGCCGTCGTCCCGGAAACGGAAGCGCGGCTGCGCCTCCCAGCTCACCCAGTCGGCCATGTAGATGCCGGCACGCTCCCACTTGCCTTCGGCGATCGTCCGACCGATATCGAAAAAGCTGAAGCAGTAAAAGGCATAGCCGGGCGCCGCCAAAGCGAGCAGCAAAGCGCCCCAGCGCTTCCACGGGCCCGGCGAGAAGACCTCGGGGTGCGCGGCGCGCAGGGCGCTCCGTTCCTCAGGGGTGAGCGCAATTGCCATCCTGACCTCCTAGGCGCCGAACTGGAATGAGGCGTTGCCGACGAGCCGGCGCCGCAACAGGGCGGAAAGCTGATCGACCGCGACGATCGTCACGAACAGCAGGATGACGATGGCGTAGGTCTTGGCGGCGTGATCGCGGCTGATCGAGAGGCGGAAGACCTCGCCGATGCCGCCGCCGCCGACCGCCCCGATGATGGTGGAGGCGCGCACGTTGATCTCGGTGCGCAGAAGGAAATAGGAGACAAAATTGGGCATTACCTGCGGCACCATGCCGAAGCGCACCCGCTCGAACCAGCTGGCGCCCAGCGAGCGCAGCCCTTCGTCGGGCTTCATGTCGGCGTTCTCCACCACTTCGAAGAACATCTTGCCGAGCGCGCCGATGGTATGGACCGAGACCGCGAAGATGGCCGCGATCGGCCCCAGCGACAGCACCGCCGCCAGCATGCCGGCCAGCACGATCTCGGGGAAGGCGCGGCAGAGCTCCATTACCCGCCGGATGACGAGGCGCGCCGGATTGGCGCCCATCAGATTGGTCGAGGCGAAGAAGCACAGGAAGAAGGCGAAGAACCCGCCGATCAAGGTCGAGAGAAAGGCGATATTGAGCGTCACCACCATGGCGTAAAAATATTCGGGTATGTAGAAAGCGCTGCCGAAGAGATAACGCCGGCCTTCCTCGTAGTCGTATTTGAACGAGCCGTCCGCATAGGGCGAGGGCAGGTCGAACATCGCCCGCACGATCTCGAACGGGTCGTTGGGTACGAAGCTCTTGATGAAGTCGAGCAGATAGGGAAGCCGGTCGAAGAACTTGCCGGAACTGGCATTGTTGGCGAAGATCAGCGCGCCGATCAGCACCAACACGAGCATCGCGACCGCGATCAGGGAGTAGATGCGGCGCGTGGCGACGAGCTGCCGGTAATGTTGGTGCACCTGCGCGGTGACGCGCGCGAGTTCCCTGTCGCCTGCAAGATCAGCCATGCAATCCATCCGGATGGGCGGCCGAAGGCCGAACTGGAAGAGGCCGGGCGCTTTGCGGGCCCGGCCTCGTTTGAGGTCGCGATCAGCCGCCGATGACGGATTTGCGCGCCGCGACGATGGTCTCGTAGAACGAGTGGTCGACCTCGACGAAGCCATTGTAGTCGCCAGCCTGCGCAGCCTTGAAGCAGTCGTAGTTGGTCTTCGGCAGGCCCTTGAGGAAGACCTCGATCTTGTCCTTGGTCTCCTGCGGCAGGGTGGAGCGCACGACGATCGGACCGTTCGGGATC
>JAUXUM010000002.1 GCA_030680995.1 Devosia sp.
TGATGATCCTGCTGCTCGCCGGGCTGCAGGCTCTGCCCAAGGAAGTGCAGGAGGCGGCCAAGGTCGATGGCGCGTCGCCCTGGCAGGGCTTCTGGAAGATCACCTTCCCGTTGATGCTGCCGGTCTCGATCACCGCCATCGTACTGCGCATCATCTTCAAGCTGAAGCTTGCCGACATCGTCATCAACGTTACCTCCGGCGGGCCCGGCGGCGCCACCGACACGGTATCGAGCTTCATTTATCGCGAGTATCGCGACCGCTCCAACGTCGGCTACGGCACCATGCTCGCCATGTTCTACCTGGTGCTGATCGTGGTCTTCATCACCCTGCTGCTCAATTTCGTCTCCAAACGCATGCAGAGGATGACCTGATGGCCGCCGAAGCGACCCTCCCCACCGATTTCGCGGAAGAAGCCGGCGCCGGCGCCCGCCGCACCCGCTTCGTCGTCAAGCAGGTGTTGATCTACGCGGCCCTCGTCTTCTGGGCCTTCGTCTCGCTGTTCCCGGTCTACTGGACCATCACCACCTCGATGAAGGTCGCCAAGGACGTGCAGCTCGGGCACCTCATCCCCTTCGTCGACTTCCAGCCGAACTGGCTGGGGTGGCGCTCGCTCGGGCTCTCGCCGGACACGCTCGGCAACATTTCGACGGTGCGCGCCGAGTTCCTGCAGCGGTTCATGAACTCGGTGGTGACCGCCGTCGGCGCCTCCCTGCTCGCCGTGCTGATCGGCGCGCTGGCCGCCTACGGGCTGAGCCGCTTCCGCTACAAGTTCCTGTGGCTGCGCAACAACGACATCGCCTTCTTCTTCCTGTCGCAGTTGATCCTGCCGCCGGTCGTGCTGGCGCTGCCCTTCCTCGTGCTTTACCGCGAACTCGCCCTGCTCGACAGCACCATCGGGTTGGTGCTGCTCTACACGCTCACCGTGCTGCCCATCGTCATCTGGATCATGAAGGACCAGTTCGACACTATTCCCACCGAGCTCGACGAGGCGGCGCAGGTGGACGGGCTGGGCTCCTGGGGGACCTTCTTCCGCATCATCCTGCCGATGGCGCTCCCCGGCATGGTCGCCGCCTTCATCCTCTCGCTGATCCTGTGCTGGAACGAGTATTTCTTCGCCGCCCTGCTCACCAGCACCAACGCCAAGACGCTGCCGGTGATGGTCGCCAGCCAGACCGGCTCGCAGGGCATCAACTGGTGGTCGATGGCCGCGCTCTCCACCTCCGCAATCGCCCCGCTGGTGGTCGTCGGAATCTTCCTCGAGCGCTACATCATCAAGGGGCTGACCGCCGGCGCGGTGAAATAGGGGGGAAGCTCCAGAGCCTGCGGTCCCGGTCCCACCCACTGAACCGTCATCCACGGTCTCGCCCCGGCTGTCCCCGGATCTCGCCCGCGGATGACGGGCAAGGGACACACCAAGCCGATGGCTCGTCCCGTATTAAGCCCCACCCACAGTCCGCATCAAGTCCTTCGTCCGCGGATAGAGTTCCTTGAATACGCCATATTGCCGCCGGTACACCTCGGCGTTTTCCGGGTCGGCGGCGATTTCGTAGGCGACCGGGTTCCAGGTCCGGATGTCGTCGCGCCGGACATCGCCGACCGCAAGCGCGGCCAGGAACGCATCGCCATAGGAGGCGCCCACCGTCTTCTCGCGCACGATCTGGGTTCGGCCCGAAACGTCCGAGGTCGCCTGCGCCCAGACCTTGTTCTTGGTGCCGCCGCCGGCGGCGAGAATGGCGCGCGGGTCGGCGCCGGCGTCCGCATAGGTCTCGAATACGTGGTTGGTGCCGCAGGCGATGCCCTCGAACAGGGCGCGGTAGATGTCGCCGCGCGTATGGGTCAGATCGAACCCGAAGACCATGCCCTTGGCGTGCGGATCGTGGATCGGCGTCCGTTCGCCCGAGAAATAGGGGAGCAGCACGAGGCCCTTGGCGCCGGGCGGCGATGCCGCCGCTTCTTCGGCCAGAGTCACGACCGCAGTCGCCGGGTCGAGTTCGCGCGCGAATTGCTCGCGGAACCAGTGGCTCAGCGTGCCGCTGGTCGAGAGGCCCGACATCGAGGCGTGCTGGCCGGGGAACAGCCAGGGCGCATACCAGAGCCGCGCGTCGCGGACGCGTTCGGCCGTGATCTGGATGATGAAGATGGTCGAACCGTACATCAGCAGCATGTCGCCGGCGTCGAGCACCCCGACGCTCAGCGCTTCGGCGCCGGCGTCGATCGTCCCAGCGGTGACGGGCGTGCCTTCGGCCAGACCGGTTTCTTCCGCCGCGGCCTTGGTCACGTGCCCGGCGATGTCGCTGGTCCAGGCGAGAGCGGGGAGACGCTCGATTTCGATGATCTCGCTGGAGAGTTCGGTGCTCCAGTCCTGCCGGTCGACGAGGTAGAGCGGGCTCGAATTGGCGGCCGAATAATGGTCGATGACATAGGCGCCAGTCAGCTTGTGAACGAGATATGAGGTCGAGGTCAGGATCTTCTTGGTCTGGGCGAACAGGTCCGGCCGGTTGCGCCTGAGCCAGAGGATCTTGGGTCCGACCGACTGGCTGGTGAGCGCGTTGCCGCAGCGGTCGAGCAGCACGTCCTCGCCGATCGCGGCAGTGAGATCGGCGATCTCCCGATACGCGCGGGCGTCGACGCCATAGAGAATCGCGTTCATCAGCGGTTCATCATTGTGGCCGATTGGTAGCATGCAGGGGCCGATGGCGCTGGTCGCCACTGCCTTGATGCCGGTGGGGGCGACGCCGCTCTCGGCGATCAGCTTGTTGGAGATGAAGGTGAAATCGTCCCACCAGTCCTCGCGCGGCCGGTGCTCGGCCCAGCCGGGCTGCGGCACGATCAGCTTGTGCGGCTTGCTGGCGCCGGCCACGATCCTGCCCTTGCCATCGACCAAAACCCCTTTTGATTCAAAGGTTCCGATGTCGATGCCGAGATAGTGCCTCATCGGATGAAATGGTCCTGGTCGAGGCTGAATCGAGCATCGATGCGCGGCAGCGCCGCCGCCAGCAATCTGGTGAGCGCTTCGAGATCGGAGAGGTCGCACATTTCCAGCGATGAATGCGAATAGCGCATGGGAAAGCCGAGATCGATCGAGGCGACCCCCTCGTTGAGCAGCTGCACATAGGAGGAGTCGGTCAAAGCCCCGATATGCGCGCTGCGCTGCAGCGGCATCCCTTCCGCGCGGGCGGTTGCATCGAACAACCGCACCAGCGCCGGATGCGGGATGGTGCCGTTGAGCGTGCCGCGGCCGTGGAAGGAATAAAGGCTCATCGCCGCGCCGCCGCCCAGCCGCACATCGCCGCGCGCCGTCATGTCGGGCGTGTCGGTGGCAAGGATCAGGTCGAGCTGGATGGCGATGTCGGGGTTGACGGCCTGCGCCGCGGTGACCGCGCCGCGCAGGTTGAACTCCTCCTGTACCGAGAAAATCAGGTGCACGGTCGGGTGCGAAGGCACGTCGCGCAGGGCACGGGCCACTTCGACGATCACCGCGCAGCCCGCACGGTCGTCGATCGAGGTGCCGGCGATGCGGTCGCCGGCCAGTTCGAGCACGTTGGGCGCATAGACGATGGGCGTGCCGACATCGATGCCGGCGGCGAGCACCTCCGCAGCGCTGCCGAAGCCCGTGTCGATATAGAGTTCCGGATAGGGCAGCACCCGGTATTTCTCATCCTGCCCCGTCGCATGGTGGCTCTTGTTGGCGATGATGCCGGGCACGTCCTTGCCCTCGCCGACGCAGAACAGCACTTCCTGCGAGGGCAACGCCTTCTCCGGCACGCCGCCCAGCCTCTCGACCCGCACCAGGCCGTTGGCCTCGATCTTGCGGACCACGAGCCCGAGCTGATCCATATGGGTGAAGAGCATTACGCTCGGTGCGTCGGAGGCTCCGTCGAGCGTCGCGATCAAATTACCCAGCCGATCCGAGCGCGAGGCGATGCCGAGGTCGGCCAACGCCTGGCTCAGGTAGCGGCGCACCCGCCCCTCATATCCACTGAGGCCGGGGATGAGCATCAGCTCGGTCAACAGCCGGCGCAGGCGCTCCTTGATCTGGGGGTCCCCTGTCATGGTCAGCTTCCCCGCGCGGCGCGGGCGATGCGCATGAACTCGGCGGCGCGCTCGGGATCGACCGGGTTCCAGGTATTGCCGTCGACCTTGAGCGAGGAGCCGACGATGCAGCCGTCGGCGACCTTGAGCACATCGGCGACGGTCGCGTGCTTGACGCCGGTGTTGGCGAGGACCGGCGTGCCCGGCAATGCCTTTTTGACCGCCTCGAGATCGCTCATCTCGGCGGCCTCGCCGGTGATGGCGCCGGAAACCAGGATGGCGTCGGGAATGGACGAGAACACCGCGCTGCGGGCCCGGTCGGCAAGGCTGCGCCGGTCGAGCGAATAGGCGAATTCGGCCGAGACATTGTAGAGCAGCGCCAGGTCCTGCCGGCTCAGCCGGTCGCGATAGCGCATGGCCTTGCCGGCGTCTGGCGTCCAGGGGCCCATGTCGGAGGCATAGGTGCCGGTGAAGATCTCGCGCACGAAGGCGGCGCCGGTCGCAGCGGCGAGCGCCATCGAACTCAATGGGTCCCAGAGGACGTTGACGCCGAATGGCACGGTGATCTCGGAGCGCAGCCGACCGATCACATAGGCCATGGTCGCGGTCGAGGCGGTGTCGACGGCGAACTCATAGGGCCGGTCGTTCTCGTTGCCGAACATCACGGCATCGACGCCGGCCGCCTGCAATGCCGCAAGATCCTTGGCGGCGCCGTCGACCAGCCCGTCAATTCCCTTTTCATGGTCATGGAGCGGCGACCCGGGCAGGGCGCCGAGATGCACCATGGCGACAACGGGCTTGCCCCCGCCGAAGACTTTTTTGAACTTGCTGGTCACCGGCCGGAGCCCCTGGATGAAACGACGCCGCCAATGAGTAACAGCTTGTATTTGCACCGTCCATTGACGTCCGGCCGCGGCGGCATCACGACCGTGGTCCTATTCGAATAGCCCGCAGGAACTTCCATCGGGAAGGGCCAAAGGTCGCATGACGCAGGCGGCGCCGGGATAATTTTGCGCTTGGAACCGGCGCGGCCGCTCGGTAATGTTCATCAGGTCTTGGAGGACAATAATCATGCACAAATTCCTGGTGTCGCTGAGCTTGGCGACGATGCTCACGGCTGCGTCGGCCAACGGCGCTCTGGCTGCCGGCGAGAAGGTTTCGGTGATCACGCCCTATCTCTCGGCAACCGCCACCGCCGAAATGATCGAGGCGTTCAAGGCGCAGGCGGCCGAGAAGGGCTGGGCCATCGACGTGGTCGATACGGCGGGAGACATGGGCGCCTTTGCCAGCCGCGTCGAGGATGCGACGACGAGCGGCGCCAATGCGATCGTCCTGGTCTCGGTCGATCCGGCGCAGATCCAGGACCAGGTGGACAAGGCCAAGGCAGCGGGCATCGCGGTGGTCACCATCGACGGCGCCAGGAACGCCTCGACGGTGCTCAATGTCACCTCGGACAATTACGTCTTGGGCGAGACGATGAGCAGGTTCCTCATCGAGTCGATCGGCGGCAAGGGCAACATCGTGCGCTTCTTCCACTCGGCCCATCCCGGCGTGCGTCAGCGCGAGATCGCGCTTGACGACGCGCTCAAGGCCAATCCCGAGGTCAAGGAGGTGGCCAACCACTACGTGCAGGTGCCGGGCCAGATCGACGACAGCCGCGCCGCCATGGACGCGATCCTGCTCGCCAATCCGGGCGACGGCGCGATCAATGCCGTCTGGGCGGCCTGGGACGAGCCTGGCATCGGCGCCAACCTCGCCATCGAGGCGGCCGGACGCACGGGTATCGTCATCGCCGGCATCGACGGCAACCCCGAAGCGGTCGAGTTGATCAAGCAGTGCGGTGCCTATATCGGCACGGTGCGGCAGGGCTTCGGCGAGATGGCCAATATCGCGGCCGAAGAGCTCAACAAGCACTTTGACGGCGGCGCCATCGCCGAAGCCGAACTCTACGCTCCAGTCGAGTTGATCACCCGCGACAGCCTAGGCGTCACCTGCAACTAACCGAGGCCGTGTGCTCGAACTAGCCGGCATCACCAAGCGCTTCGGCGCCACCGACGCCCTCGAAGATGTGAGCCTCTCACTCTTTGGGGGCGAAGTTTTGGGGTTGGTGGGCCACAACGGCGCCGGCAAGTCGACGCTGATCAAGATCATCGCCGGGGCGCAGGCGCCCGACAGGGGCGAGATCCGCATAGACGGCAAGGCTGCGCGTTTCCACTCGCCACACGATGCCTACGCCGCCGGCATCCGGGTCATCCACCAGGATGCGCCGCTGGTGCCCGGCTTTGATGCGGTGGACAACTGCTTCCTCGGCCGACCCTATCCAAAGCACTTCGGGCGGATCGACAGGAAGTCCATGCGGGAGGCGATCGCGCAAGTGGCGGAAGCAATCGCCCCCGGCTTGCCGCTCGACGTACCTGTCGCCTTGCTGTCGCCGACGCAGCGCCAATTCGTCCGGCTACTGCGCGCGGTGGCCGACAAGGGGCGCATGCTGATCCTCGACGAGCCGACGGCGGCGCTGCCGGCCGAGGACGCCGAGACCTTCTACGACGTACTCGCCCGCACGCGCGACCGGGGCACCAGCATCATGCTGGTCAGCCACCGTCTCGACGAGATCGCAAGCTTCTGTAGCCGGGCCGTGGTGTTGCGCGACGGCAGGGTGGTCGCCGAACACAAGGGGGCGGAGCTGACAGTAGGCAGCCTCATCCGCTCGATGGGCGGCAGCAACGAGGTGGTCCCGCATCGCGATACCGGTGCCGCCACCGCGCCGGTCGTTCTCGAGATCGAGGGTCTCCGCACCTCCGAACTGCGTCAACCGGTTTCGTTACAGGTGCGGGCAGGGGAGGTGGTGGCGCTTTACGGTCTCGCCGGTTCCGGCCGCTCACATCTGCTCAATGCCATCTGGGGCGCCGAGCCAGTCCGCGGCGGGGCAATGCGGCTCGTCGGCGCGACCTACGCTCCCCGTAATCCGCGCGACGCAGTGCGCGTCGGCGTCTCCTATGTTCCGGCCGATCGCCACCGCAGCGGGCTCTTCGCCAATCTCGACCTCGTCTTCAACAAGACCTTGCCATTGCTCTCGAGCTATCGCCGGGTCGCCGCCCTGCCGCTCCCCGACCGCAGGACCGAGCGCTCCGCCTTTCTCGTCGCTGCGGAACGCGTCTCGATGGCATTCCGCGCGCCTGGTCAGCTGGCGCGCACGCTGTCCGGCGGGAACCAGCAGAAGCTCGTCTTCTCGCGCTGGGCCAACCGGCATTCCAAGCTCATGCTGCTTGACGAGCCGACCGAAGGGATCGACGTGATGGCGAAGACGACGATCAAGGAGATCGTTCGCGCCATCGCCGCCGACGGCAATGGGGTGCTGGTTTCCACCTCCGATCGCGACGAAGCGCTGCAGCTGGGCGACCGCATCGTGGTCTTCCGTAACGGCGCCATCGTCAGAACCTTCACCCGGGCCGAGGCGTCGCCCGAAGCTTTGTCCGCCGCCGCGCAGGCCAGGGAGCCAGTCCCCGCGTGACCACCCTCACCCTCAACCGCTTCGGCACGCTCGTCGCTTTCTTGCTGCTCTGTATCGGCTTCTCGATCGCGGCGCCGCAGGCTTTTGCCAGCCAGGCCAATGTCTTCAATCTGGTGCAGCAGATGGCGACGCTCGCCATCGTCGCCACCGCGGCGACGCTGGTGATGACCATCGGCGAATTCGACCTCTCGGTGGGCTTTTCCGCCTCGCTCGCGGCGGTCATCTGCTTCGTGCTGTTCGGCCAGGGCCACGAGGTATGGGTGGCGGTGCCGGTGGCGCTCCTCGCCGGACTTGCGGCGGGGGCGGTCAACGGCGTCCTGGTGGCGCGTTTCGGCATTCCATCCTTCGTTGCGACACTGGCATTGGGTACTATCCTTTCCGGTCTCGCCTTCGGCATCTCGGGAGGCCAGAGCCTGTTCCGGGCCATTCCGGACGGGTTCAAGTCGCTCGGCCGCGGCGCCGTCTTCGGCGTGCCGGTGCTGGCCTTCTGGATCATCGGCGTCCTCGGCGTTGCGAGCTTCGTGCTGACCCAGACCGAGTTCGGCCGGCACTTGCGCGCCATCGGCGGCAATGCGCAGGCGGCGCGGCTCGCCGGGCTGCCCATCGTGCGCGACGTGATCATCACTTTTGCCGTTGCCGGCGGGCTCGCGGCGCTCGCGGGCCTGTTGCTGGCCGCGCGGCTCGGCAGCGTGCAGCACACCATGGGCGAGCCGCTGCTGCTGCCCGCCTATGCCGCGGTCTTTATCGGCACCACCGCTTCGCCGACCGGTACACCGACGGTCGCCGGGACGCTGCTGGGTGTCGCCATCACCGGGGTGCTGGTCAACGGCATGACCATCGTCGGGGTCGAACCCTTTATCCAGCGCATCCTTACCGGCGTCATCATCATCGCCGCGGTGCTGCTGCGCCGCATCGGCAGGAGCGCCGTATGAGCCAGGCGATCCTCGTCCTCGACTGCGGCTCTTCGGCGCTCAAGGCGACCGCCTTCTCGCCTCAGGGCATGATCGTCGCCAGCGCCGAGGCGTCCTATCCCGCCTCCGAGGTTGAGCACCGGCAATCGCCGGACGGCTGGTGGGATGCCGCCGTGGCGGCCCTGCGTGACCTGCCGCCGCTCGATTTCAAAGTGATCGCCCTCACCGGCACGATGGAGAATCTGATCCCGGTCGCCGAGGACGGCACGCCACTCGGCGAGGCACTGCTCTACTCCAATCCCTGCGGCGCGTCCTATCTCGAACAGCTGCGCGAGGCGCTGGAAACGGCGGATGCTGCCGTCATCGCCGGCAATGCGCCGGGGCCGCTAATGACCGCCTGCAAGCTTGCCTGGCTGCGGCAGAACGAGCCCGGGCCCTTTGCCGAGGCGCGCTGGTTTCTTCCCGGCTCCAAGGATTTCCTGGCGCTCAGGTTGACGGGTCGGGCGGTGACCGACGCAAGCTGCGCGGCGACCACCGGGCTGATGGACCTGCGCACCCGCCAATGGTCGGACGCACTGCTGGGTGTCTACGGCATCGATCGCGGCCGGCTGCCGCAGATCCTTCCCGCGACCTCGATCGTCGGCACGCTGACCGAAGCGGCCGCCGCAGCGCTCGACATCGCTCCCGGTATTCCGGTCGTCAATGGCTGCGGCGATGGGGCGGCGACCACCATCGGCAGCGGCGCAGAGCAGGCTAATGACGTGAGCCTTTATCTCGGCACCAGCGGTTGGGTGGCTCGGGTCGCAGCCGGAGACAGCGGCGGATCGCGGCCCTTCTATCGCCTGCCGCATCCGCTGATCGATGGTGTCATCGAGATTGCGCCCATCATCTCGGGGGGAGCGGCGGCACAATGGGCGCGCGCGACGCTGGGGCTCGACCTCGAGACGGCGGAGCGGCTTGCCGCGCGGGCGGACGAGGCGCCCGGAGAGGCCCTGTTCCTCCCCTATCTCAATGGCGAGCGCTCGCCCTTCGTCGATCTCGATTTGCGGGCCGGTTTCGTCGGCGTCTCAAGCACAGACAATGCCGGCAGCCTCTATTATGCCGCCCTCGAGGGCGTTGCTTTCGCCATTGCCGCCAATCTTGCGGCCATGGGCGGCGCCGGCACTGGCACCGTCAGCCTTGTCGGCGGCGGTGCGCTCAGCCGGGTCTGGCCCGCGATCATCGCCGATGTGCTTGGTATCGATATTGCGGTACCCGCCGATCCGATCTCCGCCACCAGCCGGGGGGCCTTCCGCGTCGCGGCCAAAGCCCTCGGCTTCGGTGAAGCCGCGGGCAAATCGGCGCGCCTTGTCCAGCCGCGCATGGGGCGGCACGGCAGGATGGAGCGGCAGTCTCGACGCTTTGCCGCGGCAACCGAATTTCTCAAGACCATCACCTGATCGGTCCACCTGCGGAGCCGCCTTGATGCCGCCGCGTTCAGGTCGACCCGGTGGTCCGCGAGAGGGGCGATGAAATCAGATGTATTGCCGGTTTTGATCGTCGAGGACGAGGGTATCGTCGAGATGATGATGGAGGAGATGGTCCGGTATCTGGGCTGCAAGGTCCTTGCCTCCTCGCGTACACTGGACCGCGGTATCGCCTTTGCCGAAAGCGAGGACGTGGATTTTGCGCTGCTCGACTATGATCTCGGCGACGGCACCGATGCGCTGCCGATCGCCGAAGCACTGGCCGAGCGCGACATCCCCTTCGTCTTCGTCACTGCCCACCCTTCGGCCGTACTGCAGCAGGCGTTCCCGGACGTGCCCGTCCTCATCAAACCCCTGCAACTGGGGCAGTTGGAGCGGGTCATGCCGCTCCGGCGCACCGTTCATTAGGTCGGCGGGTATGTGTGTTCCGCGCCGCGGAAGTCGGTGACGGTGAAGCAGCCGTCGCCGCGCGCCTCGATGGCATTGGTGCCGATCGCCGCCTTGCCGTGCCCGCCCGGGATGTCGAGGATGTAGGTGGGCTGACATAGCCCCGAAATCCTGCCGCGCAAGCCATCGACCAGCGCCTGGCCCTCGGCGATGGTGAGGCGGAAATGGCTGGTACCCGGAGCGAGGTCCGGGTGATGGAGATAGTAAGGCTTGATCCGCGTCTCCACCATGGTCCGCATCAGTTCGGCCAGCGTCTCCGGGTCGTCGTTGACGCCCTTGAGTAGCACCGACTGGCCGAGCAGGACGATGCCGGCGTCGGCGAGACGGGCGCAGGCGGCGCGGGCCGCTCCGGTCAGTTCGCGCGGGTGGTTGGCGTGGAGCGCCAGATAGGTGGCCTTGCCGCTGGCCTTGAGCGCGGCGATCAGTTCGGCGTCGATCCGCTCCGGCTCGACGGCCGGCACGCGGGTATGGACGCGCGCGATCCTGACGTGCTCGATCTTCGCCAGCCGCTCCATGATCTCGCGCAGCCGCCGCGGCGACAGCACCAGCGGATCGCCGCCGGTCAGGATCACCTCCCATATCTCCGCATGAGCGGAGATATAGCCGATGGCTGTGTCCAGCGCT
Source organism: Devosia sp. (assembly GCA_030680995.1). Classification (GTDB taxonomy): domain Bacteria; phylum Pseudomonadota; class Alphaproteobacteria; order Rhizobiales; family Devosiaceae; genus Devosia_A. The sequence goes on from JAUXUM010000002.1 coordinate 10,992, forward strand.
TCCGGTGCCAGCGTGCCCAGCCCCTGCGGGCCGACCATTTCGCGCCGGAAGCAGAAGCGGCAATAGACCGGGCAGACATGCACGGCCTTGAGCAGCGCCCGGTCGGGATAGCGATGGACGACCCCCTCGACGGGGGAATGGCTGAGGTCGCCGATCGGGTCCTCCCGCTCTTCCGGCGTGACGGTCAGCTCGGCGATATCGGGCACGAACTGCCGGGCGATCGGATCGTCCGGGTCGCCCCTGTCGATCAGCGCCGCCATCGCCGGGCTGATGGCGATGGCGTAGCGCGCCGCCACCGCTTCGATCGCGCCCAGCCGCCGCGGCGCGACCAGCCCGGTGTCGACCAGTTCCCCCGGCGTGTGGATGGGACGGTTCACCGCCCGGTCTCCGCCACCGGCGCCCACAGTACCTGCTCGATGCGGCTGGCGCCCGTCGCCAGCATCGCCAGCCGGTCGAAGCCCAGCGCCATGCCGCTCGCCTCGGGCATGATCGCCAGCGCCGCGAGGAAATCCTCGTCGAGCGGATAGCGTTCGCCATAGACCCGCATCTTCTCTTCCATTTCCTGTTCGAACCGCCGCCGCTGCTCGGCCGCATCGGTCAATTCGCCGAAACCGTTAGCCAGTTCCACGCCGCAGGCATAGAACTCGAAGCGCTCCGCCACCCGCGGATCGGCCGCCACCGGCCGCGCCAGCGCCGCCTCGGCCACCGGGTAGTGATCGAGGATCGTGGCGCGGCCAAGGCCCAGGTTCGGTTCGACCTTCTCGACGATCACCCGGCTGAAGAGATCGGACCAGGTGTCGTCATCCGCCACCCGTATCTCGGCTGCGCGCAACCCCGCCGCCAGCCGTTCGCGGTCGGTTTCCCCATCCGCCTCGATCGAGCCCAGGAGATCGATCCCCGCATGGCGCTCGAAGGCTTCGGCGACGCTCAGCCGCTCCGGCGCGGCTAAAGGATCGCACGCTCGCCCGCGCCACGCCAGCGTTCGCGTCCCCGCATGCTCCGCCGCCAGCGCCAGCATTTGCGCGCAATCGTCCATCAGCGCCTCGTAGCCCTCGCCGGCGCGATACCATTCGAGCATGGTGAATTCCGGGTGGTGCAGCGGTCCGCGTTCCCTGTTCCGATAGACATGGGCGAAGGCGGCGATCCGGCGCTCCCCCGCCGCCAGCAGCTTCTTCATGGCGAATTCGGGCGAGGTGTGGAGATAGAGCGTCGTCCGCCCGCCGTCATGGCCGATCGCTTCGGTGACAAAGGCATGCAGGTGCGCCTCGTTCCCGGGCGAGCGCTGCAGGGCCGCCGGGTCGGCCTCGACGAAATCGCGTTCGGCGAACCAGCTCCGCAGCGCCGCCTGGATGCGGTTGCGGGCGATGAGGAACGGCCTCCGGTCGGCATGCACATCGGGCGTCCACCAGGGGGAGGAGGTACTGGTTTGCACGGCTTTGGAAGCCCCCGTCAGCTGAGACTGGCGATTTCTCGCAAATTAGGCTAGTTGCGGCGCGAAACGCTTTGCGCGTCGCCGGTCTCTACGACGCGTTCACCGCTCAAGACAAGGAAGACTTACGTGAAGGTCATCGCCTCATCACTCCGCAGAGGGAATGTCGTCGACAGGGACGGCAAGCTCTACGTCGTTCTCAAGGCCGAGAACTTCCATCCTGGCAAGGGCACGCCGGTCACCAACGTCGATATGCGCCGCATCTCGGACGGGGTGAAGGTGGCCGAACGCTGGCGTACCACCGAGATGGTCGAGAAGGCCGACGTCGACGAGCGCGAATACCAGTTCCTCTATCACGATGCCGAGGGATATCATTTCATGGAGCCGCAGAGCTACGAGCAGATCGCGGTGCATGAGGGCGTCGTCGGCGACAGCGCCGCCTTCCTTGCCGATGGCATGGTGGTGTATTTGAAGACCCACAACGGCATCGCCATCGCCATCGAGCTCCCGGCCCGCGTCACCCTCGAAATCACCGACACCGAGCCGGTGGTGAAGGGCCAGACGGCCTCGTCCTCGTTCAAGCCGGCAACCCTCTCCAACGGCACCA
>JAUXUM010000004.1 GCA_030680995.1 Devosia sp.
GTTGAGATAGGAGCGGGTGACGCCGAGCGCGGTGGCCTCGAGTTCGGCGATGCTGCGCAGCGCCAGCTTCAGGCCGGCGGCGTCGCGCTCGACGCCCACGAGATCGGTCATCACGTGGCGCAGGTCCTGCACGGCCTTGAGCTTCCTAAGGTTCTGCTCGAATTCCTCGCCCTGCTCCTCGTTCCAGCCGATGCCGGGGTAAGGCGGCAGGTTGGTGCGGACGGGTTCGAGCCCGCCGATGTCCTCGGCGATGCGGGCGCCGTAGACCACCGCTTCGAGCAGGGAGTTCGAGGCCAGCCGGTTGGCGCCGTGGAGGCCGGTCGATGAGGCCTCCCCGCACACCCAGAGGCCGGGCAGGGAGGAGCGGCCGGTCTCGTCGACCTTGACCCCGCCCATGTGGTAGTGCGCGGCCGGGGTCACCGGGATCAGCTGGGTGACGGGATCGATGCCGAAATCGGTGCAGTACCTGGCGACCGTCGGGAAGGCGGTCATGATCCTTGGGCCGATCGCCTGCCGCGTATCGAGGAACACCTTCCGCCCCGCCCTGATCTGCCGGTGAATGGTACGGGCGACGATATCGCGCGGGGCGAGTTCGGCGTCCTTGTGGATCGCCAGCATGAAGCGCTCGCCCAGATCGTTGACGAGGATGGCGCCTTCGCCACGGAGTGCTTCAGTCGCAAGGGGCGCAGGGTCGGCGCCGGTGGCGATGGCGGTGGGGTGGAACTGCACGAACTCGGCGTCGGCGATCAGCGCCCCGGCGCGCGCCGCCATGCCCATGGCGTGGCCGCGGACGCCTGGCGGGTTGGTGGTCACGGCGTAAAGGCCGCCCAGCCCGCCCGCCGCAAGCACCGTCGCCCGGGCGCGGATGAACACCGGCTCGACATAGCGGTCGCCCAGCTTTCGCGCATAGACGCCGACGACGCGGCCATTGTGGCGCGCCAGATCGACCGCGGTGATGCCTTCGACGACGCGGACCGAGGGCGTCTTGCGCACTTCGGCGATCATCGCCTGCATGATGGCGTAGCCGGCGCGGTCGCCCTCGACCCGGACGACGCGGTTCATGGAATGCGCGGCTTCCCTGGAAAGCACGTAATTGCCATTGGTATCGCGGTCGAAGGGGACGCCCCAGCGGGCAAGATCCTCGATGCGGGCCGAGGCCTCGGCCGTCACCGACTCGGCGACCTCGTCGTCGACAATGCCTGCCCCGGCGATCTCGGTATCGAGCGCGTGCGCATGGGGGCTGTCGCCTTTGCCCACCGCCGCCGCGACGCCGCCCTGAGCCCAGGCCGAAGAGGCGCCGAAGCCGAGCGGCTTTGGGGAGAGCACGGTCACCGGCCGCGGCGCCAGCTTCAGCGCGCAGAACAAGCCGGCAAGGCCCGCGCCGACGATCAGCGCACCGTCGGCATCGAGGATGTTGTCATAGGTGGGCAAGCGGGACGTGTCCTATGCTACTCATCGAGATCCGCCAGCGACAGCTCCTGCCGCCTACGGACACTCTCCTCAGGGCGTAAGTGATCTATAAAATGATCTCGGCCTTTCTCATCCCGGTACCGCCAGTTTTGCCATGCGTTCTCGCGTCCGTTTACTACAGCCCAGCTAAGCTTATGGAGCGATGGATAGTGGTGCCCATTGTTCCTCAAAAGCCAGCGCCCACCGCTGACCTCAGCACGATATTCCTGGCCCTTATAGACTCTAAAGATTGAGAATCCTTCGGGTAGATGTAGGTCGTACTGCGATATGTGCACGCCGCTAGCGGCTGCTGTCGGTGGCGTGTCGACCAACTTGTCGGGAGCAATTTCCAAAAGCCTGCGGAGAATGGCGTCTTCATCATCCTCTCCATTCTTACGTGCGGCCCATATGGCTGCGAAGACAGGGGTAGAAATCGATATTGAACGCATAGTGCTTCTCCTCACTACAAAGTTACAAATCTACTTTGTAGTGAGAGCGGTAGCCCGTCAAGTCTTTTGTTGCGCTCAGTCGCCCTTCTTGGAAAAATCGATCATCCGCCGCACCGCGGCGCGGGCGGGTTCGATGATCGCCGGGTCGACGGTCACCTCTTCGGTGCCGGTATGCAGCGACCAGAGGATGTTTTCGAGGTTGATGCGCTTCATGTGCGGGCAGATGTTGCAGCCGCGCAGGAAATCCACCCCGGTGGTTTCCGAGGCGACATTGTCCGACATCGAGCATTCGGTGACCATGACCACGCGGGCCGGCCTCTGCGTCTTCACCCAATCGATCATGCCGGCGGTCGAGCCGGCATAGTCCACCGCCGCGATCACCTCGGGCGGGCACTCGGGATGGGCGATGATCTTTGCCGTCGGATAGGCGTGGCGGAGTTCGGCGATGTCCTGGGCGGTGAAGGTCTCGTGCACCTCGCAGGCGCCGGCCCAGGTGATGATCTTCTTGTGCGTCTTTTTCGCCGTGTTCTGCGCCAGGAACTGGTCGGGGATCATGATCACCGTATCGCCCTCTACCGCATTGACGATGTCGAGCGCGTTCGAGGAGGTGCAGCAGACGTCGGTCACCGCCTTCACGGCCGCGGAGGTGTTCACATAGGTGACCACCGGTACGCCGGGATATTGGGCGCGCATGGCGACCACGTCCTCGGCGGTGATGGAGGCGGCGAGCGAGCAGCCGGCGCGGCTGTCGGGGATCAGCACGGTCTTTTCGGGGTTGAGCAGCTTGGATGTCTCGGCCATGAAATGGACGCCGCACTGCACGATCACCGATTGCCTGACCTTGGCCGCCTCCTGAGCCAGCTGCAGGCTGTCCCCGACGATGTCGGCGACGCCGTGATAGATTTGCGGCGTCTGGTAGTTGTGGGCGAGGATGACGGCATCCTTTTCCTTCTTCAGCCGGTTGATCTGGAAGATCAGCGGCGCGAAGAACGGCCACTCGATCTCGGGGATCTTGTCCTTGACCTTCTCGAAGACCGTCGAGGTCGCCTTCTGCACCGATTTGGAAAATTTCAGGTCGAAGCCGTCCGCGAGGATGGCGCGTGCCTCCTCGATCGGGGTCATGGCATTGATGAGCTGTACCATATGGCCCTCCCCAAAGGCAGCGTCGCGCGCAGACTTAGGGATGAACCGGCGTCATTTCAATGAGGAGTTTTGTTCTTGATCGGCCTGGCGCAAACTCTTAACTCTGCCGTGGAATTCAGCCTAGGGTGTTCTCATGCCTCAAGACGCCGCAGCACTCCGTTCGATGCTCTCGCTGGCCCCGGTGATCCCGGTCATCATCCTCGATGATTTGGACGCGGCCCGCCCGCTGGCGGAGGCGCTGGTGGCCGGCGGGCTGCCGGTGCTCGAGGTGACGCTCAGAACGCCGAACGCGCTGCGGGTGATCGCCGAGATGGCGAAGGTGCCGGGTGCCGTGGTTGGTTCGGGCACGGTGCGCAGCCCGCTGCAGATGGGCCATTCGGTCGATGCCGGCTGCCAGTTCATGGTTTCGCCGGGGGCTTCGCCCCGGTTGCTCGAAGCGGCCGAGGATCATCCCATTCCATTGCTGCCCGGCATCGCCACGCCGACCGAGGCGATGACGGCCTCCGAGCACGGCTACTCGTTCCTCAAATTCTTCCCGGCCGAGGCGCTGGGGGGCGCGCCGGTGCTCAAGGCTTTCGCCTCGCCGCTCGCCGACATCGCCTTCTGCCCCACCGGCGGCATCGACCTCGAAAAGGCCAGGACCTACCTCGCCTTGCCCAATGTGATCTGCGTGGGAGGCTCATGGATCATGCCGGCGGACGCCATCGCGGCCAAGGATTTCGGGCGGATCGAAAGACTCGCGCGGGAAGCGGCGGGGCTGAGGAAGGCTTAGCGCCAAGCGCGCCGAACCCCTTCTCCCCTTGCGGGAGAAGGTGGCGCGCAGCGCCGGATGAGGGGTCTGCGATTGCGGAGAGAACCCCTCACCCGCCCTCCCGCCGCCGGTGGTGGTGCCGGGTGGTGATCTCCGAGTGAGAGGTGGATGAAGACAGCGAAGCCCACGATCGGCCTTTCCCATCTCCGCGTCACCCTGTCCGAGGACTTCTACATCGGCCCCGGCCGGGCGGACCTGCTTGAGGGCATAAAGGCGACCGGCTCGATCGCCGCCGCCGGCAAGGGCATGGGCATGAGCTACAAGCGCGCCTGGAGCCTGGTGCAGGCGCTCAACGAGGGGTTCGGCGCGCCCCTCGTCGCGACATCTCGGGGCGGCAGCGCCCAGGGCGGGGCTGAATTGACCGCCGCCGCACACGAAGTGCTGGCCCGCTACCGGCACATGCAGCAGGCGGCCGGCGAAGCGATCGCGGCCGACGTTGATGCGCTCCGGCGCCTGATGACGGACCGGGCCGAGGACAAATAGCGCTTGCCGCCGCGCGCAGGCTCTGCGATCTACGATATGTTTTTGGAAACATATCGGGGCGCGCGTGGTTTTGCGGTTCGGCATTTTCGGATTCTTCTCGGCTATTGTGCTGACCTTCGGGCCGGCCGCGGCGGCCGAGGCCAAGGTGGCGGTTGCCGCAAGTTTCCTTGCGACGGCCGAGGAATTGGCGCTGGCTTTCGAAGCGATCACCGGTGATCACATCGTCTTGAGCGCGGGGGCGACGGGCGCCCTCTATGCCCAGATCAGCCAGGGCGCGCCATTCGATGTGTTTCTTGCCGCCGACAACGAGCGGCCCCGGAAGGCGATAGACGAGGGGCACGGTGTGCCCGGCACCGCCTTTACCTATGCCGTCGGCGCGCTCGTGCTCTATGGCCCCTCGCTCGATCTCACCTCGGGGACAAGGCTGCTGCGTTCGGGCGCGTTCGGGCATTTGGCGATCGCCGATCCGCAAACGGCGCCCTATGGCGCGGCGGCAGTTTCTGCCTTGCGGGTCCTCGGCATCTATGACGCCCTGGTCCCCAAGCTCGTGATCGGCGAAAGCATCGCGCAGACGCTGCTGTTCGTCGAAAGCGGCAATGCCGAACTGGGGTTCGTCGCGCCGAGCCAGGTCATCGGCAAGGCGGAGGACCGTTGGTGGCGCGTGCCGCCGGGACTTTATCGGCCAATCGAGCAGGACGCGGTGCTGCTCAGGACCGGTGAAGGCAATCCGGTGGCGGCGGCCTTTCTTGCCTTCCTGCGCGGCGGGGAAGCCCAGGCGATCGTCAGGCGCCACGGCTTCGACCCCGCGCCGTGATGTCCTGGCTCGCTGATCTCTGGCCGCCGGTGGCATTGACCTTGTCGCTGGCGGGGCTGACCACGGCGATCCTGCTCGTCACCGGCACGCCGATCGCCTGGTGGCTCGCACGTTCCCGGGCGAAATGGAAGGAAGCGGTCGCCGCGGTAGTGGCGCTGCCGCTGGTGTTGCCGCCCACGGTTCTCGGCTTCTACCTGCTCATTGCACTCGGGCCGGTCGGGCCGGGCGGGTGGCTCGCCGGCTTCTGGGGCGCGCGTACGCTCGCCTTTTCCTTCGCAGGATTGGTGATCGGCTCGGTGATCTATTCCCTGCCATTCATGGTGCAGCCGCTGCGCGCCGCTTTCGAGGGGATCGGCGAGGAACCGATCGAAGCGGCGAGAACGCTTGGGGCTTCCACCTGGCAGAGCTTTGCCTATGTCGCGGTTCCCCTGGCGCGGGCCGGCTTCGTTGCCGGCGCGCTCCTCAGCTTCGCTCATACGGTGGGCGAGTTCGGCGCCGTGCTGATGATCGGGGGCAATATTCCCGGCGAAACGCGGGTGCTCTCGATCGCCATCTACCAGTTCGTGGAACAACTCGAATGGGGCAAGGCGCATGTGCTGTCGCTGGGTCTGGTGGTTTTCGCGTTCGTCGTCATCAGTGCGACGATGCTGGTGGAGCGGAGGCTTCGGCGGCCTGCGGACTGACTCACCCATTCACCCCGATTGCTGTGCAATCCTATAGCCGCAGCAGGTCCGCGAAGCGGCCCAGCGTCTGGCGCAGGCGCTTGCGCTGCTTTTTGGAAAGCTCGCCGAAAAGGGCGTCCTCGAGCTGTTCCCAATTAGCGGTCAGCACCTCGCGGATACGCTCGCCGCGCTCGGTCAGCGCCAGGCCGGGCGCGAGTTCGGGGCCGATCGTCTTGCGGGCCACCAGATCGCGCTCGATCATGCGCTCGATCCGTGCCGCCAGGGTCGTCTCGTCGCCGATACCCAGTTCATCGGCAAGTGCGGCCTCCGTTGCCCCGAGTTGGCTGTGCAGCACGAAGAGCACGGCATCGTCGCCCGGCTCCAGGCCGCGCGCCACCAGCGGCACCA
>JAUXUM010000051.1 GCA_030680995.1 Devosia sp.
CAGGGGGAAGCGGCCCCGGAAATGGTGTCGCTGATCAAACGCAACAATTGCGGCAAGGCGCTCGACATCGCGCGCCAGGCCCGCGACATGCACGGCGGCAACGGCATTCAGATCGAATATCATGTTATGCGCCATGCCCAGAACCTGGAAACAGTCAATACCTACGAAGGCACTCACGATGTCCATGCGCTGATTCTTGGCCGGGCGCAGACTGGTATTCAGGCCTTCTTCTGATTGGAACAATCAAGCATGTCGCAGGCGCTCGAAGGGCTCAAAGTCATCGAACTGGCCAGAATTCTGGCCGGCCCGTGGGCTGGCCAGACGCTGGCTGATCTTGGGGCGGACGTCATCAAGGTTGAGAGCCCGGCGGGGGACGACACGAGACGGTGGGGACCTCCGTTCATCGAAAAGGACGGCGAGCAGTCCGCCGCATATTTCCATGCTTGTAATCGTGGCAAGCGCTCGATCGTCGCCGATTTTCGCACAAAGGAGGGCGCCGATCTCGTGCGGGATCTGGTGGCCGGTGCGGATGTTGTCATCGAGAATTTCAAGGTAGGGACGCTGGCCAAATATGGGCTGGACCATGAGAGCCTCATCGCCGTCAATCCCCGGCTGGTCTATTGTTCTATCACCGGCTTTGGTCAGACAGGTCCCTACAAGCAACGTGCCGGCTATGATTTTCTCATCCAGGGCATGGCCGGCATTATGGATCTCACCGGTGATCCGGCGGGCGAACCACAAAAGATTGGCGTAGCTTTCGCCGATATTTTCACCGGCCTCTACAGCGTCATCGCCATTCAGGCAGCCCTCGTTCAGCGAGAACGAACGGGGCAGGGCCAACACATCGATATGGCGCTGTTCGACTGCGCCACGGGCGTCCTTGCCAATCAGGCCATGAACTATCTGGTGACGGGCATTGCACCTCGGCGTCTTGGCAATGCCCATCCCAACATCGCGCCCTACCAGGTCTTTTCGGCCGCTGACGAACCGTTCATTCTCGCTGTCGGCAATGACGATCAGTTTGCGCGGCTCTGCACGATTATCGGCCAATCGATCCATGCAGGGGACCCTCGCTTTGTCGGCAATCCGGCCCGCGTCGTCAATTGCGTCGCCTTGTCGGCGCTCATCCAGGCAGAATGTGTCAAATGGCGACGGGACGATTTGCTGTCCGCATTCGAGGCAAACGATGTTCCTGCCGGGCCGATCAACACGCTCGCCGATGTGTTCGCTGATCCGCAGATTCTGGCACGCCGAATGCGCATCGATCCAGACGGAATACCAGGCCTGCGCACCCCGATCACCATGTCTGGGGCGGAGTTGGCGTTTGACCGCTGCGCTCCCCGTTTGGGCGAGCATACCGCCGAAATCCAGGAGGAATTGGCCAATTCGGCGAAGGCATGAGCGAGAACGCGCCAGCGCCATGCGCCACTGGCATTCTCGTCGCGCAACCAGAAAGGCTTGCACAATAGTAATTCTGGTCTCCGTCAAGAGGGTTGTCGATTGCAATGTTGGAATTCAGGTGAAGGCGGACGCCAGGACTTTTCTCACAGTCCGGTCATCCTCATTCCGGGTTCGTCCGGAGACGGTATCGCTCCGGTCGAACTGATCGGGGTGTCGGACGCGAACCGACATCGTGCGATGCGCCCCGTGCCGGGCCAAGATGCGCCAAGAACGTGTCCCATTGCGTGGGTTAAAAAGATCTGCCTGGAGGCAGGAAAATGGCGTTTGCGCGCAAGGTGCCCGGACACAGATAGGTCTTTCATGCCCAATGCCATTTAGTCCCGGCTAATCCCACCCACTTGATCCCGGATATCGCGGCGCAGTCCCAAATAGATAAATACCGGTTACCGTCAGGATATGGGCAATGAATTAGCGGCCACGATGCGCCTCCCGGTGCCGGTTCTGTACTATGCAGCGGCGGCGGCGGATTTGGATCTGGCCGACACCAGCATCGGCGCGTACTCGACGAGGAATGCGGTGAACGCAACGATCCAGCACACGGCGCTTGCCGCCAGGATCAGATGGTAGCTCTGCGGTAGCAGTTCCGCGAACGGTCGCAGGACTGCCGACAACAGTATCGCGAGAAGTGCGCAAGCAGTCAGCGGCGATGCCGCCACCAGGCGGCCGGTATGGCCCAGAGTTGCGCGCGTCATGACGGCCAGCGTCATGTTGCCAATGGCCCCCACCGTCAGCAAATGCAGCGCGGAGGGGGCGCTGAACCATCCAAGAGCTGCCAGGCTAAGTCCCGCGAGCCCAATCGGTACGAAGGCATAGGCAATGTGCAGCACAATCAGCAGTGGCTCCTCGACCGTCGCCCATCCTCTCCATCGCGCCAGTCGCAGCGCCTGGGCGGCCGCGGCCGAAGCAACGACCGCCGAGGTGAGCGGTCCTTCGGGGAAGAATGTCCAGAGAGCAAGAGCTGCCAGCAGGAGTCCTATTGCTGCTCTGTCCAAATGACCGAAGGGCCGAGGAAGCTGACTGGCACCGGCCTTGACCAGCCAATTGCGGGTAAAACTGGGGACGATCCGGCCTCCGACAAGAGCGATAAGGGAGACATAGACCGATATCGTGAGGCGCAGGATGGCGATCGCGTCGCCCCCCGTCACGATGGTCAGATGAAATAGGACATTGGCCACCGACAGCCCGGTGAGGCCAAACAGGATCTTCAGATTCTTCCAGTTGCGCCCGGCAACGATTTCCCGACCTGCCACAAGGGCGAGAACGGGAATGAAGCTTGCGTCAGCGACGACTGAACCCGCGGTCCCCAGCAGATCCGGCGCCAGCATGGCGATGCGCCCAAGGAACCATATTCCGACGAGAACTAGGAGCGGTGGCCCGGAGACAGGAAGCCGGCCGGTCCAGTTGGGGATTGCGGTGAGCATGAACCCGGCAAGTGCCGCGCTGGCATAGCCAAACAGCATCTCATGGGCGTGCCAGTTCAGCGGCCCGTAGTGCCCACCGATCTCCCACCCTTCACTGAGGGCGCCGATCCAGAGCGCCATTGAGACAACCGCAAATATGCCGGCGAGCAGAAAGAAGGGTCTGAACCCGTAGGAGAGGATCGCGAGCCCTTCAGTCGAGATTCCGCGCGGGATGGGCTTGCGTGGAGATGGCACGCGATGCCCCAAGCGATAGTTCATCAGGACGAACTCCTCTGCATGTCGAAATCGTTTGTGCTGGAAATTTGCGGAGAAATCTTTGTTCAAGCGCAAGGAGCCGCCGATTGATTGTCGCTAATTTTGTATTTTAATGGGGGGAGGAACGCCTCATGCGCCGGGTCGAAATTTCCGATCTCGTGGTGGCCGACATCATGACGCAATGGCCCGAGACGATCGGTGTATTCATCGCATTCAACCTGCACTGCATCGGGTGTCCGATCGCGGTATTCCACACATTGTCGGATGTCGCGGACGAGCATGGAACGCCGCTCGACGCGCTCAGGCTCGCGATCGAGGACGCCATAAGGTTGTCCGAGACTATAGGTGGCCCGGCGCGAGCCCGTCGCCGATAAGAAGAAGCCGGTGCGGGTCGCGGACGAGGAGCTTCTGGCGTCCTCCCCGAACGAGGCCTGCGGACTCCCATGCCGTGAGGATGCGCGAAACAGTATGCAGCGTCGTCCCGGTCATCTCGGCGATGTCCTGTTTCGAGACTGGAAAGTCGATGCGGATGCCCTCGCTCTCCTTTCGTCCCGACTGGTTGGCCAGCCTCAGCACAGCGTGTGCTACTCGCCGCTCAACTTCCTCGGTGGCCATTTCGCGCAACCGGGCATGGGCCTCCTGGAGGCGACCTCCCATCGTCTGCATGGCGTTGACGGCCAACGCGGGGTGACCCTCCATGAATACGTCCCATTGCGCCGTCGGCCAGGCAAGGGCGATGCTCTCGGACACGGCGTTCGCGGTGCCAGGGTAGTCGGGACGTCGAAGGGCCCTGGCGATGCCGAAAAGATCGCCGGGATTGACCATGCGGACGATGACCTGCTGACCCTCGGGCGTAACCTGCGTCACGCGCAGTCGCCCGTGCAGCAAAACGAAGAACTGGTCGGCGGTCTGCCCCTGTTCGAACACGGCGTCGCCCGCGGTATATCGGCGGCTGGTGGCCGAGGCGAGAATATCATCGAGCTCCTGGTCGCTCACCTTCTCGAATAGCGGAAGCAATTTGACGAGCGCGCGATTGATCGGGCTGTGCGGCACGGTGGTGGGTCTCGGCTTCGGGGCTTGCATGCACAATAGCCGCTTTGCCCCCCGCCGCCAACGCGCCGTGCTGACCCAACCTAGCCGGTAATCCGCCTCGCCAGTTCCGCCAGTGGGGCATACCACGGTCTTTCCCGCACAAGCCGAAACCCGAGGTTGTCGGGGGGCGTCCCCACCGAACAGCCGCCGCTGCGGCCGTCACGAATGAAAGCGCTCATGGGCGCGCGATGGCGGCCTTCCAGGATTCTCACGCCGCACGATTCGATGTGGGTCAACACGCCGCCATCAATACCCAGCGTAGTGCGGCCGTCGCAGGTGGCAGTCCATTCCCAGACGCTTCCCCCAAGATCGGCCACGCCGAGTTCGTTCTCGCCGAAGGCGCCGCGCGGTTCCGGTTTGGCCGAGGCTGCCGCGCCGAGCGCGGCCTCTCGCTCGTAAGTGGCGATCCAGCGTTCGGCCGGATTGGCGCTGTCGGTCTCAATCCCGAGCGCGTGGTCGACGAGCCGCGACCCTGCTGCGAATGCCCATTCCTCGACGGTCGGCAGTCGCCAGGTCTCGCCGGTTTGCGCCGAGAGCCAGCGGGCATAGTCTTTCGCGTCATTGAAGTTCACACCGGTAACGGGGACATCGCCGTCGGCCTTACGGCGTGGCGCCGCCGCCTCGCAGGCGCCATCGGCAACGCATCTTGCATAGTCGAAGACGCCGACCTGGAACTTCATGATCTCGATCGGCCGGTCGCGTTCGATGGTCGCCATCGGCGCATCCACCGGAACCCGATCCCGGACGAACTCGCCTGCCAGCCGGGACGAGAAGCTGCGCGGCGGAACGATGATCGTTTCCGGCCTCTCGATTGTCGCGCCTGCGGCGGGAAATGGGACGAGGCCGCTTTGCACCGCGATCAGGGCCAGCAGGCTGCAGAGAAGCAGGCCGGGCAGCCAGAGGCTTGGCGATGGGTTCGCCCGACTCGCGATTACTTTCATATCGAAGTTCTCCGCCAGGGAGTGACCCGTCCCGAAAGACGGGCCACGCGAGTGCCGGCTATTCGATGGGAGTCGGAGGCTGGACCTGGGTCATCAGATCGTCGTCCCAGGTGCCCTCCACGGTGAAGTGGGCAGTGGCCCCCAACTCCACCGCCTCGATGAGGTTGTGGTTCACATAGGCGTAGACGCCGGGCTCGAGGAACTTGTACAGCGCCGCGCCGGCCGACCCGCCGGCGATGAACCAGGTTTCGAGATCCACCTGGGGCGGGTTGCGGAACTTGCCCGTGTCCCACACATAGTCGCCATGGCCGCCGATCAGGTGCGGGCGGGTGTCGCGGTTCGCCTGCGAATGGACGATCAGCACAGTCTCGCCGACCTTTGCCTTCATCGCATGCTCCCCGGTGAGGGCGCCGGCCGCGCCGTTGAACACGACGTGCGTTGGAGTCAGGGTTTTCATGACCGCGAGCATGTCTTCATAGCCGTCCCCGGCCGACTCGTAGCTCTTGAAATTGCCCTCTCTGTCGCGCGGGATGTAGTAGTCCTGCTCGCCAATGTAGAAGATATGGTCGTACTTGAGCGGGTTGCCTTTGCCGTCCTTGAGCCCGTCGCGCGGCAGCACCATGATGGCGCCATTCATCCCCGACACGACGTGCCACGGGATCATCGGACCACCCGGAGCGCAGTGATAGACGAAGACGCCGGCGCGCGTAGCCTTGAACCGCAGCTTCACCTGCTCTCCGGGGTTGACGAGCGTCAGCCCGCCGCCGCCCAGCGCACCGGTTGCCGAATGGAAGTCGATATTGTGCTGCAACATGTTGCTCGCGGGGTTGACGAGCGTGAGCTCGACATAGTCACCCTCGTGCACCACCATGAGCGGTCCCGGCACCGAGCCGTTGTACGTCATCGCCTGCACCGTCGTGCCCAGGTCGTCGATGACCATTTCTTTCTCTTCGATCATAAGGGTGAACTCGACGACCTTTGGAGCGGCGGTCGTCGCCTGCTCATGGGCGTGGACATAGGGAGGAGCAACAAGCTCGATCTTTTCATGCGTGAGTTGGCTCAGGTCCGGAGCCGGACCGGTGGTCACTTCGGCTTCCTCGGCCACCACGGGCGTAGCGGCGATGACCGTTCCCACGACGCCCGCAAAGGCGACCCCGGCAAGAAGCGCGCGGCGCGACAGTTTTTTGTTTTCGTTTTCCATGGTGATTGTTCCTGCGTCTCCAAGCCGCCTATCGGCCCGATGGCTTCTCAGTAGGAGGGGTTCCGTGGGCGCTCTTTGATCCGGCTCAAACTGAATGGAGATCAGTGTAGCCGGGACCAAGTTGTGGGAGTGGTGTTTGAGTTGGATCAAAGAGCAGAAGACTGGGGGCCGCTAGAAGCGCTCACGATGGGTTGGCGATCGCTCCAGCCCGGAATAGGAGCCTAACGAATGATTTCCGCCAGAGTTTGTCTTGCTGCCGCGGCCGCTTTTACTTTCATGACGGCACCAGCATTTGCCGTCAACTTCGACGTCCTCATGCTCAACAAGGGTGAGGCGGGCACGATGGTGTTCGAGCCGGCGCTTGTGCGG
>JAUXUM010000029.1 GCA_030680995.1 Devosia sp.
TCGACCAGCGTCAGGATGGGGATGTTGAAGCAGTCGCAGAAGCGGATGAAGCGGGCGGCCTTCTTGGAGGAGTTGATGTCGAGGCAGCCGGCGAGCACCAGCGGCTGGTTGGCGACGACGCCGACGGTCTCGCCGTTGAGGCGCACAAAGCCGGTCAAAATGTTGCCGGCGTGGTCCTTCTGGATTTCGAGGAAATCGCCCTCGTCGGCGATTTTGAGGATCACCTCGCGCATGTCGTAGGGCTTGTTCGCGCTGTCGGGGATGATGCTGTCGAGACTCAGCTCGCGCCGGTCGAGCGTGTCGTTGGTCGCAACGCGCGGCGCTTTTTCATTGGCGCTCAGCGGCAGAAAGTCGAACAGCCGGCGGACCTCGAGCAGGGTCTCGATGTCGTTGTCGAAGGCGGCGTCGGCGACCGAGGAAATCCTAGTGTGGGTCCCGGCCCCGCCCAGTTCCTCGGCGGTGACGACCTCGTTGGTGACGGTCTTGACCACATCCGGCCCGGTCACGAACATGTAGCTGGTGTCCTTGACCATATAGATGAAGTCGGTCATCGCCGGGGAATAGACGGCGCCGCCGGCGCAGGGACCCATGATCACCGAAATCTGCGGCACCGCTCCGCTCGCCAATACATTGCGCAGAAACACGTCGGCATAGCCGCCCAGCGAGGCGACGCCTTCCTGGATGCGGGCGCCGCCCGAGTCGTTGAGCCCGATGATGGGCGCGCCGTTCTGCACGGCGAGTTCCATCACCTTGCAGATTTTTTTGGCATGGGTCTCGCTCAGCGAGCCGCCGAAGACAGTGAAATCCTGGGAAAAGACATAGACCATGCGGCCGTTGACGGTGCCCCAGCCGGTGACGACGCCGTCGCCGGGGATCAGTTGCTTTTCCATGCCGAAGTCGGTGGAGCGGTGGGTGACGAACATGTCGTATTCTTCGAAGCTGCCAGGGTCGAGCAGCACGTCGAGCCGCTCGCGGGCGGTGAGCTTGCCCTTGGAGTGCTGGATGTCGATGCGCTTCTGCCCGCCGCCGAGCCGCGCTTCCGAACGCCGCTGCTCCAGCGCATCGATGATCTTCTGCATGGGTTCCTGCCCTTTCAGTCCCGGCCTGTCGCATGGCTCCAGGCACTCGCCGCTCAAATCGATCCACCGGATCGATTTGCACGCTGTGCGGTCGCGTCTCATTCTTTGACCGTTTAGTCAAAATACAAATTGTGACGGCGCGCGGCAAAAGGCAAATGGGAAGTGGAGCAATACCTGAACCGCTCGCAAGATGTTATCCACGCGCCGTTCCGCTCGCCGCTCACCGGTCGTCCTCCCAGCTTCCGCCGGGATGACGGCGGTGGTTTGGTTGCGCTTCCGTATGGGCCCGCGGGTCTTCGCCCACGGAAGCAGCGGATCACGAGAAATCCACTTTGCAAGGCCGCGAACTCGATTAGTGTGCGGCTCGAACCAGTACAGAGGGAGCCGTTGGCCAAAAAACGCAAGAAACCCTTCAAGGACAGATTCCGCAACGCCATCTGGCCGAAAATGGGCCTCCGCCGCTACGTCGTCTATCTTAAGAACAAGGTTCTGAGACTATCGGCCAGCCCGCACGCGATCGCCGCCGGCTTTGCCTCGGGGGCCGCGGTCTCGATCTTTCCTTTCGTGGGGTTCCATTTCCTCCTCGGCTTCGTTCTCGCCTTCATCGTGCGCGGCAACCTGCTTGCCGCCGCGCTGGGCACGGCCGTGGGCAACCCGCTCACCTTTCCGTTCATCTTTTCGGCCACCTACCAGTTGGGCGAGCTGATGCTCGGTATTCTTGCGCCGATCGCCGCCGAGACCACGCCCGACGCCGGGCAGAGCAGCGAAATCGTCGCGGAGGGACCGCTCGGACGTTCGCTGGAAGCCGTCCTGCCGGCGGTGAAGAACATGGTGGTGGGCGCGGTGCCCCTGAGCATCATCACCTTCACCGTCTTCTACTGGCTGCTCCACACCATCGTCGGCCGTTTCCAGGCGGCGCGGCGCGCCCGGCTCACCAGGCCTGCGCCGGTCAGGGAGCACACGCCCCCGCGGCCCCATAGCTGAGCTGCTCGCAGGCCATTGCCAGCGCGCCGGCGCACGCGTAAACGAAGCGCACGTTTTCGAAGGTCTTGCGGGTGGACGATGTGAGCGCGATCGGCGAGTTGCCGTCCCTGCTGGTGGAAGGTGCCGTGCGCGCCGCGCTGGCCGAAGACCTCGGCCTCGCCGGCGATCTCACCAGCCAGGCGACCCTGCCTGCCGACGCCACGGCTTTCGCCACCCTTTCGGCCCGGGAGCCAGGCGTCGTCGCCGGATTGCCGCTCGCCGCGGAAGCCTTCCGGCAGATCGGGCACGGTGTTTCCTTCGATCCGCAGGTGAGCGACGGCGCGGCGGTGGTCGCCGGCGACGTTGTGGCGCGGGTTTCCGGCAACGCCCGCCAGGTTCTCGGCGCGGAGCGGGTGGCGCTCAATTTTCTGAATCACCTCAGCGGGGTAGCCACGCTTACTCGCGCATTCGTCGATGCGATCGAAGGCACCGGCGCCCGCATCTGCGACACGCGAAAGACCACGCCCGGCCTGCGCGCCTTCGAGAAATATGCCGTGCGCCGCGGCGGCGGCGCCAACCACCGTTACGCGCTCGACGATGCCATCCTGATCAAGGACAACCACATCGCGGTGGCCGGTGGCGTGGCGAAGGCGTTCGCGGCGGCGCGGGCCTTTGCCGGCCATCTGGTCGCCATCGAGATCGAGGTGACGACGCTGGGCGAGCTGGACGAGGCGCTTGCTGCCGGGGCGACCATCGTGCTGCTCGACAACATGGACAACGACACCTTGCGGCAGGCGGTCGCGCGCACCGATGGCCGCGCGCGGCTCGAAGCCTCGGGCGGGGTCACGCTCGATCGCGTCCGCGCCATCGCCGAGACCGGCGTCGGCTACATCTCGACCAGCCAGATCACCATGGGCGCCAAGCCGCTCGACCTCGGGCTGGATGCGCGGATCGCATGACCGACAAGCTGATGCCGCTGATGCTCAAGGCGGCCATTGCCGCTTCCAAAGCGATCATCGAGGTCTACGAGCAGGACTTCACGCATGTGATCAAGGCCGACAGCTCGCCGGTCACCGAGGCGGACACCCGGGCCGAGGAAGTCATCCTCGATATGCTGGGGCCGACGGGGCTGCCGGTGCTGGCCGAAGAGAGCGTCGGCATGGGCCGCATCCCCGAGCTCGGAACGCGCTTCTTCATCGTCGACCCGCTCGACGGCACCAAGGAATTCCTCAAGCGCAACGGCGAATTCACCGTCAATATCGCGCTCTGCGAGGCGGGCCGGCCGGTTCTGGGCGTGGTCCTGGCGCCGGCGATCGGCGAAGCCTACTGGGGCGGGCCGGCGGGAGGTTTCGCCGCCGCGCTCGCCGACGGACGGCTCGCGGCGGAGCGCCGCATCGCCGTCAGGACGGACGGGCCGGTGCATGTCGTCGGGAGCCGTTCGCACGCACACCCCGCGATGATTGCTCTCTGCGAGAAGATGAACGTCGTCAAGGACGTCTCCGTCGGCTCCTCGCTCAAGTTCTGCCTGCTTGCCCGCGGGGATGCACAGCTCTACCCGCGCTTCGGCCCAACCTCCGAATGGGACACCGCGGCGGGCCAGGCGGTGCTGGAGGCGGCGGGCGGCGTCGTGCTCGGGCTCGACGGCAAGCCTTTGACCTGCGGGCACGCGGACCGGCGCTACCTCAATTCAGGCTTTGCCGCGGCGGCGGATCGCAACCTGGCGGACGCCGCCATTGCCGAAATGCGGCGGCTGCTCGCCTGACGCCTGAGCATACGGCATGCGATTTTCGCAGGGCAGCACCGCCTCCACGGCGGAGAACTAATTCTTGCGCTCTTCCGTCCGCGCATATATAGGCCCAGCATATACTGGCCGAGCATATTAGTAGTGGAACGAGCATATGAACGTCAGAACCATCTGCCTTGCCATCCTCTATGATGGCGAAGCCACGGGATACGAGATCCGCAAGCTCTCGGTGGAAGGGGAATACTCCTATTTCATCGACGCGAGCTATGGCTCCATCTACCCCGCGCTGGCCAAGCTCGAGGCCGAAAAGCTGGTCGTCAGCCGCGTCGAGCACCAGGAGGGCAAGCCCGCCAAGAAGATCTATTCGGTTACCGCGTCGGGACGGACCGCCTTCATAAACTCACTCTTCGAAAAGCTTGGCGAGGACGAGTACAGAAGCGAATTCCTGCTCTTTGTCCGCTTCGCATCCGAGCTCCCCGCTTCGCTCGTCGAGGCGCGACTCAATGAGCGGGTCGAGCAGATCGATGCCATGCTGGCCGATTTCGACAAGCTCGGCGAGGACCACTCGCATCCAGGCGACACCTGGGTGATCGAATATGGCCGCACTTGCGTGGTCGCGGCCCGCAACTATATCCAAGCCCACCGGGGCGAATTGATTGCGTTGGCGCGGCCTGATTCAGGCTCGGCCGCCGCCGCGGAATAGAGGGCATCTTTCAGAATGCGTGCAATTTATTCGTACGGTATTGCCGGTATAATTGTGTTTGGCATCGCCGCCTGGCTTGCCACCGGGACGCTCGTCACCGGCGGGCGCGGCCCGGGCAATGGCGAACACTCGATCGTTTCACTGGTCGAAGAAAACGGCGGCCCAATCACCACGGCCCTCAAAGAGTCCGGCATGCTGACCGAGCATGAGGAGAGTGAGCGCGTCGACCCGCATCTGACGATCGCCGAGCGCCAGGCGCAGACCTCGGGCGTGGCAGCGCCGGCGCAGTCGGTGCGCACAGTGACGTTCGCGATGCAGCCCCTCGCCATCGAGGTGCCGCTGCGCGGCCGCACCAAGGCCAAGGCCTCGGTCAGCGTCATGCCCGAAACGCAGGGCGTGGTGCGGCAGGTGCATGTGGAGAAGGGCCGGAAGGTCGCCGCCGGCGATCTCATCTGCACGCTCGATCAGGGTACCCGCGCGGCCGCCGTGATCCAGGCCGAAGCCGCGCTGGCCCAGGCCCAGCAGGATTTCGACACCAATGCCGCCCTGCGCGAAAAGGGGCTGCAGCCGGCAAATTCGGCCCGCGCCGTCGAGGTGGCCCTGCGGGCGGCCGAGGCCGGGCTCGAAAACGCCAAGGCCGAACTCGAACGCACCGAGGTGCGCGCGCGGGTTGGCGGCGTGGTCCAGGACCCACTGGCCAGTGTCGGTTCCATGCTCGGGGCGGGCGCGCCCTGCGCCACGGTCGTCCAGCTCGATCCGATGCTCTTTGCCGGCATGGTTCCGGAGGCACGCGTAGCTTATGCCAAGCTCGGCCTGCCGGCGACCGTGACCACCGTTACCGGCCAGACGGTCGAGGGCAAGGTGAGCTACATCTCATCCACCGCCGATCCGGCGACCCGCTCGTTCGCGATCGAGATCGAGTTGCCGAACGCGGACGCGAAGGTGCTCGACGGCGTCACCGCCGAAGCCATTGTCAAGGTAGGGACGGCGCCGGCACATCTGGTGCCGCAGTCGGTGCTGACCCTGGACGACGACGGCGTGCTCGGCGTCCGTGCCGTAGGCGCCGACAGCAAGGTGGCGTTCTACCCGGTCACCATCATGAAGGACACCCGCGAGGGCGTGTGGGTAACCGGGCTGCCGCCACGGGTGGCCATCATCACGGTGGGCCAGGAATTCGTGCAGGAAGGTCATGCCGTCCAGGCGACGGACGTAACGGACGACCCGGCGGCGCAAGGGGAAGCTCCGGCTGAGGGTGCCGCATCATGATGAACTTTCTCGAGCGCATCCTGCGTATGCCGCGCGTGGTGGCAACCGTCATGGTCCTGCTGCTCGTCGCCGGCTTCGGCGCCTACATGTCGCTGCCCAAGGAAAGCTTCCCGGCCATCGACATTCCCTATTTCTACGTCTCGGTGAGCCAGACCGGCGTCTCCCCGCGCGACGCGGAACGGCTGCTGGCCAAGCCGATCGAAGATCGGCTGCGGGACATCGACGACCTCGTCAATCTGAGATCGACCTCGACCACCGGCCACGTCTCGCTGTTCCTCGAGTTCGACGTGAACGCCGACAAGGATACGGCGCTCAGCGATATCCGCGCCAAGCTCGACGGGGTGAGCGCCGAATTGCCGGACGATGCGACCGAGCCGACCGTGAACGAGATCTCGATCACCGGCGCCGGCGACCTCATGGTTGCCGTCTATGGCGACGTGCCGGAACGAACCCTGGTCCGGCGCGCCAAGGATTTGCAGGACAAGCTCAAGGACATCGCCGCCGTGCGCGACGTCTCCATTTCGGGCGAACGCGACGAAGTGCTGGAAGTCCAGATCGACCTCTTGCACCTCGAGGCCTACAATCTGACCGCCGGCCAGCTCTTCGACGCCCTGGCCAAGAACAACCTCGTGGTTGCCGGCGGCACGCTCGACACCGGCCAGGGCTCGTTCAATCTCGAAGTCCCCGGGCTCATCGCTACCGCGCGGGATGTCTACAACCTGCCGCTCAAGACCGATGGCGACACCGTCGTCACCTTCGGCGATGTCGCGTCGATCACGCGCACCTTCGACGACGCGACCGAGTTCACCCACGTGAACGGCGAGCCGGCCATCATCCTGGCCGTCAACAAGAAGCTCGGCACCAATATCATCGAAGTCAGCGATCAGGTCCGCGCCGTGACCGAGGAGACGACAAAGACCTGGCCCAGCGCGATCGGCCACAGCTTCCTGCTCGATCAGGCCGAGACGACCCAGCAGTTGTTCCGCTCGCTCGAAGCGGCGGTGATGACCGCCGTCGCGCTGGTGATGATCACCTGCGTGGCCGCGCTCGGGCTGCGTCCGGCGCTGATGATCGGCATGTCGATACCGATCTCGTTCATGATCGCGTTCCTCGTGGTGCAGATACTGGGCATGACCATCAATATGATGATCATGTTCGGACTGGTGATCGCGGTGGGCGTTCTGGTCGACGACCCGATCGTGGTGGTGGAATACGCGGAGCGAAAGCTCCAGGAGGGAGTCTCCAAGAAGGAGGCTTTCATCCTTGCCGCGAGGAAAATGTTCGTGCCGGTGGTCTCGGCCACGGCAACGACGCTGGGTGCTTTCGTGCCCCTGCTGTTCTGGCCCGGCATCATCGGCAAGTTCATGAGCTACCTGCCGATCATCGTCATCGTGGTGATGACCGCGTCGCTGGTCTCGGCCCTGATCTTCATGCCGATCATCGGTGCGATCATCGCCCGCAAGCACATCGATCCCAAGGAAAAGGAAGCCGCCGACATCGTCATGTACGCGGACAAGTTCGACGTGAACAAGGTCCGCGGCTTCACCGGGACTTATGTGAGGATCCTGCAGCATCTGCTGCGCCATCCGCTGCCCACGCTCGGCGTCGGCTTTGCCATCATCGCCGGCTGCTTCGTCTATTACGGCACGAACCCGACCGGTACCGAAGCCTTCCCCGGCTCGGAAGCCGAATTCGGAACCATCGCCGTGGTCGGACGCGGCAATTACTCGCCGGCCGAGATCCGGGATTTGCTGGTCGAGGTCGAGGACCGCGTGCTGCAGGTGCGCGGTATCAAGGACGTCGTCATGCAGTTCGGCACGACCGGCGCCCTTTCCAGCATGCCGCCGGACACCATCGGCAACTTCCAGCTCGAGCTCCTGCCCTATTCCCAGCGCCTCAAGGCCGAGCAGATCTTCAGCGAAATCCGTTCGCGGGTTGCGGATATTTCCGGCCTCGGCGTGCAACTGCTTGCCGCTGAAAACGGCCCTCCGGCCGGCAAGGCAATCAACATCACGGTCGAAAGCAACCGCTACCAGGATCTCGAGCCGGCGGTGGCCAAGCTTCGCGACTATATCGAGAACGAGGTCCCGAACACGGTGGACGTCGAGGACGGCCGCCCGTCGCCCGGCATCGACTGGCAGATCACCATCGACCGCGTCGAGGCGGCCATGTACGGCATCGGCGTGCGCGAGTTGAGCCCCTATGTGCAACTGGTCACCTCGGGCGTGAAGCTCGGCAGCTTCCGTCCCGACGACTCGACCGACGAACTCGACATCCGGGTGCGTCTGCCGCGGGACCAGCGCACTTTCGATGCGCTGGATTCAATGCGCATCGTCACGGCGCAGGGTCTGGTTCCGGTGAGCAACTTCATCGAACGCAAGGCCGTGCCCAAGGTGGCCAACATCACCCGCAAGAACGGCGTCTACGTCATGAACGTCGGGGCCAACCTTTCCGAGCTGCCCGAAGGCGTTTATGCCGCCGACCGCGTGGCCCAGGTCCAGGCGTGGCAGGCGGCGCAGAAATGGCCGGAGGGGCTCAACATCGTCTATGGCGGGGCCGAGGAACAGATCGGCGACACCAATGCCTTTATCGGAAAGGCGTTCGGCGCGGCGATGTTCCTGATCTTCCTGGTGCTGCTGCTCGAGTACAACAGCTTCTACCAGGTGCTGGTGACGCTCTCGACCGTGATCATGTCCACGGCAGGCGTGCTACTGGGCATGAGCATCACCGGCATGTCGTTCTCGGCGATCATGACCGGCCTCGGCATCGTGGCGCTCGCGGGCATCGTGGTGAAGAACGGCATCGTTCTGATCGACACCTACAACCACTACAACCGCGACGAGGGCGTGGCGCCGGTCAAGGCGATGCTAATCACCGCTTCGCAGCGCGTCCGTCCGGTACTGCTGACCGCCACCGTGACCGCCCTGGGCGTCATCCCGATGGCGCTCAATATCGAGTTCGACTTCATCCGCCGCGAAATCGTGGTCGGCGGCATCGCCGGATCGTGGTTCGTCCACCTTTCGGCGGCGCTGGTGTCGGGTCTGTTCTTCTCGACCGCCCTGACCCTGGTCATGGTGCCGGTGATGGTCACCGCTCCGTCCGTCCTTTGGGCCGGGATCAAGCGGCTGGGTGGCCGCATCGTGACCTTCCTGGCCTGGGTGGGCGGCCTGTTCGGCCAGCGCGGGACCGCGGTCACCCCGGAAGGCGCGACGGTGGCGATCCCGCCCGACGCCGACAGCAGCCGCAAGTATTTCACCAAGGACGGCAACGGCCTGGTGGAAACGGAGCGCGACGGCGTGACGGTCGTTTCGCGGGACGCGGCGGAGTAGTTCCATGTACGCATTCATCCGGAGGGCCCGCAGTGATGCGGGCCCTTTTGGTTTCCTGTCGAGACAGCTAACCTTGCCGTGTTCTGACCACGGGCGAACTGTCATGAGGACCATCACCGCAACCGTCGCCAGAAGGAACTGGGCCGCCTTCATGACGCTGGTTCGGGAGGAGCCTGTGGTTGTGTACAAAAATGGCAAGGTAGCAGCTATCGCGATCTCGGCAGAGTTCTACCGGCAGCTCGCCGCGAAATTTGAAAGCCCTCTCGAAGCGGCGCAGAAGGACCAGCTTTCGACCTCCACTGGGTGGACTTATCTCCGTCCCTTCACTCTCCGCCAAGTTCCCCTCACCTCTCCGACGCGAGGTGCTGACGGAGTATCGCGGAGGGGGTTCGGGCAGTAGAGGGGCCGCTCTCTGCTGGGTTTGTCGTGTCTGCATCGCTTGGCGGTACCGGCAGGCCAAAAAACCGTACGCGCCAGGGCGGGGCGAGAGTCCCAACCGACTACCTTTCGCGGGACTACCCGCACTGGGACGAAGTCCCGCCCGCGCCGCATCCGAGCGGCGGCAGATTGAAGGGAAAACCCGGGAGGAATGCCTCGCCGGGACTTTGGCACGTCCACGTTTTGGCACGCGAGAACCTTACTCCGCCGCCGGCAGGCTCGGCTTCACGAACCCCTCCGCGTCCGCGATCTTGCGGCGGGCCAGTTCCTCGGCCTCGGTGGCCTCGCGCTGGCGGTTCCACATCTGGGCGTAGAGACCCTGCCTGGCCAGCAGCCGGTAGTGCGTGCCCCGCTCGGCGATCTCCCCATCGCGCAGCACGATGATCTCGTCGGCCTTGATGACCGTGGAGAGCCGGTGCGCAATCACCAGTGTCGTACGATTGGCCGACACCGCGTCGAGCGCCGACTGGATGTCCTGCTCGGTCTTGGTGTCGAGCGCCGAGGTCGCCTCGTCGAGGATCAGGATCGGCGGCCCCTTCAGAATAGTGCGGGCAATGGCGACACGCTGCTTCTCGCCGCCCGAAAGCTTCAAGCCGCGCTCGCCGACCTGCGTGTCGAAGCCCTTGGGCAAGCTCTCGATGAAGGGACCGATCTGCGCCAAATCGGCGGCCTCGCGGACCTCCTCGGCGCTGGCGCCGGGGCGGCCGTATTCGATGTTGTAGGCGATGGTGTCGTTGAAGAGCACGGTATCCTGCGGCACCATGCCGATCGCGGCCCGCAGGCTCGCCTGGGTCACGTCGCGGATGTCCTGCCCGTCGATGGTGATGCGTCCCTCGATCACATCGTAGAAGCGGTAGAGCAGCCGCGAGATGGTGGATTTGCCGGCACCGGACGGACCGACGACCGCAATGGTCTTGCCGGCGGGCACCTCGAAGCTGATGCCCTTCAGGATCGACCGGTCCGGATCGTAGTGGAAGCGCACGTCCTCGAACTTGATGACCGGGCCCTTGATCTCGAGCGGCGGGGCGCCGGGCTTGTCCTCGATCTCGGGGTTCTGGTCGAGCAGCTTGAACATCTCTTCGATGTCGGTGAGGCCCTGGCGAATTTCGCGATAGACGAAACCGATGAAGTTGAGCGGCCGGTAGACCTGCATCAGGAAAGTGTTGAGCAGCACGAAATCGCCCAGCGTCAGGGTGCCGTCGAGCACCCCGAGCACCGCCATGAGGCCGATGGCGATGACGCCGAGATAGAAGATCAGCGCCTGTCCGAAGTTGAGGACGCCGAGCGAGGTCCAGATGCGGATCGCCGAGCGCTCGTAGCGGGCCATGGAGGCGTCGAAGCGCTTCGCCTCCATCTGTTCGTTGGCGAAGTACTTCACCGTCTCGAAATTGAGGAGGCTGTCGATCGCCTTGGAATTGGCGTCGGTATCGCTCTCGTTCATGTCGCGGCGGATGGTGATGCGCCAGTTGCTGGCCTTGATGGTGAACCAGAGGTAGAGCCAGACGGTCACCACCAGCACGCCCAGATAGCTCAGCCCGAACATGAAGGCGAAGATCGAACCGACGATCACGAACTCGACCAGGGTCGGGGCCGTGTTGAGCATGGTGAAGCGGACGATGGTCTCGATGCCCTTGGTGCCGCGCTCGATGATGCGGCTCAGCCCGCCGGTGCGCCGCGCCAGATGGAAGCGCAGCGAGAGCCGGTGCAAGTGCAGGAAAGTCTGGTGCGCAAGCTTGCGCACGGCATGCTGGCCGACGCTGGCGAAGAGCACGTCGCGCAGCTGCTGGAAACCGGCGTCGATGATATTGCCGACGCCATAGGCGACGACCAGCACGACCGGCACGGCGACGCCGAGGATCAAGGCCGAGTGGTCGCCGCTGCTGTCGAGCGAATCGATGATGCCCTTGTAGGCGAAGGGGACGAACGTGGTCGCCACCTTGGAAACCAGCAGCGCACCGATGGCGAGGATCACCCGCCATTTGAGATCCGTCCGCCCCTTGGGCCACATATAGGTCCAAAGGTTGCGGACGGTGCGCATCAGCCCCCCCTCTTCCGCGCTGACCGTCGGCTGCTTCGGCGCCTCGTCCACGGCCGCCATCAGGCCGGTTCTTTCAGCACGCTGGCGGCGCGGCTGGCGAGATCGGAGGCAAGGTCCGAGAACAGGCCGCTGCTGGCGGCGCCCAGTGCCTCGATGCGATCGCCGCGCAGCGAGTAGCAGTTGCGGGTGCCGCGGGACTGGCGCTCCACCAGTCCCGCATCAAGCAGCACCTTGATGTGCTGGGAAACGGTCGACTGGGCAAGCGGCAGGCATTGGGTAACGTCGGTGCAGCAGCAATCGCCCTGCCGCTGGTCGGCGAGGATGCGCAGGATGCTCAGCCGCACCGGGTGGCCCAGCGCCCGCATCATATTGGCGAGATCCTCGTCCTGCATCGCATCTATCTGTTTCATCGCCATTCACCGATAGAAGATGAGCGTGACCAAGGCAAGCCCGACGCTCGTTAATCGTCGTAGACCAGCGGCAGGTCCAAGAGCTGGCCGGGGTAGATGCGGGAGGGCTTGCGGATCTGGTCCCGGTTTGCACGATAGATGGTCGTGTATTTGGAGCCGACGCCATAGACGCGCCGTGCGATCGACCACAGATTGTCGCCGTGGCGGACTATCACCTTGCCCGAGGCGAAACGCCTGACTTCCGGATCGCCCACCGGCACCGCCTTGAAGGTAGGCAGTTGCTCGTCTGCCTCGAGCTCGCGCGGTTCCACTGCGACCGGTTCCGCCGGCTCGTCGGGCTGCACCGGCTCAGGCTCAGGAGCAGACGCCTCGACCGTCTCGTCAGCAGGTGGCGGTCCGGCTTCCGCCGCCGGTTCGGGAGCGGATGCAACGGGCTCGACGGGCACAACGGGTTCGACCGGCGCAGCCGGTTCGGGCAGATCGGCGACCGGCCCGTCACGCTCGGCAACCGCAGCCGCCACGGCATCGGGTTCCGGCATCACGGTCGACTCGGTCGGGGGCAGCAGCAGGGGCGTCGGCCCGGTCACCGCCGCATCGGGCACTGCGGCGACCTCGATTTCTGTCATCCTGTCCTCGCTGTGGGCGACCTCCCTGGCGGTATCCTCGACCCCGGGCGCGGCAGCCGGTTGGGGCATCGGTTTGCCGACGGCGGCGAGATCGCGATCCGGACGAGCCGCAGGCGCCGTGTCGGCGGTCGTCGCCAGGTCGCGCCGCGTTCCAGCGGCGGGAGCGGCGTCCGGCGCAGTACCAAGGTTGCGGGCGGGCCGCGTCGCCGCGACAGCGTCGGCGGCGGGGTCGAGCGCCCGGTCGAAGGGCTCGGCAATGACGGCCGGCTCCTCCAGCCGCAACTCGGGTTCGGGCTGCGCCAATTCGACCGGCTCGGGCTCGGGTTCGACCTCCCCGCCCGGAAGGTCGATGACAAGGTTCACCTCGGCGCGCGCCACCACTTCGGCCGTGCCCGGCTTCAGCATATCGACGCGCACCCGCTGCGAGGCCTGCGTCAGGACGTCCCTCGCCTCGACCAGCCAGCGTCCTTCGGCGACCTTGGCGTCCGCGACGTACTTGTCGTCGACATAGAGCCACACCGTCGCCCCCTCGGCGCCGCCTCCGGCAAAGAAGTTCGCCGTCCCGTCGATCTCGATGGCGTCGATGCTGAGCGGAAGAATGACGGTCGGAGCGGTGCCTGCCGGTTCTGGGTCGGCCGCGTCGGGCTCAGTGGCGACGACCGGTGCCTTGGGCTCCTCGACCGGAGCGGGCGCCGCCGGGACCGCCGTCTCCTCGGCCGGGACTTCCGGCGCAGGTTCAACGGCTGCCACCGGCAGGCCGGGCTCGGTGGCAGGTTCGGCGGCAGGTTGCGCGGCGGTCCTCGGCAAGCCCTGCAGCACGGCGCTGGCCTCCCCCGGCTTGCTCGCACCGACCAGGGGCTCGGCGGCGCGGTCGGGATCAACGAGGACCACGAAGGATTGCTCGGAGAGCTGATCGCTCCCGGATGCGCTGACCTTGATCTCGACGCCACCCGGCGGCAGCCGGGCATCGGTCACCACGACCCAGTCGCCTCCGGGCTCCGGCGTGGCCGTGCCCAGTATCTCGCCGTTGGCGAAGACCTCGACCGGCACGCCGGGGCTGCCGGAGCCGGCAATCACCGCCGAGCCGTCGGGCTCGACCCGCAACAGGGTGAGAACCGGCGGCGGCACGGCGGCGGCAACTTTGGGTTCGTCCGGCGCCGCGGGAATTGCCTCCGCGGGCGGTTCCGGCTCCGGCGCCGCGGGGACCGCCCGCGGCTCCGCGACCGGCGCAGGCTCGCTCGGAGGCAGCAGGCCGGCATCGACGATTTGCCGCCGCATGCATGCGGCCAGCCCATCGGGGTTTTGGTAACAGGCAATGAGAGAGGGGCCGGCCAGCACTGCCGCCACAACGACCAGCGTCGTCGTGGCCGCCGCGATGGTCAGGTAAAGATTGCGTTTCGGCAGGGGCTCGACCAGTTCAACCTCCAGAAAACCGGGTTGAACCGGCCCCTAAACTGGTCAGGCCGCCGCTCGCGTCTCGGTTTTCATCAACTTGTATGCGATGGATTCATAGAGCGCTTCAAATGAGGCATCAATGATATTGGGACTGACACCGATGGTATACCAGCGCTCACCGGTGCCATCGCGGCTCTCGACCAGCACACGGGTGACCGCGCCCGTGCCGCCGTCGAGGATACGCACCTTGAAATCGACAAGCTCAAGATCGCCGATGCGGTCCGAATACTTGCCCAGATCCTTGCGCAGCGCCAAGTCGAGCGCGTTCACCGGACCATTGCCTTCGGCGACCGACATCAGCAACTCGTCGCCGATCCGGATCTTGACCACCGCCTCGGTCACGGTGATCCGCTCGCCCCGGGCATTGTGGCGGCGTTCCACGCTGGCGCGGTAGCTTTCGACTTCGAAGAACTCCGGCAACGTGCCGAGGATGGAATGCGCGAGGATGGCGAAGGAGGCATCCGCGCCCTCATAGGAATAGCCCCGTGCTTCGCGTTCCTTCACCGTACGAAGCAGCTTGTCGATGCGCGGATCATCCTTGGCGAGCGGGATGCCATGACGCTTGAGCGCGGTCAGCAAGTTGGATTTCCCCGCCTGTTGGGAGACCATTACACTGCGTTCATTGCCGACGGTTTCAGGCGGAACATGTTCATAGGTCGAAGGGTCCTTGGCCAGCGCCGAGGCGTGGATGCCAGCCTTGGTGGCGAAGGCCGAGGCGCCAACATAGGGTGCCTGCCGGGCCGGCGCGCGGTTCAGCAATTCGTCGAAGGTCCGCGAGATCGAGGTCAACCGAGCGAGCTGCTCTGGCAAAACGCCGGTTTGAAAGCGGTCGGCAAACCAGGGCTTGAGCATCAGCGTGGGGATCAGGGTGACGAGGTTGGCGTTGCCGCAGCGCTCGCCGATACCGTTGAGTGTCCCCTGCACCTGCCGTACGCCGGCCCGCACGGCCGCCAGCGTATTGGCCACGGCCTGCCCGGTGTCGTCATGGGCATGGATGCCGAGCTTGCCGCCGGGCGCCACCTCGAGCACGGCGCCAATGATTTCCTCGATTTCTGCCGGCATGGTGCCGCCATTGGTATCGCAGAGCACCACCCAGCGCGCACCCGCTTCCAGCGCCGTCTCGACAAATCGCAGCGCATAGGACGGGTCGGTCTTGTAGCCGTCGAAGAAATGCTCGCAGTCGATCAGGACCTCCTTGCCCGCGGCGGCCGTCGCCGCGATCGTGTCGCGGAGGCTCCTGAGGTTCTCGTCCAGCGAAATGCCCAACGTCAGCTCCACCTGCGCCGCGGAGGACTTGCCGACATAGCAGGCGGCGCTCGCCGCCGAATTGATCACCGCCTGAACGCCTGGGTCGTTGCCCACCGAGCGGCCGGCGCGCTTGGTCATGCCGAAGGCGGTGAAGGTGGCTTGCCGCGTGCGGTTCTCGGAAAAGAAGGCATCGTCCACGACGTTCGCGCCGGGGAAGCCGCCCTCGACATAATCGACGCCGAGTTCCTCGAGCAGCCGCATCACCGCGATCTTGTCCTCGAGCGAGAACTCGATCCCCGCGGTCTGCGCGCCGTCGCGAAGCGTCGTGTCGAAGAGGTAGAGGCGTTCTTTGTTCATTGCTTGCTTCTCGAATTGCCATTGGGCGGCGACCAGTTGGATGTGTCCTGGTCCGGGTGCTGGTAGGAGTTGAGGATGGCGAGCAGGTCACGCTCCTCGTCCATGGCGCCCAGCGGTTCCTCGATCAGGTCGTCATAATGCGCGAACACCGGGTGGCGGTTGTCGCGAGCAAGTTCGACCGTCGGCAGGATGGCGTTTGGGCGGTCGAACGAGCCGATGGTCAGCGACGGGTTATTCTCGCCCCATTGATAGGTGAGCGGGGTGCCGCATCGGTTGCAGAAGCCGCGCCTCACCCGCGCCGAACTCTGGAAAAAGGTGGGCCCGCCGCGCGTCCATTCCACCGACGCCTCGAAATTGGCGAAGGGCGCCATGAGATTGCCCAGCGCCTTCTGGCACATGCGGCAATTGCAGATCGAGGCATGGTGCGGCGGCCCGGCGACGCGATAGCGCACCGCGCCGCACTGGCAGCCGCCGGTCAACATCTCGCTCATATGTGCTCACCCCTGGCGAAGCGGTCGGTCGCCATGATCAGCTGGTGCAGGATGCCCGGCTGCGAAAACGCATGCCCCGCCCCTTCCACCATGACGAACTCGGCCTCGGGCCAGGCCTGGTGCAGGTCCCAGGCGGTAATCGCGGGACAGGCGACGTCATAGCGGCCCTGCACGATGACGGCGGGAATGTCGCGGAGCTTGCCGGCATCCCGGATCAGCTGCCCCTCTTCCAGCCAGCCACCGTGGACGAAGTAATGGTTCTCGATGCGGGCAAAGGCAGTTGCATAGTCGTCCTGATAGAAGGCGTTGCTGACCTCGGGGTCGGGGAGCAGCGTGATGGTTTCGCCCTCCCACCGCGCCCAGGCCTTGGCTGCGACGAGCCGCGTCTCGCGATCGGCACTGGCAAGACGCCGGCGGTAGGCGCCCATCAGGTCGTCGCGCTCGAGCTGCGGGATAGGCGCCAGGAACCGCTCCCATTTGTCGGGGAAGAGCAGCGAGGCGCCATGCTGGTAGTACCAGAGCAGTTCCTCGCGCCGCAGCGTGAAGATGCCGCGCAGCACCAGTTCGGTGACCCGCTCCGGATGCGTCTGCGCATAGGCCAGCGCCAG
>JAUXUM010000033.1 GCA_030680995.1 Devosia sp.
CGGTCTCGCCGCTCTCGACGATCTCGCCGGCGCGCATCACCATCACCCGGTCGGTGATGGCGCGGACCACCGAGAGATCGTGCGGGATGTAGAGGTAGGAGAGGTGGAGCCGGTCGGAGAGATCGGCGAGGAGATCGAGGATCTGGGCGCGGATCGAGACGTCGAGCGCCGAGACGGCCTCGTCGAGGATGATCATTGCCGGATTGATGATCAGCGCCCGGGCGATGGCGATGCGCTGGCGCTGGCCGCCGGAGAATTCGTGGATGTATTTCTCGCCGTCGGCGGCGCCGAGGCCGACATTCTCCAGTGCCTCGGCCACCAGTCGGGCGCGCTCGGCGCCGGCGGGGGCGCCAGCGCCCAGGAGATGGAACGGCTCGGAGATCAGCCGGTCGACGCGATGGCGCGGGTTGAACGAGCCGTAGGGATCCTGGAACACCACCTGCATCTTGCGGCGCGCCGCGAACGAGGCGCCCAGCGTGATGGGTTCACCCCCGAGCACGATGGCGCCGCCCTGGACCGGTTCCAGCGCCATGATGGCGCGGGCCAGCGTGGATTTGCCGCAGCCGCTTTCGCCCACCAGCCCGACATTCTCGCCCTTCTCGATGCGGAAGCTGACGCCGTTGACCGCCCGGAAGGGTTTGGGCTTCTCGAACAGGCTGCGCCGCGGCAGCCGATATTCACGCACCACCTTTTCGACTTCGAGCACCGGGGCAGCGGCGGTTTGCACCTGCGGCGGATTGCGCGGCGGCAGATGGCTCGAGGCGGCGAACAGCGCCTTCGAATAGGGGTGCCGCATGTGGCGGAAAACGTCGAGCGTCTCGCCCGCTTCGACCACTTCGCCGCGCCGCATGATGGCAATCCGGTCGGCATTGCCGGCGACGACGGCGAGATCGTGGGTGATCAGCATCATCCCCATGCGGTCCTCGTCGACCAGCTTTTGCAACAGCCTCAGGATCTGAGCCTGGGTGGTGACGTCGAGCGCGGTGGTCGGCTCGTCGGCGATCAGGAGCCTGGGGCGGAGCGCGATGGCCATGGCGATCACCACGCGCTGGCGCTGCCCGCCGGAGAGCTCGTGCGGGTAGCGGTCGAGCGGAAAACGCGAGGCCGGCAGTTCGACGCGGTCGAGGGTTTCCCGCGCGATGCGCATGGCTTCGGCACGGCTCGCCTTGCCGTGAACGAGCACCGTCTCGGCCACCTGCTCGCCGATGGTCTTGACCGGATTGAGCGCGGTCATCGGCTCCTGGAACACCATGCCGATCTGCCGGCCGCGGATGGCGCACATCCGCGCTTCCGGCTTGCCCACCAGTTCCTCGCCGTCGAGCCGAATGCTGCCCGAGGTGGTGGTGTGGCGCGGCAGGAGCTGCATGATCGAGAGCGCGGTCATGGACTTGCCCGAGCCCGACTCCCCGATGATCCCGAGGATCTCGCCGGCATCGACGGAGAGGTCGATGTCGCGCAGGATCGGCACCGTGCCGATCGAAAGCGCCAGATCCTTGACCTCGAGCAGGGTCATCCGCGGCTCCGCCGCAATTGCGGATCGAAGATGTCGCGCAACCCGTCGCCCATCAAATTGACCCCGAGGACCGTGAGGACGATGGCCAGACCCGGCACCAGCGCCACATGCGGGGCGAGCGCGATCATGGTCTGCGCGTCCGACAGCATCTTGCCCCAACTCGGCGTCGGCGGCTGGGTGCCGAGCCCCACATAGGCGAGCGCCGCTTCGGCGAGGATACCGAGCGAAAACTGGATGGTAGCCTGGACGATCAGCGTATTGAGGATGTTGGGCAGGATGTGCTCGGCCGAGATGCGCACGGCGCCCTTGCCGGCGACGCGGGCGGACATCACGAATTCGCGCTGCCAGAGGCTGAGCGCGGCGCCGCGGCTCAGCCGGGCGAAGACCGGGATGTTGAAGATGCCGATGGCGATGATGGCGTTGACCGCGCCGGGCCCGAACACGGCGGTGATGAGGATGGCGATCAGGAGCGCCGGAAAGGCGAAGACCAGATCGTTGCCGCGCATGATGACTTCGTCGAGCAGGCTGCCGCGCCGCGCCGCGGCGGCGAGCCCGAGCGGGGTACCGATTGCGGCGCCGAGCCCGACCGCGATCAGCGCCACCGCGATCGAGGTGCGGGCGCCCACCATGATCATCGAGAGCGTGTCGCGGCCGAAATGATCGGTGCCGAGCCAATGGGCGGAGGAGGGCGGCTTGAGCTTGTTGGGGATGTCCTGCGCGGCGGCGCCATAGGGCGTCCAGACGAACGAGATCAGCGCGGCGAGGACGAAAATACCGGTGAGGACGGCGCCGATCATGAAGCTGCGTGAGCCGAGCGCCGCCGACCAGAGGTTGTCGCGGCGGGCAAGACCGATCTCGGACATCAGGCCTGTCTCCGCAAGCGCGGATCGACCAGCGCATAGGTCATGTCGACGAGGAAGGTGACGAGGATCACCGCGAAGACCAGGATCATCACCACCGATTTGACCACGATCAGGTCGCGCTGGGTGATCCCCTGGAACACCAGCCGCCCGAGGCCGGGGAGGAAGAAGACGTTCTCGATGATAATGGCGCCGGCGAGAAGGAAGGAGAACTGCAGCCCGATAATGGTCAAGACCGGGATCAGCGCATTGCGCAAAGCGTGGCGCCAGAGCGTCTGCCGCCGCGTCAGGCCCTTGGCGCGGGCCGAGCGGATGTAATCCTCCGAGAGCGTATCGAGCAGGGAGGAGCGCATGACGCGCGCGAGGATCGAGGCCTGCGGCAGCGCCAGCGCCACGGCGGGGAGCGTCAGCGCCTTCATGCCCTCCAGGAAACCGGCATTCCAGCCGGGGAAGCCGCCGGCCGAGAACCAGCGCAGGCCGATGGAGAAGGCGAGTACCAAAAGCATGGCGAGCCAGAAGTTGGGGATCGCCACGCCCAATTGCGTGATGCCCATGATCGAGACGTCGGCGGCCGAATTGCGCCGTGCGGCGGCGAGAATGCCGACGGGGAAAGCGATGAGGGTGGAGAGCGCCAGCGCGTAGATGGCCAGCGGCAGCGAGATCCACAGCCGGTCGCCGACCAGCTGCGCCACCGGCACCCTGTAGGTATAGGAGATGCCGAACTCGCCGCGGAACAGGCCGAACAGCCAGTAGAAATAGCGCTCCAGCAGCGGCGCATCGAGCCCCAGCTGGTGGCGCAGCGCCGCGACGGTATCGGGCGAAGCATTCATCCCCAGCATGAACGCGGCCGGATCGCCCGGCACCACTTCGAGGACGAAGAAGATGACGATGCTGGCGGCGAGCAGGCTCAGCGCCAGCGAGACGAGGCGGTTGAGGAGAAAGGGGAACATCTAGGCGAGCCACCGCTCCAGTGCGTCGAGGCCTGACCTCCACCCGCGGCGCTTCGCGCCGTCCCTCCCCTCAGAGGGGAGGGAGGCGCCAGAACCGCATGAGCCGGCGCTTGGGGCAGGTGCCCCCCTCCCCTTTGAGGGGAGGGGACGGGGGTGGGGGTCCTTCATGTTGTCGACGATGCCTACCCGCCACTCCGGCGGCAAGGCCTGGCGTCTACTCCTCCCAGTACACTCCGGTCAGGTCCGTCGCCTGCGTCGGCGCATTGACCCACATGCCCTTGAGCTTGGCATTCTGGACGCCGGCCTTGGCCAATTGGAACAGGAAGCCGTTGGCGAAGTCCTCGGCGATCCGGGTCTGGGCCGCCTTGAACAGTTCGGAGCGCTCGGCCGGACCGGTCTCGTTGCCGAGATCGGCCATGATCTGGTTGAAGGCCTCCGACTTGTACTGGAAATAGTAGTCGCCGCGGGCATAGATGCCGATGTCGAGCGGCTCGGTATGGGAGACGATGGTGAGATCGAAGTCGCGGCCGGTGAACACCTGCTCCAGCCACTGCGCCCATTCGAGATTGGTGGTCTCGGTCTTGATGCCGATCGCCGCCAATTGTTGGGCGATGATCTCGCCGCCGCGGCGGGCATAGCCCTCGACCGGCGGCAGCTTGAGGCTGAGCGTCAGATCCGTGATGCCGGCTTCGGCCAGCAGCGCCTTGGACTTCTCCGGATCGTAGCCGGAGATGGCGGTCAGATCGACATAATCGGGATGATGCGGCGCGAAGTGCGTGCCGATCGGGGTGCCGTAGCCGAACATGGCGCCGTCGATGATCGCCTGCCGGTCGATGGCGTGGGCGATGGCCTCGCGCACCTTCGGATTGTCCAGCGGCGGCTTGGAATTGTTCATGGCGAGGATGGTCTCGCCCTCGGTCGAGCCGACCACCACCTCGAAGCGCGGATCGCTGGCGAACTGGCTCAGCGTCTCGGGCGCGGCGAAATTGGGGAAGACGTCGAGATCCTCGGCCATCATGGCGGCGAAGGCGGCGGTCGGATCGCCGATGAACTTGAAGGTCGCCTTCTCCAGCCTGACCGGAGTGCCCCAGTAATCGGGATTCCGGGCGATATCGACATGGTCGCCCTGCTGCCATTCGATGAAGGCGAACGGGCCGGTGCCGACCGGCTTGGTGGCATTGGTTTCGGCGCTCTCGGGCGCGACGATCACCGCATCGCCCCAGGCGAGGTTGAAGAGGAAATTGCCGTTGGGCCTGGAAAGCGTGATCCTGACCGTCCGCGGGTCGACGGCATCCACCGAAGCGATGTCGGCGAACAGCGCCTTCTGCGCATTGACCGAGCCCTCGGCGCGGGCGCGATCGAAGGAGAACTTGACGTCCTCGGCATCGAAGCCGGTGCCGTCGTGGAACTTGACGCCCGAATGGAGGTGGAAGGTGTAGGTGAGCCCGTCCCCGGAAATCTCCCAGCTCTCGGCCAGCGCCGGGATAATGGCGCCATTGGCGTCGAACCGGGTCAGGCCTTCGAAAATATTGGCATAGACCACCTCGTCGATGGCGGCGGCGGCGCCGGCCGTCGGGTCGAGATTGGGCGGCTCGAGCACGAGGCCGACACGGACGTCGGTACGCGCCTGCGCATAGGCAGGGGTCAGGGCGGTGGACATGATGAGGGCGCCGGCGACGGCCAGCACGACCAGTGATGTGCGCATGATTATCCTTCCTGTTGTTGGCCGCGTTTCCCCCACGGCCCTGAGCTGATCCTAGAGCGCTTCGGTGGCGGGCGCTAGATTTCAGAGCCGGCGCCGAGGAGGCGCATGAGCGCCAGCGCCATGACCTTGGCCGAATCGATCATGTCGTCGACCCCGACATATTCGTCCGGCTGGTGCGCCAGATCGAGAATGCCGGGGCCGTAGGCGATGCAGTTGTGCATGCGGCCGATGCGGTCGATGTGTTTCTGGTCGTAGGTGCCGGGCGAGACGACATATTCGGGAGAAAGGCCGAGCACCTCGGTGATGGCCGCCGAGACGGCCGTGACCACCGGCGCGTCCTTTTCCGTCATCGTCGGCGAAACGGTCCAGAGCTCGCGCAACTCATAACTGAAAGTCGCGCGGCGCGCCTTCACCCGCTCCAGCACATCGACGATCTCCTGGCGCACGCCCTCCCCGCTCTCTTCGATGAGGTAGCGGCGATCGATCACCATGCGGGCGGAATGGGCGACCACCGCCGAGGGGAAGCCGGTGAAATCCGGCTCGGGCTCGGGCAGGCCGCCATGAATGGAGTTGATATTCATGCTCGATTGCCGCGCCTGCGGCGGCACCACCGGCATTTCCGTATGCCTGCCGGCCAGCGCCGGGTAGAGCGTCTCCTCCATCTCGGCCAGCACCGCGCCCATGTGGCGGATGGCGCTGTCCCCGAGAAAAGGCATCGAGCCGTGGGCGATGCGGCCCCTGGTTTCGATCTCGGCCCACCAGACGCCGCGATGGCCGAGGCAGACCCGATCCTTGTTGAGCGGCTCGGGGATGATGACGTGCTGCACCCGGCTGGGCGAGAACCAGCCCTTCTCGGCCAGCCAGGCGACGCCGCCATAGCCGCCGGTTTCCTCGTCGGCGGTGCCCGAGATCTCGATGGCGCCGGCAAACTCGGGGAAAGTGTCGGCAAAGGCTTCCGCCGCGATGATCGAGGCGGCGAGCCCGCCCTTCATGTCGCAGGCGCCGCGGCCATAGACCTTGCCGTCCTTGAGTTCCCCGCCGAACGGATCGACGGTCCAGCCGCTGCCCGTCTCGACCACGTCGATATGCGAGTTGAAATGCACGCACTCGCCCGGATGCGCACCCTCCCTGCGGGCGATGACGTTCCAGCGCGGATATTTGTCGCTGTCGCCGGGGGCGCCCTCGGCGCGGATCATCTCGATGGTGAAGCCGCGGGATTTGAGCCGCTTGCCGAGATATTCGCAGATCTCGAGATAAGCATTGCCCGGCGGATTGATCGTCGGGATACCGATGAGGTCACGCGTCAACGCGACAAGGTCGTCGCGGCGCGATTCGATCGCGGCAAGCAGGGTTTCGCGGCGGCCAGCCGATGACTGGAAAGGAGGGGACGCGGTCATGTTGGCCGAACACTGGTCCGGGCGGTGGGCGGTGTCAACGCCCCTTTGGGCGCAACCGGTACTCTACCTGCGGATGGATCGTTGATGATCGGCCAGATGTTGCGCGGCGCCTTCTTGTAGGCCCTGGTCCTGGGGTTGTTGGGATAGGGGGAGCCGGCGACGAAAATGCACATGTGACGCCCTCAAGACAGTCATGGGCGCATGACCGGTCGGCGCGGCCCCGCGCCGGCGGTCAATACCGCAGATTGCGTCGATCCCGGGACGGCGCAGGCACACATGGTCTAGCCGGCCGCAGCCATCGGGGGCGGCCGCCACCGGGACCTGGCCGGAACATGGTCCGGCGCCGCGAAATCCTCGAGGATCGGGCAGTGCGGACGATCGTCGCCGTTGCAGTGGTCGGCGAGGTGCTTGAGCGTCCTGCTCATCGCCTGCAGGACCCGGGCCTTCTCTTCGAGCTCGGCTACATGCCTGAGGGCGATCGCCTTGACGTCGGCGCTGGCGCGGCTGTGATCACGCCACAGCGCCAGAAGCTCCCCCATCTGCGAGACGGAGAAGCCGAGGTCGCGGGCGCGGCCGATGAAACGCAGGGCATGCACATCGGCATGATCGTAGACGCGGTAGCCGGAGGCGGTGCGCTCTGCGCCGGCGATCAGGCCGGTCGATTCATAGTAACGGATCATCTTGGCCGAGATGCCCGATGCCCGCGCTGCCTTGCCGATGTTCATCGACTTCTCCTCGCTTTGGGCGCAACCGCCCCTTCGAGAAGACATCTAATCCTTCCCATAATGGCAAGGTCAAGGGGGCGGCCGCAGCCTGCCGCCAAGGTCTGCGGCACCTTCAGCGCTCGTAGGTAGCGACCAGTTCGGTCTGGCCGACGATATGGCCCTGCGCCGCTCTCCACAGGTGCTTGACCTTGGCGGCAGGCGGCAGCTCGAGCTTCTCGACATCGAGCGCTACCAAGCGGAAATGGTAGTGGTGCGGCCCGTCGCCCCGGGGCGGGTGGGGGCCGCCATAGGCGGCTTCGCCGAAATCGTTGACCGCCACCTCGAAGCGCGCGCCACCGGCGCCCTCGGGCAGCTGCCGCTCGTCCGCATCGATGTTGTAGACCCCCCAGTGCCGGAAGGTGCCGCCGGGCGCGTCGGGATCTTCGACGATCAGCGCCAGGCTCTTGGTATCGGGCGGAGGGTCCGACCATTCGAGCGGCGGCGATACGTTGACGCCATCGCCCGTGTAGCGCTCGGGGATGGGTCCGCCACCATTGATGGTTGGGCTTCGCAGTTGGAACGGCATCCGGGCCTCCTCTGCAATCGAGCTGACGCCAACCGCCACTATACCACTTCATGCTAGATTTTTCGCTTGCGAGCAAAAGCCCATTGCCAGAGTATCTGCCCAATTTTGAGAGGTACGCTCGCACATGGTCGCTCGGCAAGACATTTCCGGCAACCGGCTCGACGACGCGGCGCGGGCCGGCTGGCTCTATTATGTGGCCGGCAACAACCAGGAACAGATCGCCCAGAAGCTGGGGGTCTCGCGCCAGACGGCACAGCGGCTGGTGTCGCTTTCGGTGTCGGAAGGCTTGATCAAGGTCCGGCTGGACCACCCCATCGGCCATTGCATGGAATTGGCCGAACAACTCCGGAAGCGCCTTGCGCTCGATCTGGTCGAAGTGGTGCCGACGGACCCTGCCTCGGACTCGACCATCCTCGGGGTGGCGCAGGCCGCCGCCGCCGAGATCGAGCGCCGGCTCAAATCGCCAGAGCCGATCGTCATGGCGATCGGCACCGGCCGTACGCTCAAGGCGGCGATCGAGCAGCTCACGCCGATGGAGTGTCCGCAGCACAAGATCGTGTCGCTCACCGGCAGCATCGCGCCGGACGGATCCGCGGCCTACTACAACGTCATCTTCAACCTCGCCGATTCGGTGAAGGCGCGGAGCTTCCCGATGCCGCTGCCGGTTATCGCGTCCTCGGCGCGGGAACGCGAGCTGCTGCTCGGCCAGCCGATGATTCGCGACACCCTGGCTTTGGCGGCGAAGGCCGATATCACCTTTGTGGGCGTCGGCGATCTTGGTCCGGAGGCGCCGCTGTTCCTCGACGGCTTCATCACCGAGGCCGAGCTCAAGGCGCTGCAGAAGGCCGGCGCCATCGGCGAGATCGTCGGCTGGGCCTTCGATGCGCAAGGCAAGATGATCGACGGCCTCACCAATGAGCGCGTCGCCAGCGCCCCGTTGCCGTCGCGGGAAACCTCGCTGGTTGTGGCAATCGCCAAGGGCGATAAGAAATTGCCCGGCATCCGGGCCGCCCTCAACCGCAGGCTGGTCAATGGGCTGATCACCGACGAGCGCACCGCCGAGGGCCTGCTCGAGACCCGTTAAGGGCCCGATTCCACGGACTATCCAGCCACTGCTGCCGCCAAGCTCACCGTGCGCAGGACCCTGAGCGTTTGTCTGGCACTTGACAACTTTGCTCGTTTGATGAGTAATTGCCCACGACCAAGACAAATGCTCGTCTTGGAACTGGGAGGACATCCATGAGACTGACACCGCTTTTCGCGGGCGCGCTGCTGGCTGCGCTCGCCACTTCGGCCTCGGCCGAGACGATCACCATCGCCACCGTCAACAATGGCGACATGATCCGCATGCAGAAGCTGACCGGCGATTTCACCGCCAGGAACCCAGACATCCAGCTCGAATGGGTGACGCTGGAGGAGAACGTGCTGCGTCAGCGCGTCACCACCGACATCGCCACCAAGGGCGGCCAGTACGACATCCTGACCATCGGCACCTATGAAGTGCCGATCTGGGCCAGGCAGGGCTGGCTGCTGCCGCTCGAGAACCTGGGCGCCGGCTACGACGTCGACGACCTGCTGCCGGCCATCCGCGGCGGCCTCTCGCTTGACGGCAAGCTCTATGCCGCCCCGTTCTACGGGGAGTCTTCGATGGTCATGTACCGCACCGACCTCATGGAAAAGGCCGGGCTGACCATGCCCGAGGCGCCCACCTGGGCGTTCATCGCCGACGCGGCCCGCAAGATGACCGACCGTGCCGCCGACATCAACGGCATTTGCCTGCGCGGCAAGGCCGGCTGGGGCGAGAACATGGCATTCCTGACAGCCACGGCGAACGCCTTCGGCGCCCGCTGGTTCGATGAGAGCTGGCATCCCCAGTTCGATCAGCCCGAATGGAAGAACACGCTGCAGTTCTAT
This sequence comes from Devosia sp., assembly GCA_030680995.1. GTDB lineage: Bacteria > Pseudomonadota > Alphaproteobacteria > Rhizobiales > Devosiaceae > Devosia_A. The sequence continues at coordinate 9,630 of JAUXUM010000033.1, forward strand.
GTCGACCTGATGAAGGACGCGGGCCCCGCCGGCGCCTCCTCGAACGGCTTCAACGAGAACCTGGCGCTGTTCCAGCAGGGAAAATGCGGCATGTGGATCGACGCCACCGTCGCAGCTTCCTTCGTGACCAACCCCGCTGACTCGACGGTTGCCGGCAAGGTTGGCTTCGCGCTGGCGCCGGACACCGGCCTGGGCAAGCGCGGCAACTGGCTCTGGGCCTGGAGCCTCGCCATTCCCGCCGGTTCGCAGAAGGCCGTGGCGGCCGAGAAGTTCATCGCCTGGGCGACCAGCAAGGATTATCTCGCGCTCGTCGCCAGCAAGGAAGGCTGGGCCAACGTCCCGCCGGGCACTCGCACCTCGCTCTACCAGAACCCCGAATACCAGGCGGCCGCGCCCTTCGCCAAGGCGACGCTCGACTCCATCAACGCGGCCGACCCGAACAACCCGACGGTCAAGCCCGTGCCTTATACCGGTGTCCAGTTCGTCGCCATTCCCGAGTTCCAGGGCATCGGCACCACGGTCGGGCAGCTGTTCTCGGCGGCGCTCGCCGGGCAGATGAGCGTCGACGAGGCGCTGTCGCAGGCGCAGGCGGCGACCACGCGCGAGATGACCAAAGGCGGTTATATAAAGTAGTCCTCCCCACGGTCGGGGCCGCCCGGATCCTCTAGCCGGGCGGCCTCAATTGCGGGACAGTGACGTTCTGAGGCGTCGAGGGGAGAGAACGCCATGGCCACCCAACAGTCGCGCACGCTGGCGCGGTTCATGATGGCGCCGTCCGTCATCGTGCTGCTGACCTGGATGATCGTGCCGCTGGCGCTGACGCTGTGGTTCTCGTTCCAGAACTACAATCTCCTCAATCCCGGCATGCAGAGCTTCGCCGGGCTCTTCAACTACGAATACTTCCTCACCGATCCCGCCTTCATCCAGTCGATCGGCAATACGCTGCTGCTGGTGGGCGGCGTGCTGGTCATCACCGTGGTCGGCGGCATCTTCCTCGCGCTCTTGCTCGATCAGCCGATCTTCGGCCAGGGCATCGTCCGCATCCTCGTCATCTCGCCCTTCTTCATCATGCCGCCGGTCGCCGCGCTGATCTGGAAGAACATGCTGATGCATCCCGGCTACGGCATCTTCGCGCGCATCGCCGAGACCTTCGGCCAGCGTCCCGTCGACTGGTTCGCGCAGTTTCCGTTGTTCTCGATCATCCTGATCGTCGCCTGGCAATGGCTGCCCTTCGCGACACTTATTCTGCTTACGGCGCTGCAATCGTTGAGCGAGGAACAGAAGGAAGCCGCCGAGATGGACGGCGCCAATGCGCTCAGCCGCTTCATCTACATCATCCTGCCGCACCTGGCGCGGGCGATCACCGTGGTGATCCTCATCCAGACCATCTTCCTGCTCGGCATCTTCGCCGAGGTGCTGGTCACTACCAATGGCGGGCCCGGCTACAATTCGACCAACCTCGCCTTCCTCGTCTACCGCACCGCGCTGCTCTCATTCGATGTCGGCGGCGCTTCGGCGGGGGGCGTGATCGCGGTCATCCTCGCCAATATCGTCGCCATCTTCCTGATGCGCGCGGTGGGGAAGAATCTGGATGCGTAGGGTGTTCGAGGGGGAGGCCCTGTTTGGCAGCATTTCGCCCAACCCACGGACCGTCATTCTCGGGGGAGCGGAGCGAAACCCGAGGACCCAGCGGCGCCGCATCGGCGGCGCCAAAGACTCCTCTCGCGCGACGGACGTCGCGCGGCTGGGTCCTCGCGACAAGCGCGAGGATGACGGCCGGTGGGGTGGCGAGGTCTCGTCAAGGCCGACAAGTCGGAGGGGGAGTCACTAACATGGCCCGTTCGGTGACACTGCAGAAAAAGCTCACCTTCACCGCCCTAGCCTGGGCTGTGGCGTTTCTCCTGTTCTTCCCGATCTTCTGGACCATCCTCACCAGTTTCAAGCCGGAGGCCCAGGCAATCGCCTCGCCGCCCGTCATCATCCCGAGCTGGACGCTGGAGAACTATGTCGAGGTGCAGGCGCGCTCGGACTATTTCCGCCACTTCGCCAATTCGGTGTGGATCTCGGTGGGCTCGACGCTGATCGCGCTGTTGATCGCCATCCCCGCCGCCTGGGCCATGGCCTTCGCGCCGACGCCCAAGACCAAGGACGTTTTGATGTGGATGCTCTCCACCAAGATGATGCCGGCGGTGGGCGTGCTGGTGCCGATGTACCTGTTGTTCCACGATTTTGGGCTGCTCGACACGGTGTGGGGCCTGACCATGGTGCTGACGCTCATCAACCTGCCGATCGTGATCTGGATGCTCTACACCTACTTTAAGGAAATCCCGGTGGACATCCTCGAGGCGGCGCGCATGGACGGCGCGGTGCTCTGGAAGGAGCTGGTCTATGTGCTGGTGCCCATGGCCGTGCCCGGCATCGCCTCGACGCTCTTGCTGAACATCATCCTCGCCTGGAACGAGGCGTTCTGGACCATCAATTTGACCGCGTCCAAGGCCGCGCCGCTGACCGCCTTCATCTCGTCCTTCTCGTCGCCGCAGGGCCTGTTCTGGGCCAAGCTCTCGGCCGCCTCGACGCTGGCCATCGCGCCGATCCTGGTGCTGGGCTGGCTGAGCCAGAGGCAACTGGTCCGCGGGCTGACCTTCGGCGCCGTGAAATAAGGGAATCCCATGGGCTCGATCGCGCTCGAACACGTCAACAAATTCTTCGGCACCCATGCGGTGATCCCCGATGTCAGTCTTACGATCGAGGACGGCGCCTTCGTCGTCTTCGTCGGGCCTTCGGGCTGCGGCAAGTCCACGCTGCTGCGGCTGATCGCGGGCCTCGAAGATACCAGCTCGGGCATCATCCGGCTCGACGGCGAGGACGTGACCCGCAAGGGACCGGCGCAGCGCCAGCTCGCCATGGTGTTCCAGTCCTACGCGCTTTATCCGCATATGACGGTGCGCCAGAACATCGCTTTCCCGCTCAAGATGGCCGAGCAGAGCAAGGAGATGATCGCGCGCAAGGTCGAAGACGCCGCGCGCGTCCTCAACCTCACCGACTATCTCGACCGCAAACCGCGCCAGCTCTCCGGCCGCCAGCGCCAGCGTGTCGCCATCGGCCGCGCCATCGTGCGCCAGCCCAAGGCCTTCCTCTTCGATGAGCCGCTTTCGAACCTGGATGCGGCGCTGCGCGTCAACATGCGGCTCGAGATCACCGAGCTGCACCAGCAGCTCAAGACCACCATGGTCTATGTGACCCACGACCAGGTGGAAGCCATGACCATGGCCGACAGGATCGTGGTGCTCAACGCCGGCCGCGTCGAGCAATACGGCACGCCGATGGAGCTCTACCGCAGCCCGGCCAACAAATTCGTCGCCGGCTTCATCGGTTCGCCGAAGATGAATTTCATCGAGGGCGAGGCGGCGAGCCCGTTCGGCGCCGCCTCGGTCGGCGTCCGTCCCGAGCACATGCTGATTGCGCGCGACAGGGGCGAATGGAAGGGCCGCGTCGGCGTTGCGGAACATCTCGGATCGGATACGTTCCTGCATGTTCACGTCGACGGGATCGGACTGATGACCGTCCGCACTGGCGGCGAGATCGACTTCTTCCACGGCGACGACGTCTGGCTGACGCCCGACCCATCGCGCCTCTACCGCTTCGCCAGGGACGGACAGGCGCTGCGCTAGCGCCGGAAAGATATCGATGCCCATTACGCTCTCAGCCAATGCCCTTGTCGAACTGAGCAAGACCGCAGCCGTGCCGCACTACGCCCGATCGAGCCTTAGGCCGGGCATCCTGCATTTCGGCATCGGCAATTTCCACCGCGCACACCAGGCGGTCTATCTCGACGATCTCTTCAATCGCGGGCTGGACCATGATTGGGCCATCATTGGCGCCGGAGTGCGGCCCGCTGACGAGTTGATGCGGCAAAAGCTCATGAGCCAGGACTGGCTGACCACTGTGGTCGAACAGGAGGCTACGACGAGTGCCGCGCGCGTCACCGGCGCGATGATCGACTATCTTAAGCCGGGCGACATAAGGGCGATCATCGACCGGCTCGCCGACTCCGCCATCCGCATCGTCTCGCTGACCATCACCGAGGGCGGCTACTACATCGACCCCGCCAGCCAGCGCTTTGATCCCAGGCACCCCGACATCGCGCGCGACGCGGAAAACTTCACCTCGCCGCGGACGGTGTTCGGGCTGATCCTCGCGGGCTTGAAGCGGCGGCGCGATGTGGGCATCCCGCCCTTCACGGTGATGAGCTGCGACAACATCCCGGGCAACGGCCACGTCACCAAGAACGCCGTGATCGGGCTGGGGCAGCTGATCTATCCCGAGCTCGCCGCCTGGGTCGGCGCCAATGTCGCCTTCCCCAACGGCATGGTCGACCGCATCACGCCGGCGACCTCGGACCGGGAGCGGGAATTGTTGGCCGACCAGTTCGGCATTGCCGACAACTGGCCGGTGTTCTGCGAGAGCTTCAAGCAATGGGTGCTGGAGGACGAGTTTCCCGCCGGCCGGCCGGCGCTCGAAGCGGTGGGCGTACAATTCGTCCATGACGTCGCCCCGTTCGAATTGATGAAGATCCGCATCCTCAACGGCGGGCACGCCACCATCGCCTATCCCGCGGCGCTCATGGACATTCACTTCGTCCACGAAGCGATGGAGAACGAGCTGGTGCGCGCCTTCCTGCAAAAGGTCGAGCAGGACGAGATCATCCCCATCGTGCCGCCGGTCCCCGACACCGACCTGCAGGACTACTACCGGCTGATCGAGCGTCGCTTCGCCAACCCCAAGATCGGCGACACCATCTCCCGGCTCTGCCTCGACGGCTCCAACCGGCAACCCAAATTCATCCTGCCGTCGGTGGCCGACAGGCTGCAGGCCGGCGGTTCGGTCACCGGTCTGGCGCTGGTCTCCGCTCTCTGGGCCCGCTACTGCTACGGTGAGACCGACAGCGGCAAACCGATCGCGTCCAACGACCCCAATTGGGAGCGGCTGCAGGATCAGGCGCGCAAGGCAAGGGCGCGTCCCGCAGCATGGCTCGAGATGCGCGACATCTTCGGCGAGGTTGCCGGCGACCCTATTTACATGGCCGCTTTCACCCATGCGCTCGAAACGCTCTGGTCGGTGGGGACGCGCGAAACGCTGGCGCGCTATCTCGAGGGGCGGCTGTAGACATTGCAAATATCGCCCGCTCGGGAGAGGGTGTGCCGGGAGGGAACGCAATGAAACTCAAGGACAAAGTCGCCATCGTCACCGGCGGCGCCCGCGGCATCGGCGCCGCCATCTGCCGGCGATATGCCCAGGAGGGCGCCCGCGTCGTCGTCGCTGACCGGCTTGGGCAGGAAGCGCAACGTCTCGCCGAGGAAATCGGCAACCAGAGCTTCGGCGTTCCCTTCGATGTCACCGATCGGGAGGCAATTGCAAATCTCGTCGCAACCGTTGTCGAGCGGGCCGGCGGCATCGACATCCTCGTCAACAATGCGGCGACCTTCGACATGGCGCCCATTCTCGAGATTACCGAGGAGAGCTATGATCGGGTCTTCGCCGTCAATGTGAAGGGCCTGCTCCTCACCCTCCAGGCAGTGGCTCGGCAGATGGTGCAACAGGGCCGGGGCGGCAAGATCATCAACATGTCCAGTCAGGCGGGGCGGCGCGGCGAAGCGCTTGTCGGCGTCTATTGTGCAAGCAAGGCCGCCGTCATCAGCCTCACCCAATCGACGGGGCTGGGTCTCGTCGAGCACGGGATCAACGTCAACGGCATTGCACCGGGCGTCATCGATACCCCGATGTGGGACCAGGTCGACGCGCTTTTCGCCAAGTACGAGCACCGCCCGATCGGGGAGAAGAAGCGCCTGGTCGGCGAGGCGGTGCCCTATGGCCGCATGGGGCATCCGGACGACCTGGCCGGCGCAGCCGTGTTTCTCGCCTCGACTGACGCCGATTATGTCGTCGCCCAGACCCTCAATGTCGACGGCGGCAACTGGATGAGTTGATGGGCCGCGTCGATCTCATCATCTTCGATTGCGACGGCGTGCTCGTCGACAGCGAGCCGCTCGCCATGCGGGTGCTGCTCAAGACCATCGCGGCGGAAGGCGTCGAGATCGACCCGGCCATCGGCTTCCGGGATTTCCTAGGCCGCAGCCTTGCCTCCATCACCGCCCACCTCAATGCCGCGCACGGGCTCCATCTGACCGAGGCCGCGCTCGAGCATATGCGGCTCGCTCTCTTCGAGGTGTTCCGCGAGGAACTGAGGCCGGCTGGCTGGCTCGCCGAGACGCTCGACAAGCTTACGGCATCGTTCTGCGTCGCCTCCTCCAGCCAACTCGAACGGATCAGGTTAAGTCTCGGGGTGACCGGACTGCTCGACCGGTTCGACCCGGCGATTTTCTCGGCCAGCATGGTCACCCGCGGCAAGCCGGACCCCGACCTGTTCCTCCACGCCGCCGTGGCGATGGGCGTGAGGCCGGAAAACTGCCTCGTCATCGAGGACAGCCCCGCCGGCATCGCCGCGGCCAGGAACGCGGGCATGCGTGTCTTCGCCTTTGCCGGCGGCAGCCATATCGGCCCAAGCGGGCTGCGGCCGGAAATCGAGGCGCTAGGGCCGGACGCAGTCTTCGACGACATGCGGGCGCTGCCGGGGCTCGTCGCGCTGGCCAATGCGCGGGCGGCGCCGCAGGCCCCGGCCAGGTTGCTGGTGGCGGTCGATGTCGGCACATCCAGCGCCCGGGCTGCGGTAGCCGACCCCACGGGCGCGCTCCTCGCCCGGGCCGAGCAGCCGATCGAGCTACACCGCCCCGACGCCAAGCATGCCGAGTACTCGTCCGAACAGATCTGGGGCGCGGTCTGTCGCGCGGTCCGGACGGCGATGGACGCGGCCGGCGCCAAGCCTGAGGAGGTGGTCGGTATCAGTTTCGATGCCACCTGCTCGCTCGTGGTCCGCGACCGCGCCGGCGCCCCGCTCAGCGTCTCGCGTGACGGCGACGGCCAATGGGACACTATCGCCTGGCTCGACCATCGCGCCCTCGCCGAAGCCGCCGAGTGCACGGCATCGCGCCACCGGGTGCTCGACTTTGTCGGCGGCGTGATGTCGCCGGAAATGGAAGTGCCCAAGCTGCTCTGGCTCAAGCGGCATTTGCCGCAGGCCTGGGCGGAGGCCGGATACTTTTTCGACCTTGCCGATTTCCTCACCTGGAAGGCAGCCGGGTCGCTGGCCCGCTCGCAATGCACGCTCACCTGCAAATGGACCTATCTGGCCCATGCCGAGCCCGGCTGGCAGCACGACTTCTTCACTGAACTGGGCCTCGATGACCTGCTCGAGCGCGGCAACCTGCCCGCGCGCGCCACCCCCATCGGCACCGATCTCGGGCCGCTGACCGCCGATGCCGCCGCGGCGCTGGGGCTCACCAAAAATTGCCGGGTCGGCGCGGGAATGATCGACGCCCATGCCGGAACGCTCGGCACGCTTGGCGGCCTGGCTGCCGAACCCGAAACCATCGAACGGCATCTGGCCCTGATCGCCGGCACCTCCAGCTGCGTTATGTTCCAGGCCCGCCGGATTGAGCCCCTGCGGGGCGCTTGGGGTCCCTATTTCGAGGCTGTGCTGCCCGGCCTGTGGGCGCTGGAAGGCGGGCAGTCGGCCACCGGCGCCCTGCTCGACCATTTGATCCGCTGGCATGGCGCCGGCGGCGAACCCACCGCCGCCACGCACCAGGCTATCGCCGCGCGCGTAATGGCATTGCGCGAGGTCGAGGGGCTCGGCCTGGCCGCTCGCCTGCATGTGCTGCCCGATTTCCACGGCAACCGCTCGCCGCTCGGCGACCCGCAGGCGCTCGGCGTCATCTCGGGCCTGACGCTGGACAGCGATTTCGACAGTCTCTGCCGGCTCTACTGGCGGACGGCGGTCGCCATCGCCCTGGGCATCCGTCATATCCTCGAGGCGCTGGCGGGGCGAGGCCATCCGATCGACGCGCTGCACATCACCGGCGGCCATACGCGCAACCCGCTGCTGATGGAGCTCTATGCCGATGCCACCGGCTGCACCGTCGTCGAGTCCGCGTCGCAGGACCCGACCCTTCTCGGCGTCGCCATGGTCGCCGCCAAAGCGGCCGGGATTTACGGTTCGCTGGGCGAGGCGGCCGCCGCGATGCAGCAGGGAGGCCGCGAGCGCCTTCCCGACCCGGCGGCACGTCCGCAATTCGACAAGGACTACCGGATCTTCCTCGAGATGATCCGCCAGCGCCAGACGCTGGACCGGATGCACGCGTCGGCGCTCACCTGATCACGGCTCATATAGCGCCCGCCGCTCCGGGCGCGGCGCCAGCTTTTCGAAGACCTGCGGATCCCTCTGCCGGCGTATGCTCCAAGTGATATTGTCGGTCCGCGCGGACCCTGGACAGACCGCGTTGCAGCGGATGCCGTACCGGCCGAACTCGTTCGCCACCGATTGGGTGAGGCTGATGATACCGGCCATGCCGCGGTGCTCAAAGCCTTGGTCCCCGCTCCCACCATTTGCCGGCAAGCACAATACCGGTGCAGGCAAGACGGCGGTCGCCCCCAAGCACCTCGCCCAAGGAATCAACATATTCGAACCGGCCATTTTCGATCCTGACGATGGTAGCATCACCGGGGGTTCCTGGAGCCAGGGTTCCCAGTTCAGGCCGGCGCAGCACCTTTGCGGGTGTCTCGGTCGTCGCCCTGACCACGTCGGGCAACGACATTCCGAGGCACCAGAACTTGCTCATCACCGCCAGCAGGTCATAGGCCGGTCCGTCCTTGCTGAGCACATGGACGTCGCTGCTCAGGATGTCGGGCGGCAACCCCTGCTCAAGCGTAGCCCGGCCTGATTCGAAGGCGAAGCCGCCATAGCCATGGCCGATGTCGAAAAGTACGCCGCGGGCATGGGCGTCCCGGATTTCCTGGCGCACCTGCTTCTTGCCATCGATCGGCGCGTTGGGGAACGGGCGGAAGCAATGAGTCAATATGTCGCCGGGGCGCAGGCGCTCCAGCACCTCCTTGCGGCTCGGCGGTGGGAAGTCGATATGCGCCATCACCGGCAGGCCCAGCTCATCGGCGATCTCGATGGCGATCTCGAGCGGCGCGGAGCCCGAAGCCCCGCCGGCATTGAACCCCACCCGCGCCTTGACGCCGACCACGTGCTCGGGAAATGCGCGCGCCGCCCGAACGCATTCACGCGCATTGAGCAGCCGCAGATCGGCACACTCGCCCACCATGACCTCTTTGCTAAAGGCAAAGATACCGGGGAACGACACGTTTATATAGGCAAGGATGCGTAGCGGCGACGGTTCGATGACATGCTTGACGAAGCCCGCCATATTGCCGGCTCCGGCACTGCCGGCATCGACAAAGGTGGTGGTGCCACTGCGCCGAGCCATTTCCTCGGCGTCGACGCTGAGCGAGGTTCCGCCCCAGTAGACGTGAGTGTGGAAGTCGATCAGTCCCGGCATGACGATGTGGCCGTCCGCATGCCGGACCTCGATTGCCTCGTCGTCCGAGATGGTCTCGGCGAGTGCGGCGACCCGCCCCCCGGAAAACGCGACATCCCGCTTGTCGTCAAGCCCTTGCGCCGGGTCGATGACACGCCCGCCCTTGATCACCAGATCGTACGTCACGGCTGCCACACCATCTTCCTTGGCCGGGGCACACACGCCCATGCCATTTTCAAAATTATTAACGTCCGACGTTTCCGCGCGCTAACGCCTTCGCCACATGGCGAAAACTGAAATCGGCATTCGTATGCAAGCGTATCGTGTCACTGAAGTGCCGCAATACGCGATTTGCACTTGTGCGGGTGGTCAATGAGGTGGCCAGCCAATTCGGTCAAATCGATATCCTGAACTGTTGCCTGCCATACGGCCATTCCGATAATGCGCCGGCAGGGTGGCGGCAGTATTGGCAACGTCACATTGATCGCGGCCGAGATCATCGACTGGACCGGCGAGGCGCTGTCGGCTCCCCGCACACGACTGTCCGACCTCCTCAAAACGCAGCGCAGCCTCCCATACCGGGATCGACGTGCTGATGGGGCCGGACCCGGACCGGCCAGGTGGCGCAATGGCCTATAGCGGAGAAGGCGATAGTGTCGCCGCCCGCATCCGCATCTACCTTCGCCCGGAGGACAAGGACTTCTTCGACCGCGCCTCGTCATCATTGTCAGTACCGACGACAATCTCACCAAGGCCCATGTCCGGTTCATCGAAAGCCAGCCGATCAGGCTGACGCGGGACGCTGGTTCGGTCGCGCTCACGAACGACACGCAGCCCGGCTTCCAGCGGCTGCCGGAAGCCGACGGGGCCGACATGGATTTTTTCGCCGCGCGGCTGCGCCTCGTCCTGCCGATCCTTGGCCTTGACCTGTGCCGCCCGTCGCCACCTCCCCATATTCGTCAGTCCAGCTTTGGGGCTTATGAGCTTCAGCGTTCGGCGAACGGCAGGTCTTGACCCATCTCCGTCATTCGGCAGATCGGCTTCTGGGCAGCGCGAATGACTGCTGCTCGCCCCAGAGGCGGACATTGGCCTCCTTGATGCAGTTGCGTGCCCGGTTGGCGATGGATGAGTTCCTTTCGCAGTACCGCCGCTTGAGCCAAGTCAAAACAAGGCCCGTATCCACATGCGATCTTCTT
>JAUXUM010000052.1 GCA_030680995.1 Devosia sp.
CTCTCTCAATCCACCGTTAACCTGGACTCGTAGCCCTGATCTTGTTCTCCCGTTGGTAGCTCGGAACACCATGCTCCGATGCTACAATGACGGGAGGGCGGCGACCATTTCGACTCTTGGGCGCCGAAAAAGATTCATTGGGGTTTCAGTACCCGTCCATGTAGGGCCTGACTTCGATCGGACCCCATTGCGCTGCCGGGCATCGGGCGGCCCATTTCAGCGCCGCGTCCATGTCCGGCGCCTCGATAATGTAGTAGCCGCCGAATTGCTCGCGCGTGTCGGCATAGGGGCCATCGTGGACCTTGATCTCGCCGCCCTCCATCCGCAGCGTCTTGGCATCCCAGGTTCGCGCCAGCGCGGCGGTAGCAACAAAGGCGCCTGCCTTGGTCAGCGCGTCCCGATAGGCGTACATCGTCTCCATGGCCTTCACCATCTGCTCGGGCGGAATCTGTGCTCCGACTTTTTCGTCGGCATAGAGCATCAGCAAGTATTTCATCGGTCTCGTCCTCTCCTCGCCGCCGACAGCATAGGCCGGCATGACAATGTCGGGCGAGGGGCGCCGATTTCGACACTTCGAGCCGTGCCGAAGGTAAAATCGCGCCGGTGGCGCGATTTTTGGGGGAGAAGGCCATGAGAGCTACGCTCGAATGGCTTGGCGGAAACTCAGTCGAAAAGGCTGGAGACGCTCTGTTCGCTCGCGGTGCGGGCGATGGCTTCGCCGATAAGCGGGGCGATGGAAATACGACGGATATTCTTCGCCGAACGGACGCCATCGGTCTCGGCGATGGAATCGGTGACCACGAGTTCCTTGAGCTTGGACGCTGCGATCCGTTCGGACGCACCGGCAGAGAGAACGCCGTGGGTGATATAGGCCGACACTTCCAGGGCGCCCGCCTTGAGCAGCGCCTCGGCGGCGTTCACCAGGGTGCCGCCGGAATCGACGATGTCGTCGATGAGGATGCAGGCATGGCCGGACACGTCGCCGATGATGTTCATTACCTCCGACACACCGGCGCGGGGCCGGCGTTTGTCGACGATGGCGAGATCGGCCCCAATCCGCTGGGCGATGGCGCGGGCGCGGGTGACGCCGCCGACGTCGGGCGAAACTATCATCAGCCTGGAGGTGTCGTAATTCTCCTGGATGTCGCGGGTTATCACCGGCGCGCCGTAGAGGTTGTCGGTGGGGATGTCGAAGAAGCCCTGGATCTGGGCGGCATGGAGATCAAGGGTGATGACCCGGTTGACCCCGGCCTCGGTAATGAGGTTGGCGACCAATTTGGCGGAGATCGGCGTGCGGCCGGTCGATCGGCGATCCTGCCGGGCATAGCCGAAATAGGGGATGACCGCAGTGATCCGGCGGGCCGAAGAGCGCCGCAGCGCATCCGTCAGGATCAGCAGTTCCATCAGGTTGTCGTTGGCCGGGAACGAGGTGGACTGCAGAATGAAAACGTCTTCACCGCGCACGTTCTCGTGGACCTCCACGAAGATCTCGTGGTCGGCGAAGCGTTTCACCGTGCAATCGGTCAACGGGAGTTCGAGGTAGCTGGAAACGGCTTCAGCCAGGGCAGAGTTGGAGTTGCCGGTGACCAGTTTCATGTCGCCATCCTGCTCGTAACGCCGCATTCGGCGGCGTGGCCCCAATTGCGGGCACGTTTATAGCGCCGGCCTTGACCGCGCAATCCACCAAAGTATCGAAAGGTGAAGGAAGTCAGCCGAGGCCGATGAGTGCGATCTGCCGGCCGGTGGTGCTGCCTTCAAGGGTGGCCCGCCGATGCGAGAAATAGCGCCTGGGATCGGCATGGGTGCAGATGCCCAGATCGTTGACCAGGCCCACCCCGGCGCCGTGAAGCTGGTCGAAGACGAAGCCCGGGAGGTCGAAATGCTCGCGGCCTCCGGTGGGACGTCCGATGCGGTTGGCGGCGTCGCCATGCCGGGCCAGCAGCTCGGCCGCGAATTGGGGGCCGACCTCGTAGTTGGATAGCGAGATGGCCGGTCCGATGGCGGCGACAATGCGAGCGGGGTCGGCGCCGAGACCGGCCATGGCGCGCACTGTCGCATGGGCGATACCCTCGACGGCGCCCTTCCAGCCGGCATGGGCGGCACCGATGACCCCAGCCTCGGGATCGGCAAGCAGGATGGGCGCGCAGTCGGCTGTCAGTATGCCGAGAGCCAGGCCGGGGACATTGGTAACCATGGCGTCGCCTTCGGGACGCTCGCCTTCGCTCGGCGGGCCGCTCAGGGCAATCACCATGCTGGAATGGACCTGTGCTAAGGTGACAAGTGAAGAGGCTGTAAAGCCCAGCGATTCAAGGGCATGGGCGCGATTGATGGCAACTAGATTCAACTTGTCGCCGCTCGTTTCGGACATGTTGAGGGAGGCGAATATGCCGGTCGAGACGCCGCCCCGCCGGCCGAAAAACCCATGGCGTAAGCCAGGTATTGCAGCGAGCGCGGGGCTCTGCTCGAAGGGCGCGCTCATGATGCGAATCCGGGCGGAACGAGGCCAGGGCTGGCAGCGCAGAACACTTTGAACAGCTCGCCCATCTGGTTCGCGCCCGTCAAGCGGTCGAGAGCTGCGCCGATAGCGGCGGCCTCGCCCGGGTTGGCCCTGGAGAGGGCCGTCGCCCGTTCGGCGATGCCCAGGCGCCGCAGGAACTCGCCCTGTGTGACAAGAGGCTGGGCCGTCAACCCGGCCTTCCTCGTCACTTCGGCCAGCGCGCCGAAATCGACATGAGCCGAGAGATCGGCCTCGCCAGGGGCCTCTAGCGGATCGGCAAATTCGTGTCTGCGCACCGCCTGCAGCGTTTCGCCGGTGCGGGTCCGGGGGTAACCGTAGTCGATGGCAAGGATGCCGCCGCCGCGCCGCGCCGCGGCCTTCCCCAGCCGCTGCATCACGTCCACCGAGGCGAGGGAGACCTCGTAGACCTCGCCGGGCGCCGCGGCGCGCACGGCTTCTGGCATCGCGCTCTCGGGAATCGGTGTGGGGGAGAGGCCGAACCGCCGCCGTCCCTCCTTGAGGCCGATCAATCGCTCGTGCCAGCCTTGCGTGCCCCTGACGAACTGGCGGACGGGCAGGGCATCGAGAAATTCGTTGGCCACCACGATCAGAGGATCGTCGCTGACCGCGTCGATCTCGCCGGGCCAATAGGGGTCATATTGGCTGAGCCGGATCGCCTGCTGCGCCTTGAGTTCCTCGTTGGTTTCGTAAAGCTGGAGATGGAGTGCGTCGCCGAAACCTTCGGCCCGGGTTGCCACCCGCAGCGCATCCTGCATCAGGGTTCCCCGGCCGGGGCCGGGCTCGAGCAGGGTGAACGAGCGCGGCTCGCCCATCTGCTGCCAAAGGTTGACGCAGAAGAAGCCGATGAGCTCGCCGAACATCTGACTGATCTCGGGCGCGGTGATGAAATCGCCGCGCGCTCCCAGCGGGTCGGTCTGCTTGTAGTAGCCGTGCCGCGGATGAGTCAGGCAGAGCGTCATGTAGCTCGCGATGGACATCGGGCCGTTGGCGCGGATCTGCATGTCGATCAGTTCGGACAGGCTGGGACCGGGATCAGGCACGGACGCGTCTGTTGGCGTAAAGCACGAGGGCAACCCCGGCGAGGAGGATGGGCAGGCTCAGGATCATCCCCATCGTGACCCAGCCGCCATAGAGATAGCCGACCTGAATGTCGGGCAGGCGGACGAATTCCACCGCGATGCGGGAAAGGGCATAGCCGATGCCGAAAATGCCGGCGACCAGTCCCGGCCGCCGCAACGCGTAGGCGACGTGGGTGGCGTAACGAATGACGAGGAACAGCAGCAGGCCTTCCAGCGCCGCCTCATAAAGTTGGCTCGGATGACGCGGCAATTGCTCGGGATCGGTTGGGAACACCACGCCCCAAGGCAGGTTCGTGGGCGCGCCGTAGAGCTCGGCATTGACGAAATTGGCCAGACGCCCGAGCAGAAGCCCGATCGTGGCGATGGCGCCCAGGAGGTCCAGCGAGGAGAGGATGTTGCCGCCCTTGGACCGGGTGAAGAGCGCCATGGCCGCCATGATGCCCGCCATGCCGCCGTGATAGGACATGCCGCCGTCCCAGACGGCAATGATGTCGGCGGGGTTGGAGAGGTAGTGAGGCAGATTATAGAACAGCACGTATCCCAGCCGCCCGCCGACCACGATGCCGATCACCGCCCAAAAGGCGAAATCCCAGATCGCGACTGGCTCGAACGGCGGCTTGCCATCGTGCCACAGGGTGCGGCGGGCGAGCAGGGTCATGCCATAGGCGGCACCCAGCAGCACGCCGCCCAGATAGGCCAATGCATACCAGCGGATGGCGAATGGGCCGATCGCGAAGGCGACGGGATCGATTTCGGGGAAGGGCACGCGGCATGACTCCGGGGGAAGGGCACGCGACCATGTAAGCATGTCCCGGCTCTGGTCAAGCCGTTCGCGAGGTCCTACATAGTCGGCAGAGTGGCCGGCGCTGCGGCCAGGAGTTAAGGATAAGCGCGATGACGACGGGCAGCAGGATTTTCGACGATATCGGACGGCTCATGAACGAGGCTGCCGGCGTTGCAGACGGTGTGCGCCGCGAAGTCGAGACGGCGGTCAAGTCGCAGGCGGAGCGCTTCGTCGCCGATATGGACCTGGTGAAGCGCGAGGACTTCGATGCCTTGCGGGAGCTGGTTCAGGCCCAGGGCGAGGAAATCGCCCAACTTCGCCGGGAGTTGGTGGCGCTGCGAGCCAAGAAGAAACCAACCACCTGATTGCCATGCGAATAGCCGTGATCTCCGATGTGCACGGCAATCTGATCGCGCTCGAGGCAGTACTTGCCGATATCAGGACGCAGGGGGCAGACGCTATCCTCGCGCTCGGCGATTACCTGAGCGGCCCGTTCGATCCCACCGGCACCGCCGGTCTGTTTCTCGAACTCGCCATTCCGAGTGTACGCGGCAATCATGACCGGTGGGTCGCGGAGGGGCGCGAGCAAGACTGGCCAGTCGATGCGCTGGTCCGCAGGATGATCGAACCCAAGCATCGGGACTGGCTGGCCGCATTGCCGCTCAATCACGTCTTCGAAGACGAGGTCTTCATGTGCCACGGTACGCCAACGGCGGACGATGTGCTCTGGCTCGATGGCGTCAAACCGAGAGGCGGCGTCTTCCAGGTGACCCGGGCCGTGATCGAGCGCGAGGCGGAAGGCTTCGACTACTCCGTTCTGCTATGCGGGCATAGCCATCTCGCCCGGACGTTAAGGCTCTCGGACGGGCGGCTCGTGGTCAATCCCGGCAGCGTCGGGCTGCCGCTGGCGCTTGGCTCGCCAGATGCGCGCTACGCGCTGATCGAAAAGCACGCAGGCAATTGGGCTGTCAGTTTCCGCGCACTGCCGTATGACCACCAGGCCGCGGCGGCGCAGGCGAATGCACTGGGTTACGAGCGCTGGGCGACCGCAGTTTCAACCGGCTGGTCAACCGCCCGCGATCTGTGATCATCTGCCCGCCAGAATCTGAAGTGTAGGTCTGGGGTCATGCGGCTCGCGGTCATTTCGGATGTGCACGGAAACCGTTTTGCGCTCGAGGCGGTGCTCGACGACATCGCCGCGCGAAGCGTCGATTCGACCGTCAACCTCGGCGACCTGGTGAGCGGTCCGATGGAGCCCAACTGGACGGCGGACATCCTGATGGATGCCGGTTTGCCCACCATCCGGGGCAATCACGAGCGCTGGCTTGTCGAACGCTCGCCCTTTGGCCTCGATCCGGTCGACCGTTTCACCATGACCCAACTCGAACAACGGCATCTCGACTGGTTCGCGGCATTGCCGGCGACGCTCGCCATACTGGGCGAGATCTACATGTGTCACGGTACGCCCGCCAACGATTCCGAGCCATGGCTGGACAATTGGTGGCAGGGCCGGTCGACGAAGCTGCCGGACGAGGCGGAGGTCAGTGCCAAGGCCAATGGCCTCGATTTTCCGGTGCTGCTGTGCGGCCACACACATCTGGCGCGTGCGGTGCGGTTGCGTGATGGGCGGCTGATCGTCAATCCGGGCAGCGTCGGCCTGCAGATCAACCACGGCTCGCCCGATGCGCGCTATGCCATCATCGAGCGCAAAGACGGGCGCTGGGCGGTGAGCCTGCGGGCCGTGCCCTACGACCACACGGCGGCCGCGCGGCAAGCGACAGCCAACGGCTTCCCGCGTTGGACGGAGGCACTGACCACCGGCTGGTCCGGTCCGGACGGGTTGTTCTAAACGTCGCGAGCGCCCCTTCTTGGGGGCAGTGTCACCGGAAAGACATCCGGAGGCGCGCATGGTAACGCGAATCGGCCGGTCGGCGTTGTCTCATTATCAGGCAAAAATGACCGGTACAGACTGATGGCGTTAAGGACTTGTTAACAATACAAGCCCGATCATCCACAGAAGAAAGCCTTGGAAGCTGCGGTGTCGCGGTGCCCGGAATCAATGACCCGGTGTAGGGTCGCGCCACAGAACGATTCGTAGGCTCTCTGCGTGCGGCAAGTTCACTCGAGTACAGCGTAATCCGGCGGAGAACCTCCTTCGCCAGCCCCTCATACGTTGCCAAAGCGGGACGCAAAGCCAATGGCACTTCTTCAGCTAGAGCCGGATCGCACCGTTCACCCGGTCGATATCATCGAGCATATCGCCTCAATCAACGACTGGAGCTTCGAGCGCCAGGACGACGATGAAATATCCATTTCGGTGCGGGGTTCCTGGAGCGATTACCACGTCTCGTTCAACTGGATGGAAGACCTCGAGTCTCTCCATATCGCCAGCGCCTTCGACCTCAAGGTGCCGGAGGCCCGACGCAGCGAGATTAAGCAATTGATCGCCTTGATCAATGAGCAGCTCTGGATCGGTCATTTCGACATGTGGAACCACGAGGGGGTGGTGTTGTTCCGCAATTCGCATCTGCTGTCGGGTGGAGCGGAGGTGACACCGCAGCAGTGCGAGGCGCTGTTGCGCTCGGCCACCGACAGTTGCGATCTCTACTACCAGGCCTTCCAGTTTGTCGTCTGGGCAGGCAAGAGCGCCGCCGACGCGCTCAGTCAGGTGATGTTTGAAACCGTAGGCGAAGCGTGAAGCTGCAAGAGATCGGCCCGATCGTCCTGGTAGGCGCCGGCAAGATGGGGCTCGCATTGGCGCGCGGGTGGGTCGCAGGTGGTCTCCCGGCCAACCAGCTGGTGCTGGTCGACCCCAAGCCGCTGGAGCCGACGGCCGACTTTGCCCGTGACCATGGCATCCGTCTGGTCACCTCGCCGCTGGGCGTTTTGACCCATGTCATGGTACTGGCGGTCAAGCCGCAGGTGATGAAACAGGTGCTGGCCGAAATCCAGCCTGCGGTGGGCCCGCATACGCTGGTGCTGTCGATCGCTGCTGGAATCTCGCTGAAGACGCTGGCCAACGGGCTGCTCACCGAGCGCATCGTGCGGGCCATGCCCAACACGCCGGCGCAGGTGGGCAAGGGAATCACGGGCGTCGTGGGGCTGCATATCGACGAAGGCGACCGCGATGCGATAAACGCTCTGCTGCAGGCGGCGGGCGAGGTGATGTGGCTGGACACGGAGTCCAAGCTCGATGCAGTCACCGCGGTTTCCGGTTCCGGCCCCGCCTATGTGTTCTATATGGTCGAAGCGCTGGCCGTAGCCGGCATGCGGCAGGGGTTGGAGCCGGGGCAGGCGATGCAGCTGGCCCGGCAGACGGTGGTGGGCGCGGCCGCGCTGATGGAGGCCGACCCGCAGCCCGTATCGGTGCTGCGTGAGAACGTCACCTCGCCCAAGGGGACGACGGCCGCGGCCCTGCAAGTGCTGATGGCGCCAGGTGGCCTTGAAAGCCTGATGGACAGGGTGGTGCTCGCGGCGCGGCTGCGTTCCGAGGAACTGGGACGTGAGTGAGACGATCAGCTTCGACGATTTCCTCAAGGTCGATATTCGCGCCGGCACCGTCATCGAGGCACGCCCGTTCCCCGAGGCGCGGAAACCCGCGATCATCCTGCTCATCGATTTCGGCCCCGGGATCGGCGTCAAGAAGTCCTCGGCGCAGATCACCGTGCATTACGAGCCCGAGGCATTGATCGGCCGTCAGGTCATGGCGGTCGTCAACTTCCCGCCGCGCCAGATCGGTCCGCTGCGCTCGGACGTGCTGACCCTGGGCTTCGAGGATGCGGGCGGCGCCATCGTCCTGGCCGCCATCGACAAGCCCGTGCCCAACGGTCAAAGGCTGATGTAGCTAAAGGTCATCGGTCAGCTTCAGGCGGTCCAGCAAGGCCCGATCGCTGGGCTCGACCATGCCGACGAAGAACTTGAGCACGGTCTTGCGCCCGTCCGGCGGCAGCGCGGCGAAAGCAGCGTCGATCCGGCTGGTCTGGGTGGTGGAGAGCGTTTCGAAGAAATCCCTGCCCTTGGCGGTGGCGTAGAGCAGGCGCTGGCGCCGATCAGCAGCACCTGTCTTCTGCTCAACGTATCCATTGTCGATCAGTTGTCGCAGCACGCGGGCAAGGCTTTGCTTGGTAATCTTGAGGATGTCGAGAAGATCGGCGACCGGCATGCCGGGCTTCAGATTGACGAAATAGAGCACACGATGGTGGGCTCTGCCGAAGCCCTGGCGATCGAGCAAGGCATCGGCATCGCCGACGAAATCGCGATAGGCGAAGAAAAACAGCCCCATGACGTCGAGCGGCATCGTCGAGAAGTCCGTCGGTCCATTTATGTCAGTCTTATTGACATTTATTTTGCTTAATGCCATTGTCGTCCCGTCAGGAATGTCGCCCCGCCCTAAGCCGTTCCGGTTTGCCATGCGCATGAGGGTGAGGCAAGATCAGCCTGACAATTGCGGCCCCGCGCGGTGCCGGCCGGAACGAGTGGGAGAGGAAAGATGGCAGGCGTGCCGATGGACCAGCGCGACGGCTGGATCTGGTTCGATGGTGAACTCAAGCCCTGGCAGGATGCGAAAATCCATGTGCTGACGCATGGGCTGCACTACGCAAGTTGCGTATTCGAGGGCCAGCGCGCCTATGGCGGCGAGGTGTTCAAGCTGCGCGAGCACACGAACCGGCTGATCGAGAGCGGCAAGACGCTCGACTTCACCATTCCCTGGTCCGCCGACGAGATCGATGAAGCATGCCGGCAGGTGCTGGCCGCGAACAAGCTCACCGATGCCTATATGCGGCCGGTCTCCTGGCGCGGATCGGAGACGATCAGCGTTCCGGCGCGGGACAACAAGGTGCACTTGGCCATCGCTTCATGGATGTGGCCCAGCTACTTCACGATGGAAGAACGGCTCAAGGGTATCCGTCTGCAATGGGCCAAGTGGAAGCGCCCGTCGCCCGAGACGATCCCCTGCAAGGCCAAGGCGGCCGGGCGAAGACGGTTAACCGCGCTCAAGGAGGTCATCGACTGGGCGGCGGCCGAGACACAAGGCCTCGGCCGGAGCCGGCCTTAAACCTGAACGCCGGCCGGGCTTCCCCTTGGCTGCCTCACCACCTATA
>JAUXUM010000053.1 GCA_030680995.1 Devosia sp.
GAGCGTCATCGCCACCGCTTCGAAGTCAACATGAACTACCGCAAGGTGCTGGAAAAGAACGGCCTGCTGTTCTCCGGGGTCTCCCCGGATGGCAAGCTCCCCGAGATCGTCGAACGCACCGACCACCCCTGGTTCATCGGCGTACAGTTCCACCCCGAACTCAAATCCAAACCTTTCGAGCCCCACCCGCTGTTTGCCAGTTTCATCGAAGCGGCGGTGGTGCAGAGCCGGCTGGTGTAGTGGAGCTCTTCACCGAACGGCTGCATCCGCGACGGGCGCGTGCCGGCGATTTCGACACAATGTCCGGCCCGCGACCCATGCGACCGAGCAGCTCACGGCGGCCGGCGGACCCGGCTCGCAATTAAAACTCCAGACAAGCAAATGGCCGACATTCTGAGTTTCAAATCTGCCCGCAAGGCCAAGGCTCGCGCCGAGAAGGACGCGCAGGCGGCCGAGAACCGCGTCAAGTTCGGCCGCACCAAGGGCGAAAAGCAGCGGGACGCGGCAATGAAGAAGCTCGCGGCGAAGCAGGTCGACGCTCACAAGCGGGACGAGTAGGGCGAAGAACCCGGGCGATCCTGGCCGCTCCACTGCCACCACGCTCCACTCCACCGCGCTTTTCCCTTCCACTGGCCCATCAGTCCCGCCGGTACGTCGTCCCGCCCACCGGCCGTCATCCTCGGGTCCCTGACCCGGACCCAGTGGATCTTTCCAGGTGCACTCAAGCAACGATCGGATCACTGGGGGACCCCCATCTTCCCGGACATGGCGCAGGGGCAAGCCAAAATCCCGATCGCCGTGGCAAGACCCGGCTCGCCATCGCCCCGCCGCAGCCGCAGTTTTTCGCACGGGCGGGTCGTTTCCCCCTTCCAGTTGTCACGAGCCTTGACTAGAGAAGGCCGCGATACGGCAATCCACTGCGCAAGGGGCGAACAATGTCTTCCATCATCGATGTCACCGGCCGCCAGGTTTTCGACAGCCGCGGCAATCCCACCGTGGAAGTGGATGTGGTGCTCGATGACGGCAGCTTCGGCCGCGCCGCGGTGCCCTCGGGGGCCTCGACCGGGGCCCATGAAGCGGTGGAACTGCGCGACGGCGGCAAGGCGTTCCTGGGCAAGGGCGTGACCAAGGCGGTCGACTTCGTCAACACCGAGATCTTCACCGAGATCCAGGGCCTGGACGCGCTCGACCAGATCGCCGTCGACCGCGCCATGATTGAGCTCGACGGCACCCCCAACAAGAGCCGGCTCGGCGCAAACGCGATCCTCGGCGTCTCGCTGGCAGTGGCCAAGGCGGCCGCGGAGTCGAGCGAGCTGCCGCTCTACAAGTACCTCGGCGGCCCCAACGCCCATGTGCTGCCGGTGCCGATGATGAACATCATCAATGGCGGCGCTCATGCCGACAACCCGATCGATATGCAGGAATTCATGATCCTGCCCGTCGGCGCCGAGAGCATCGCCCATGCGGTACAGATCGGCGCGGAGATCTTCCACACGCTGAAAAAGGGCCTCGCGGCCGACGGCCACAACACCAATGTCGGCGACGAGGGCGGCTTCGCGCCCAACCTCAAATCCGCG
Organism: Devosia sp.; assembly: GCA_030680995.1. Taxonomy (GTDB): domain Bacteria; phylum Pseudomonadota; class Alphaproteobacteria; order Rhizobiales; family Devosiaceae; genus Devosia_A. The sequence goes on from JAUXUM010000053.1 coordinate 1,578, forward strand.
GAGGCGGCGCTCGACTACATCGTCAAGTCGATCGGGAAGGCCGGCTACTCCGCCGGCAAGGACGTCTATCTCGGCCTCGACTGCGCGGCGACCGAGTACTTCAAGGGCGGCAAATACGCCATGGAAGGCGAGGGCAAGACGCTCTCCTCCGACGGCAATGCGAAATTCCTCGCCGGCCTCGTCGACCGCTTCCCGATCATCACCATCGAAGACGGCATGGCCGAGGACGACTGGGAGGGCTGGAAGGCGCTGACCGAGCTGCTCGGCAAGACCACCCAGCTCGTGGGCGACGATCTCTTCGTCACCAATACCGAACGGCTCAGATCCGGCATCAAGATGGGGGTCGCCAATTCCATCCTGGTCAAGGTCAACCAGATCGGCTCGCTCTCCGAGACGCTCGATGCCGTCGACACCGCGCACCGCGCCGCCTATACCTCGGTGATGTCGCACCGTTCCGGCGAGACCGAGGATTCGACCATCGCCGACCTCGCCGTCGCCTGCAATTGCGGGCAGATCAAAACCGGCTCGCTCAGCCGCTCCGACCGCCTGGCCAAGTACAACCAGCTGATCCGCATCGAGGAACAGCTGGGTACGGCCGCCAGGTATGCTGGACGAAGCGTGCTCAGAGGGCAGTAGGGAGAGCCGGAAAGCCATCGAGTGCGGACCTCGTCCTTCGACAAGCTCAGGATGAGCTTCCCGGAGAGAGCTGCGGGTTCGTCGCGGAGAAATCCCCCGTTAAGCCTCTACCGGCTATACTGGACGTATTCTCGCCTCAGGTTCCCGTGCCCATGTCCACCCGCCTCAAACGTCCGGCTTTCTGGCGCCACCTGATGCTGACGCTCGGGCTCGTGGCCTTCCAGGGCTATCTCGGCTTCAACGTCGTTTCCGGCCAGTTCGGCATCGAGAGCCAGAGGCAGATGCATGCCGACATCGAAGAGCTCAAGGCGCAATCGGGGGCACTGCAGGCCGAGATCGATGCTTATCGGCACCGGGTCGAGCTGTTCAACCCCGCAAGACTTGACCCAGACATCGTTTCCGAGCGGGCGAGGGCGCTCCTGTCGATGGCGCAGGCGGATGACATCGTCGTCATGGTCGATCCAAAGTCCGGTAAGCCACTTTCTGGTTCATCAGAAGAATTAGCTTCAGGCAAGTTAACTGAAATTATTGAAGACGACATAGACTGATAGCGCGGTTTCTTAAAGTCCATTGCATATTGGCCATCCTGCCCCCATTGCGCTAAGCTTCCGCGTCGTGGTGCCTTTGCGCCACGATCTAGCGGCCAGACTGATCACTCTTTCGGAGCAGAGCCAATGGCGCGTAACGCGGCGGCCAAACCGGCAAAATCGCAGTCCCAATCCAATATCCCCGAATTCAGCAAGGACGAGGAACTCAAGGCCTATCGCGACATGCTGCTCATCCGCCGCTTCGAGGAGAAGGCCGGCCAGATGTACGGCATGGGGCTGATTGGCGGCTTCTGCCACCTCTATATCGGCCAGGAAGCGGTGGTCACCGGCATCAACATGGCCGGCAAGGAAGGCGACGCCTCGATCACCGGCTATCGCGACCACGGGCATATGCTGGTGCTGGGCATGGACCCAAAGGGCGTGATGGCCGAATTGACCGGCCGACAGAGCGGGCTGTCGAAGGGCAAGGGCGGCTCGATGCATATGTTTTCCAACGAGCACCGCTTCTATGGCGGCAACGGCATCGTCGGCGCCCAGGTAAGCCTCGGGACTGGCCTCGCCTTTGCCGCCAAGTACCGTGGCGAGAACACGGTCAGCCTCACTTATTTCGGCGACGGTGCGGCCAACCAGGGTCAGGTCTATGAGAGCTTCAACATGGCCAAGCTCTGGAACCTGCCGGTGGTCTACATTATCGAGAACAACCGCTATGCCATGGGCACTTCGGTCGAACGCTCATCGGCGACTACCGATTTTTCGCAGCGCGGCCTGAGCTTCGGCATCCCAGGTGAGCAGGTCGACGGCATGGACGTGCGGCTGGTCCGCGACGCCGCGGCCCGCGCTATCGAGCACGCGCGCTCGGGCAAGGGCCCCTATATCCTCGAGATGATGACCTACCGCTATCGCGGCCACTCGATGTCCGATCCGGCAAAGTACCGGTCCAAGGACGAAGTGACGACGATGCGCGCCGAGCGCGATCCGATCGAACAGGTCAAGAACCGTATCCTCGAGAAGCGCTACGGCACCGAAGAGAGTCTCAAGGCCATCGAGACAGAGATTCGCGCCCTCGTCACGGCAGCAGCCGACTTCGCTACCGCCGACCCGGAGCCGGATGCGTCCGAACTCTGGACCGACATCTACGCCACCGCCTGAACGGAACCGGAATGCTGGGTATGCTGATCCTGATGCTTGCGGTTGTGGCGATTGCGGCATGGCTGGTCGCCGTCTATTCCGCTGTCAGAATCGCCGGGCTCGTGACCGCCGGCCAGCGGCTCAACATCTGGTTCAGGCTCGGCCTGTGGCGTTTCGACAAGGTGCGGACGCTCGCCGGCGACGCCTCCATCCCCCACATCAAGCGCTACATCCAGGGCTTCCTCGCCTTCTTCGCGGCCATCATCGCCGCCATGGTCATCACGGCCAGCGCCGCCATCACGACCCCGGACGCTGCCGCCACTGCCGGCCAATCGCACCTGCCCATGTCATTCGAAATACCCAATTCCTCCTCGTTGGAGAGCTAAATGCCCAATATCCTGATGCCCGCTTTGTCGCCGACCATGGAGGAGGGCAAGCTGTCGAAATGGCTAGTCAAGGAAGGCGACACCGTGGCACCCGGTGACGTGCTGGCGGAAATCGAGACCGACAAGGCGACGATGGAGGTCGAATCCGTCGACGCCGGCAGGATCGCCAAGATTTTCGTCCCGGAGGGCACGGAAGCCGTGAAGGTGAATACGCCGATCGCAATGCTGCAGGGGGATGGCGAGACGGTGGACACGAGCCCGCCGCCGAAGGGTGTCGAGGCCCCCAACGGAGCCCGGGAATCGGAGAAACCGGGGCCCGACGGCGCCGAGCCCGGCGTGAGCATGCCGACGCTCAAGGAAACGGCCGCTCCCGCCCAGCCACGCTTGGAGACGATGGCGGATCCGGATCTGCCGGCCGACGCCGAGATGGTCGAGATGACCGTTCGCCAGGCGCTCAACGAGGCCATGGCCGAGGAGCTGCGCCGGGATAGGGACGTCTTCGTCATGGGCGAGGAGGTCGCCGAATACCAGGGCGCCTACAAGGTCACCCAGGGGCTGCTGCAGGAATTCGGGCCGCGGCGCATCATCGATACCCCGATCACCGAGCACGGCTTTGCCGGGCTGGGCGTCGGCGCGGCCTTCGCCGGGCTCAGGCCGATCATCGAGTTCATGACCTTCAACTTCGCCATGCAGGCGATCGACCAGATCATCAACTCGGCGGCCAAGCAGCTCTATATGTCGGGCGGGCAGGTGCATGCCCCTATCGTCTTCCGCGGACCCAACGGCGCCGCGGCGCGCGTCGCGGCCCAGCACAGCCAGGATTACTCGGCCTGGTACTCCCATATTCCCGGCCTTTACGTCATCGCGCCCTATAGCGCCGCCGACGCCAAGGGCCTGCTCAAGGCGGCGATCCGCTCGAACAATCCGGTGGTCTTCCTCGAGAACGAGATCCTTTACGGCTCGACCGGGCTCGTGCCCAAGCTCGACGATTTCGTGCTGCCCATCGGCAAGGCGCGGATCGCGCGGCAGGGCAGCGACGTCACCATCGTCGCCTATTCCATGGGCATGCGTTACGCGACGCAGGCCACCGAGAAGCTCGTCGCGGCGGGCGTCGACGTCGAGCTTATCGACCTCCGCACGCTGCGCCCCCTCGACTCCGACACCGTCGTCGAGTCGGTCAAGAAGACCGGCCGGCTCGTGACCGTGGAGGAAGGCTGGCCGCAGGGCTCGATCGGCTCGGAGATTTCCGCCCGCGTCATGGAGCAGGCCTTCGACTATCTCGACGCGCCGGTGGCGCGGGTGT
>JAUXUM010000066.1 GCA_030680995.1 Devosia sp.
CTCGCCTGCGTTACCGCGCTCGGCGGCGGCACCATGCGCGATACCTTCCTCGGGCACTATCCCCTGACCTGGGTCGAAAACCCCTATCTGCTGCTGATCTGCTGCGCCGCCGCGCTGGTGACCATCGGGCTTGCCCGCTTCATGGAGCGGCTGCGCTGGCCTTTCCTCCTGCTCGACGCGCTGGGGCTCGTGGTCTTCACCATCATCGGCTGCAATGTCGCGCTCGAGATGGGGCAAAGTCCGATCATCGTCATCGTCGCCGGCATGGTCACCGGCATTGTCGGCGGCATCCTGCGCGACGTATTGTGCAACGATGTGCCGCTGGTGTTCTCGAGCGAACTCTACGCTACGGTGTCGATCGTGGCCGGCGCCATCTACTATTCCGGGCTGCAGTTCGGCCTGCCGCCCGACATGGTGATCCTTGCGGCAATGCTTGTCGGTCTTGCCCTGCGTGTCGCCGCCATCGTCTGGAAGCTGGAAATGCCCAAGTTCGTCTATGACAAGGATCTCAGGTGAGGTCGAAGCCCCGACGCATCCAGCTCTCCCGCCGCAGGGGCTTCGACTTGCAGGCAACGTCCCGGTCGCTCAACGGGCTGCCAGCCAGGCGCGTCACCCGGCCGGGCAAGTGGGGCAATCCTTTCACCATCGATGAGATCGCCGCCCGCTATGGGCTGGACCGGGATGCGGCGCAGGCAAGGGCCGTCGATCTCTGCGGGCGATGGCTGGTCGGCGCGCTCGATCCGGCGCTCTCGCCGGGGACTCCGCCGGATCGCGAGACCATCCGCGCCGAACTGGGCGGCCGCAACCTCGCCTGCTGGTGCAAAGCGGGGACACCCTGCCACGCGGACGCGCTGATCGAACTGGCGAACAGCTGACTAGTCGCTGAACAACTCCGGATGCGCCTGGGCCAGCCGGGGCAGGGAGGTGAGGATCTCGCTCAGATGCGCGCGCATCGCCGCCTCTGCCTCGTCGGGGGAATGGCGGCTCAGCGCGTCGAGGATGGCCGCGTGCTGGCCGGTCAGGGTTTCGGTCGGGGTGGCGTTGGGCATCGAGAGATAGCGGACGCGGTCCATCTGCGCCTTCAGCCCTTCGAGCACCCGCCAGGCGTGGTCGCAGTCGGCGCTCAGGGCGATGGCATGATGGAAGGCCTCGTCGAGGCGCAGGAAACCGGCATGCTCGTCGCGTTCGGAGGCGGCGCGCTGTTCCACGAGGATGCGCCGCAGCTCCGCCAGGCTGCCGCTCGACGCTTCGAGAGCCGCCTTGCGCACGACCGCCACTTCGATGGCCTCGCGGATGAAGCGGGCGTTTCGCACTTCGCGGATCGAGATCAGCAGCACGAAGGTGCCACGCTGGGGCCGCACTTCGACCAACCCGACTTCGGCGAGCTTGATGAAAGCCTCGCGCACCGGCTGCCGAGATACGCCGAACTGCCGCGCCACATCTGCTTCCGAGAGCAGGTTTCCGGGCAATAGCTGTAACTGCACGATCGCCTGGCGCAGGGCGTCAAATATGCGGTTGCCCATGGTCGCCTGCCGCGGCGGCGGCGGCGAATCACTTGCGCGTGCCGGTGCTTGCGCATCCATGTCGTTGACTCGGTTCATACTGCCATACTAGCACCTTGGCTCTGACACTCTAGCCTGCCGGGGAGCGAATATGAGACAGACTTGGCGCTGGTTCGGACCAGCCGATCTCGCCAGCATTGACGACATCGTGCAGGCAGGCGCGGAAGGCGTGGTGACGGCGCTGCATCACGTGCCCAATGGTGTGGCGTGGACGCCCGAGGAGATCGCCAGGCGGCGGCAGGAGGTGCGGCGACGCAAGGATGGGTCGCCCTCCGGCATCGCATGGGAGGTGGTCGAGAGCCTGCCGGTGTCCGAGGACATCAAGAAGCAGAAGGGCTCCTGGCGCGAGCACATCGCGAACTACAAGACCAGCCTGCGCAACGTCGCGGCGGCCGGCATCGAGGTCATCTGCTACAATTTCATGCCGGTGCTCGACTGGACGCGGACCGAGTTGCGGTGGGCGCTGCCCAATGGCGGCTCGTGCATGCGCTTCGACATCGATGATTTCGCCGCCTTCGATATCCACATCCTCGCGCGGCGCGGGGCGGCGGACGACTATGCTCCGGGTGTCGGCGAGGAGGCGGGACGGCGCTTTGCCGCAATGGACGAGTCGCAGAAAAGGACGCTGGCGCGCAGCGTCACCATGGGCCTGCCCGGTTCCCGCGAAAGCATGACCCTCGGGGACGTGCGGGCGCACCTCGCCGAGTACGGTGACATTTCCCCCGCGCGGCTGCGGCAGCATTTCATCGATTTCCTCACTGAAGTCGTGCCGGTGGCCGAAGACCTCGGCCTGCGTCTTTGCTGCCACCCCGACGATCCGCCGTTTGCGCTGCTCGGTCTGCCGCGCATCATGTCGACCGAGGCCGATTTCAGGACCGTGCTCAATGCGGTCGACAGCCCCGCCAACGGCATGACGCTTTGCTCCGGCTCGCTCGGCGCGCGGCCCGACAACGACCTGCCCGGCATGATGGAACGGCTCGGTCCGAAAGTGCATTTCCTGCATCTGCGCAATGTCAAACGCGACAGCGACGCGATCGCCGGTTCCTTCTTCGAGGCTGAGCATCTAGGCGGAGACACCGACATGGTGGCGTTGATCGCCGCGATCGTCCGGGAAGAAGCGAGGCGGAAGCGGGAGGGGCGCGCCGATGCACAGATCCCGATGCGGCCCGACCACGGCCAGGACATCCTCGACGACATCAATCGCCGCGCGCAGCCGGGCTATCCGACGATCGGGCGCCTGAAGGGGCTTGCCGAACTGCGCGGCGTGATGCGGGCGCTCGAACACCCCGGCTTCGGGATCGTCTCGGTCAGCGCCGCGTTGAAGGCAACTGGCGCGTAGCTCGAACATCTCAATCGCGGCCGTCCAGAGAGCCCGTGTCCGTCCTCAAATCGCATCAGTCTTCCAGCAGATAGCCCTTGCGGCTCGGCAGCGGCACGGTGCCGACGATCTTGGCGATGCCGGCGCCACGCGGCACGTACTTGCCCAAACCGCGCGCGAGGATGAAGCCGTCGCTGCCGGCGGGGATCGGGGTGCGCGCCATGAAGGCCTCGGGACCGTCAAGAGCGATGAGATCGGCGATCGGCTGGCCCTTGCGGACCCGTTCGCCCAGCTCGACGTGGTAGGCGACGAGCCCCGGACGGTCGACGCGCACGATCTCGGTGGCTTCGAATGGCGTTGCGCCGGCCGCGGGATTGGGCTTTGAACCGGGGTCGGCGTCGACGAGGCTCCGGCCGCAGAGGAAGCCGAACAGGCGTCGCGCATCGTCGGCGCCGTAGTGATCGAAAGTGTCGGCGGTGCCGCGATATTCGAGCGTGGCGGTGGCGCTCGCCATCGGCACGGGCTTGCCGGGGTTGGCCAGCGCCAACTTGCGATAGAGCTGGGGCAGCACCTCATCGAACGAGCCGCCGCCGCTGTCGGAGGCGGTCAGCGTCG
>JAUXUM010000069.1 GCA_030680995.1 Devosia sp.
CGCCGTCACCCAGACCGGCCCGTTCGTGGCCCTGGGCATCGTGGCGCTGACGGTGCTCGGGCGGCGGCTGGACATCCTCGATCCTTCCCCGATCGACGTGGAGCTTTCCGACATTGCCCACGGGCTGGCCCGGGTGGCGCGCTGGAACGGGCAGACGCAGGGGGATTACCCGTTCTCGGTGGCGCAGCATTCGGTGCTGGTGCTCGAGATCTTCCGGGCGCTGAACCCGGCGGCCGACAACAGGGCCTTGCTCTACGCACTGCTGCACGACGCGCCCGAATATGTCATGGGCGATCTCATTTCGCCGTTCAAGGCGGCGATGGGGGGCAATTACAAGGAGGTCGAGAACCGGCTGCTGGCGGCGATCTATCTCAGATTCTCGCTGGGGGCCCTGCCGCCGGCGGCGCTCACCAGGGCGATCAAGAAGGCGGACAGGGAAGCCGCGTTCTTCGAAGCGGTGCATCTGGCCGGCTTCGATGCGAACGAGGCGCGGCGTCTGTTCGGCGAGCCATCGATACCCCAGTTCGATCTCGACCAGTTCGGACGGCTGATCCGGCCCTGGCCGACTCGGGAAGCGCATGACCGGTTCGTCGCCGCCGTCGAGAACCTGGCGGCGGCCCTCCACGGCTGAACCGGGTTTCTCCCCAACATGGTAAAGTTAAGATTAACGGGCGTTCCATTTTGACGCGTTCGGGCGAACATGGTTGATGAAGGGTTAAGGATGCTTTCATCGGAGGCGAGCCATGTCCGACTATCTGCGCTTCATCACCGGCGGCTCGGTCCTCGGGCTGCTCGTCGCCGGCATGCTGGCGATCCCGAGCCTCCTGCCGCCGGCGCTCGCCGACGAGGAGCCGGCCAGGACCCTGCTCGGCGGCAGGGACGAACTCTTCCCCAAGAAGATCGACACCGCGAACCTGGGAAAATTCGACGGCACCCTTGAGCCCGGCGTTTCCATCGAGGTGCTCGGCAGCAGGACCATCCGCAAGATCGGCTACGGCAAGACCAGTTTCGTCGAGGTCGTAACGACCCCGAGCGGGGTCTATTCGAGCGACGGGCTGGCCTCGCCGCATATCCGCTATCCAGGCATCCACAAGGAACTCAAGCGCTCTTCGTCGGGCCGCATCGCTCTCTGGTCGGCCGGCAAGGGCTGGGTGGCGTTCCAGGAGATCAACGCGGGGTCATTCGTCAGCATCACCCCGTTCAAGGGCGGACAGCTGGTGACGAGCGACGAGGGGAACTGCGTGTTCGTGGGGAAAGCGGCGTATTGCTGAGGTGCACGGACGGGGCGATGGCGACCCCTACCCGAACTTCCAGCCGCGCTTGAACTGATAGAAGACGTGGAGGCCGACCTTGGTCACCTTGTGCATGCGCGGGGCCCAGCGCGGAGAAACGTAGGTGGCGTGGTAGTGCGTGGCGTAGCCGACCTCGGTCAGATAGAGGTCGCCGGCGACGACCTTCCTGGCGATCTCCTCGGCCTGGACCCAGGCCTTCTTGTCGTAGACCCGGTCGGGAATGCCGTCGCAGGCAAAGGAGAACTGGCAGGCATTGCGCTTGTGCTGGTTCTGGTAGACCACCGCGCAGATGGTTCCGGGATAGAGCTTGTGGGCGATACGGTTCATCACCACCTGCCCGACCGCGACCTGGCCGCGATAGCTTTCGCCGCGGGACTCGAAATAGATGGCGGTCGCCATGCAATTGAGTTCCTTGGCGGAGACCTTCTTGCCGTCCTTGCCCTTGACGGTGCCGTCGAAGACGGTGACCGGCGCGTCTTCGCGGGCATAGGCGATCTGCTGCGAAAGGGATTTGGGGACTGGCGCGCCGGAACCGGGCGCCGCCGCATCGTCGATGGCGTCCAGGGCAGACGAGGCGAGATCGGGAGCGAGCGAGGCGACCGCGATGGACGCGCCCGGACCGGGCGCGGCAGCCGCAGTGGCGGCGGATTTTGGCGCGCGCAGCGCGGCGAGGCGGGCCCGGATGGCGTCGAAGCCGCTGGCCACCACCATCACATCGGGGAGCGGCCGGGCACGATCCTGCTTCTCGGCGCGGTTGGGGCCGGCGAAGCTGCCGGTCAGAAACATATGATCGATCGCGCCGGTGATGACGATGTCGCCGCCGGTCTGGCTGAGGCCGGCGCGCGGGCTGGCCGCGACATCGGCGATGGACCCGTGGGCGGGGCCGATGGCGCCGGTGGTGAAGGCGGCATAGCTGAACAGGGTGAACGCCGCTCCAGCCAGAGCCCTGAGGAGCACGAGCTCGGCGTGAGCCCTGTTGGCTCGCGTGGTCCGGAAAGGTGGGGCCATCAAAACGCTTTACTAATTACGCAACGCAACCGCAGACGGCGAGGACGACATCGCGCCGACGCGACGCGCTTCCCCGCCCCAGGCATGCGCCGCAAAAACAACTCTTCGGACACATGCCTAGAATACCGACCTTTTGGATCATGGAGGATTAGGGTTAGCTTCCCGTAAACAGGGGGAAATGGGCGGTGTGATGAAGCGGTTGTGGTTAACCCCGGGCAGGATTGGGGCAAAATAAGCGGTGCACGCAAAGCCCCCCTCTCTGGAGAGGAGAGGGGTAGCCCCAATCACCGTCCCTGCGCCTGCGCCTGCGCCAGCGCCATCCGGGCGACCGGCACGCGGTAGGGCGAGCAGCTGACGTAGTCGACATCGAGGCCGGCGAAGAACTTGAGCGAGGCGGGATCGCCGGCATGCTCGCCGCAGATGCCGATCTTGAGCGCCGGGTTGGCGGCCTTGCCGCGTTCGATGGCGATGGCGATGATCTCGCCCACCCCTTTCTGGTCCAGCGTGACGAAGGGATCGAATTCGTAGAGCCCCTTGCGCTGGTAGGCGGCGAGGAAGGCCGGTGCGTCGTCGCGCGAGATGCCGTAGGTGGTCTGGGTCAGATCGTTGGTGCCGAAGGAGAAGAAATCCACCGCCTGAGCGATGTCGCCGGCCCTGAGCGCCGCGCGCGGCAATTCGATCATGGTGCCGATGGCAAAACGGGCGCGCGCCGGAGGCGGTAATTCGGCGGCATCGACAGCCGCCATGACCCGCTCGCGAATCCAGGTGACTTCGCTCACCGTGGAGACGAAGGGCACCATGACCTCGAGCGTCACCGGCTCGGCCTGGCGGCGCGAGGCCTCGCGGACGCCGGCGAGCAGCGCCTGCATCTGCATCTCGAGAATTTCGGGATAGGTGATGGCCAGCCGCACGCCGCGGTGCCCGAGCATGGGATTGACCTCGGCCAGCCGCTCGAGGCGCTGCCGCAGGGCGCGCGGGCCGAGCCCCAGCGATCTGGCCGTCTCCTCGATGTCCTCATCGGTGCGCGGCAGGAATTCGTGCAGCGGCGGATCGAACAGCCGCACGGTGACCGGCCGGCCCTGCATGGCGGTGAAAATGGCCGAATAGTCGCCGGTCTGGAAATCGACGAGGCCGGTCAACGCCTTGGCGCGGTCATCCTCGTCTTCGGAGAGGATCATCCGCCGCAGCGCCACCATCCGCTCGCGCGAGAAGAACATGTGTTCGGAACGGGCGAGGCCAATCCCCTCGGCGCCGAAGCTGAGCGCGGTTCTCACCGATTCGACGGTTTCGGCATTGGCGCGGACCTCGATCTCGCGGCTGGCGTCGGACCAGCCGAGCAGTCTGGAGATGGCGCCGCCGATATGAGGCTGGCTCAACGGCAGGGCCCCCAGATAGACGCTGCCGTCGGTGCCGTCGATGGTGATGCGGTCGCCGGCGCGGAACGCCTTGCCGCCGATGCGGCAGGTCATTTCGGCGACGTCCACACTGAGGGAGCGGACGCCGGCAACGCAGGGTTTCCCAGTGATGCGGGCGACCACCGCGGCGTGGCTGGTCATGCCGCCACGGGCGGTCAGGATGCCGGTCGCCGCCTTCATCCCCTGGATATCGGCGGGGCCGGTCTCGGTGACGACGAGGATGCAATGGCGGCCGCGCGCCATCATGCGCGCCGCATCTTCGGCGGTGAAGACGATGACGCCGCTGGCGGCGCCGGGCGAGACGCCGAGCCCGCTGGCGATGACGGCCGCGCTGTCCGACGATTTCAGCCGTGGGTGCAGCATCTGCTGCAGGCGGGCGGGATCGGTGCGCGCCACCGCCTCGGCGGCCGACCACACCTTGCGGTTGACGCGATCCACGGCGGCTTCGAGTTCGGCGGCGGCGCTGATCTGGGCGGGACGGGCCGAAACCAGCCCGATCCTTTCACCGCCGACCGCAACGAGGCAGCATAGCGCCTGGCCGGCCGCGGCATCGAGCGCGGTGGCGAGTTCCTGCCCGCCGTCGGGCAAGCGTCCGGGCATGCCGCCATTGACAGGGGCCAGGCCGAGTTCGCCGGTCTGGGCGTCGCGCGTCAGCAACAGCTTGAGCTCACCTTCGGCCACCGCCTGCACGATGACGATGTGGCCGTCGCGGGTGGCGCTCTTGTCGGCGCCGGTCCAGCCCCCGCTCGCCGGCCCGTAGGACTTGAAGGCATCGTTGATGGCGCGGGCCAGCGGCCTGGCCGGATCGACCGAGTCGGCTTCGTTGGCGGGCGCCGGAAGACCGGTCCTGGCGGGCATCAGGCCCTTGGAATGCTGCTCGGCGGAAGTTCGCACCACCAGCAGCGGCGGCTTTCCGTCGCGCCCGACCAGGCGGAAAAGCGTTGCGACCCAATGGGTCCGCAGCCGGCTGTCGTGCTGGCGGCGTTCGTCCTGCAGCGCCTCCCATGCGGCCCGCGTGAGTGCGATCGTGGGGACCACGGGGAGCCCCGCCTCGGCCGCCACATGCAACCATCGGGCCTTGCCGGCAAGCAGATGCTCCTGGGTGACGGAAAGGTTCGCCTTGCCGATAGCGGGCGCGACAGCGAACATTTCCTGAGCCAGGGTCACGGGGACGTCCTCAACACTCTTCACGCATATTGCCCAGCGCCCAACCGCGCCGCAACACTTGACTTGGCGAACCCAAGCAAGCATTTGCTTTCATATGCAAACAAGGCGGCAACTTGACATAACGCTCTGTGCGCCCCGCGGCTTTTGCGCCGGGGTGGACCGGGCGATCCAGATCGTGGAGCTGGCGCTCGAAAAATACGGCGCGCCCGTCTATGTGCGGCACGCCATCGTCCACAACAAATATGTCGTCGACGGCCTCAGGGACAAAGGCGCCGTGTTCGTCGAGGAACTCGACGAGATCCCGGACACCGGCGCGCCGGTGGTGTTCTCGGCCCATGGCGTGCCCAGGAGCGTGCCGGCAAGCGCGGCGGCGCGGAACATGTTCTTCCTCGACGCCACCTGCCCGCTGGTCTCCAAGGTGCATGTGGAGGCGCAGCGCCATCACGGCGAGGGCCACCATATCGTCCTGATCGGGCACAAGGGGCATCCCGAGGTCGTGGGCACCATGGGGCAATTGCCCGAGGGCGCCATCAGCCACGTGGAAACCGCGGCCGATGCCGAGGCGTTCGAACCGGCGGATGCGGGCCAGCTGGCCTTCGTGACGCAGACGACGCTGTCGGTGGACGATACGATCGAGATCGTAAACGTGCTGAAACGCCGCTTCCCCAGTATCGCCGGGCCGCACAAGGAAGACATCTGCTACGCCACCACCAACCGGCAGGAAGCCGTCAAACGGGTGGCGCCCAATGTCGACGCGATGATCGTCGTGGGTTCGCGCAATTCGTCGAATTCGCTGCGGCTGGTGGAAGTGGCCGAACGGGCCGGGTGCAAACAGGCAATGCTGGTGGACCGGGCGAGCGAGATCGACTGGCCACGCTTCGAGGGTATCCGTTCGCTCGGGATTTCGGCCGGTGCTTCGGCGCCGGAAACGCTGGTCGACGAGGTGGTGGAGGCCTTCGCGCGGCGCTTCGACATCAAGGTCTCGGCCAGCGGCGCGCAGCGCGAAAGCATCGTCTTCAACCTGCCGCGCGAGTTGCGGGTGGTTCCGGCCGCATGAGCGGCATGCGGCTTATCCCCGCCACCGGCCGGTCTTGCTAGACTTGCGCCGTTTCACCGGACAGGGCCGCAATCCATGAGCAATGTGGTGACCGTCCATACCGATGGCGCCTGTTCGGGCAACCCCGGCCCCGGCGGCTGGGGCGCGGTGCTGCAGTACAACGGCACCGTCAAGGAACTCAAGGGCGGCGAGAAGCTCACCACCAACAACAAGATGGAGCTGACGGCCGCGATCGAGGCGCTGAACGCACTCAGGCGCCCGTGCGAGGTCCACCTGCACACCGACAGCCAATATGTGAAGAACGGCCTCACCAGCTGGATCCACGGCTGGAAGCGCAATGGCTGGCGCACCGCGGACAGGAAGCCGGTGAAGAACGTCGAGCTGTGGCAGGCGCTGGACGCCGCCGTGCAGCGGCACACGATCGTCTGGCACTGGGTCAAGGGCCACGCCGGGGACGAGATGAACGAGCGCGCCGATCAGCTGGCGAACGAGGGCATGGCCCCGTTCAAACCGAAGCGGAAGAAGGCGGAGGGGCTGGTGACGCCGGTGTGAGCCTACGTTAGTCCTGCAGTCGTCTCCCTCCCCCTTGCGGGGAGGGATCAAGGGTAGGGGGAGCAGCAAACTCGGTGTCTGCGTCACCCCCCACCCTAGCTTCGCTACGGACCTCTACGGTCCGAGCTGCGCTACCCTCCCCGCAAGGGGGAGGGAGACCCGGCTGAGAGTTGATACTTTGGATCACGCCACCTTCACCGCCCGTCATCCTCCGACTTGTTCGGAGGACCCAGCCGCGCGACGTCCGTCGCGCGAGGAGGAGTCGCCGGCGCCGCCGACGCGGCGCCGCTGGGTTCTCGGGTTTCGCCGCGCTCGCCCGAGAATGACGGCCCGTGGGTGGGCAAAGGGTCCCCTCACCCGAGCGCTTGCGAGGGGGGACTACCCCGCGACCTTGGAGAAATCGGCAACCAGGTGCATGGTGTCGCGCAACAGCGCGAGGAGGTTCAGCCGGTTGGCGCGGATGGCGGGATCGGGATCGTTGACCAGCACGGCTTCAAAGAAGGCGTCGACCGGGGGGCGGAGGGTGGCGAGGGCGGCCATGGCGGCGCGGTAGTCATCGGCGGCGATCTTTGCGGCGACCGCGGCGTCGGCGGCTTTGATGGCATTGGCGAGGGCGACCTCGGCGTCGAGCGTCAGCAGGGTCTGGTCCACCGGATCGGCATAGCGGCGGCTATCCTTCTTCTCTTCGATCGAAAGGATGTTCACGGCGCGGCGATAGCCGGCGAGGAGGTTCCGCCCGTCGTCGGAATCGAGCAGCGAGGAGAGCGCTTCGACCCGCTGGGTGATCGAGACAAGGTCGTCAGGCGTGCGTCGCTTGGCTTTCTCGGTTTCGATCTCGTCCAAGCTCAGGCCAAGAGTATTTCTGTATTTCTCAAGATCAAGGACAGCATCCACGAGGTCGTGTCTTGCACCTGTATCGCGAAGCTGCACCTTTAGGCGGTCGATTAAAAACCCATACAGGTCGAAGGCGCGCGCCCCTATTATGCTATTGTGGATTCGATACTCGCCAACATCTGGGTCACTATCATCCGGCCGGTGCGATTTCTGCACGCTTGAAAGCAGACGCATCAATGAAATTCGCAGCCCGTTCTCCGTCACGATCCGGATCACGCCGAGCGCGGCACGGCGCAGGGCGAAGGGGTCCCGTGACCCCGTGGGTTTTTCGTCGATGGCCCAGAAGCCGGTGAGGAGGTCCAGCTTGTCGGCCAGCGCCACGGCGATGGCGACCGGCTCGGCGGGAACGTAATCGGTGGGGCCGAGCGGCTTGTAGTGGTCCTTGATGGCGTTGGCGACGGCGCCCGATTTGCCCTGCGCCAAGGCGTAGTAATGCCCCATCAGGCCCTGCAGCTCGGGGAATTCGCCGACCATGCCGGTGACCAGATCCGCCTTGGCGAGGCTGGCGGCGAGCTTGGCTTCCTGCACGTCCGCACCAACCAGCGGCGCGATCTCGCCGGCGAGCGCCACCAGGCGCTCGACGCGCTCGAACTGGGTGCCGAGCTTCTGGTGGAAGATGCTTTCCCTGAGCCTGGGCAGGCCGTCCTCGAGCGGGATGGCCAGATCGTGCTCGTAGAAGAACTTGGCGTCGGACAGGCGGGCACGGATCACCCGCTCGTTGCCGGCGGTGATCGCCGCGCCGCCGTCGGCGGCGATGGTGTTGGCGGTCAAAATGAACTTGTTGGCAAGCTTGCCGTAGGCATCGCGCAGGCAGAAGCATTTCTGGTTGGCGCGGATGGTGGCGATGATCACTTCCTCGGGCAGCTCGAGAAAGCCTTCGTCGAACGAGCCCAGCATCGGCACCGGCCATTCGACCAGCCCGGCCACCTCTTCGAGCAGGCCCTCGTCATGGATGACGGTCAGGCCCTGGGCGAAGGCGAGATGCTCGGCGTCGGCCTTGATGATCTGTTTGCGGCGGTCGAGATCGAGGATAACCTTGGCCTTTTCGAGCGCCCGCACATAGTCGTCGAAGCGCTTCACCCGGATGGCGGCGGGGGCCAGGAACCGATGGCCGTAGGTGGTCTGGCCCGAACTCAAGGTGCCGGCCTCGAACGGAATGACCACCGGCTCGTCGTTGTCGGTGCCGAAAGTGGCGGTGACGGCACGGAGCGGCCGCACCCAGTTGAGCGTGCCGGCGCCCCAGCGCATGGATTTGGCCCACTCGAAGCCGCCGATGATCCTGGGCAGCAGGTCCGCCAGGATGTCCGGCGTGGCGGCGCCCTTGCGCTCGATGTGGGCGACGTAGAACTCACCCTTCTTCGGGTCGCTCTCGACCTTGGCCTGCTCTATCGAGGTCAATCCCGCCGACTTGAGGAAGCCGTCGACGGCCTGCTGCGGCGCGCCGACGCGCGGCCCCTTCTTCTCCTCGCTTGTGTCGGGCGAGCGGGCCGGCAGGCCGGTGACGGTCAGCGCCAGGCGGCGCGGGGTGACGAAGGCCCTGGCGCTCTCATAGACCAGCCCCGCATCCACCAGTGCGTTGGTGACGGCCTTTTTCAGGTCCTCGGCGGCGCGGCGCTGGAAGCGCGCGGGGATCTCCTCCGAGAACAGTTCGAGCAGCAGTTCGGGCATGGCGCGGTCCGGGTTGAAGCCGCGGATGGGTTAGCAAGCCGCGCGCGGGATGTCTATCGCGGCGCCGGGCAACGGCGCGCTTCGCGGCCCGCCCCCTAGAACAGGTTCAACTGCCGGTCCTCCACCCGTGGCGGCACGAAGAGGTCGGTGCGCAGCGCCGGCAGCTTGACGTCGAGGCGATAGCGCTCGCGCGCCTTTTCCAGCCGCTGCTGGAGGAGCACTGCGTAAGGCCCGTCGCCGGTCATCCGCCTGCCCCAGCTCGAGTCGTAATCCTTGCCGTCACGGGTGTCGCGCACCAGCGAGAGGACGTGCCGCACCCGGTCGGGGAAATGGCGCAGCAGCCATTCGCGGAAGATTTCTCGCACCTCGCCCGGCAGCCGCAGCAGCACCATGCCGGCGTTCTTGACGCCCTGCGCCGCCGCCGCGTCGAGGATGCGCTCGAGTTCCATGTCGTTGATGGCCGGGATCATCGGGGCGGCCATCACGATGGTCGGGATGCCGGCTTCCGAGAGCAGGCGCAGCGCCTCCAGCCGCTTCTCCGGCGTCGAGGCGCGCGGCTCCATCTTGCGCGAGAGAATATGGTCCATGCTGGTGACCGACATCGCCACCCGCACGAGGCCGAGTTCGGCCAGCGGCTGCAAAATATCGATGTCGCGCACCACCAGCGCCGACTTGGTGGTGATGGTCACCGGGTGCCTGGTCTCCAGCATCACCTCGAGGATCCGCCGGGTCAGCCGGTGCTTGCGCTCGGCCGGCTGATAGGGATCGGTATTGGTGCCCATGGCGACCGGCTTGGGGCGATAGCGCTTGTCCGCCAGTTCGCGGCGCAGCAGTTCGATCGCGTTCGCCTTGACATAGATGTCGCGCTCGAAATCGATCCCGGCCGAGTGGCCGAGATAGGCGTGGGTGGGCCGGGCGAAGCAATAGGAGCAGCCGTGCTCGCAGCCGCGATAGGCGTTGATCGAGCGATCGAAGCCGACATCCGGGCTGTCGTTGCGGGTGATGATGCTCCTGGCGCGCTCGATATGCTCGATGGTCTCGAAGGCCTTGAGCGGCTCGGCCTTGGTTTCAGCCTCGCTCCAGCCGTCGTCGAAGGCCTCGCGCGTCTCCCGCTCGAAGCGGCCGGCATGGTTGGTCTGCGCCCCGCGCCCGCGGTTGAGCTTGGGGTCGAGGAGCTTGCGCCCGATCAGGTCGGCGTCGCGGGTGTATGCGAGCTTCTCCAGGGCTTCGAACGAGGGAGCGGTATGCAGCGCCATTTTGCTCTCCGGCGTTCCCATGAGCGAATCACCGCCACGGTAACGACTTGTTAAGAATGGCACATGAACCAGAACAAAACAAGAACCAGTGCGACGGCCTACCGCTCCGCCAGTCTCGGCATCAGTTCCACGAAATTGCAGGGCTTGTGGCGGTTGTCGAGCTGGGCCCGCAGGATGCCCTCCCAGGCGTCGCGGCAGGCGCCGCGCGAGCCGGGCAAGACGAACACGAAGGTGGTGCCGATCAGCCCGCCCGTCGCCCGCGATTGCAGCGACGAGGTGCCCACCGTGGTCGAGGAATACTGGTGGAACAGTACCGAGAACCCCTCCATCCGCTTCTGGAACAGGGGCTCCAGCGCCTCGGGCGTCACGTCGCGGCCGGAAAAGCCAGTGCCGCCGGTGGTGATGACGGCGTCGATATCCGGGTCGGTCACCCAGCCCAGCACCCTGGCGCGGATCTGCTGGATATCGTCGCGCACCACCGCGCGTTCGGCGCATCTGTGCCCGTCCGCCTCCAGCAGCGATTTGAGCAGCGCCCCGCCGGTATCGGTCTCCAGCGTCCGGGTGTCGGAGACCGCAAGCACGGCAATGGAAAGCGGGATGAACACCCTGCTCTGGTCAAGTTCCGACTTGAACATCGGGTTCCTCCGGTTTCGTGGCTTCGGGTCTGGGCGCGGCCGGCCTGGGGGCTTCGCGCGGAATGTTCTCCTGGTTTTCCTCCGACCGCGGGTCGAGTTCTACCGTGCCCGGCGAAACCCCCTTCTCGGCGTTCATGGCGCGGAACCGCACCCGGCCCTTCTCGTCGCGCACCGGCCGCAGCTTCATTCTGAGGAATGCCGTCACCGCCAGCGCGCCGTGGAAGGTCGCGGTGACGATGAACAGCCCCACCGGCGACAGCGTGTTCATCACCCATGAGGCGATGAGCGGGCCGATGGCGAGCCCGATCCCCAGGATCAGCAGCATGCCGCCGGCCACCTTGGCGAAATCGCCTTCCCTGGCGAAGTCGTTCGCGTGCGCCACCGCGATCGCATAGAGCGGGTAGGCCGAAAAACCGTAGAGCCCGAAGAGGATGTACATCCAGACTCCGGGCCCCGGATTGGTGACCACGGCGAGGAAGCCGGCAAGGGTGGCGATGCCGCTGAGCAGAATCATCACCAGCCGCCGGTCGATCTTGTCCGACAGGCGCCCGAACGGGATCTGGGCGATGGCGCCCACGACCGCGGTCACCGCGAAAAGATAGGCGATCCCGGCGGCGTCGAGCCCCTGCGAATAGCCATAGACCGGCGCCAGCGTGCCGAAGGTCCCGTTGGCCATGCCGCAAGCGAAACTGGCGATCACCGCCAGCGGCGAGGTCTTGTAGAGCAGCAGCACGTCGAGCTTGGCCGAGGAGAGCGGCCGCGGCTGCGGCGTCGAGGTCATGGCGCTGGGCAGCACCGCGCAGATGAAGCTGATCGCGCCGATGACGAAGGGCAGATAGCCGGTGACGCCGGTCACCGACATGGCGAGCTGCCCGATGGTGGAGGCGGCCATGTTGATGGTCACATAGATCGAAAAGATCGTGCCGCGGCTGCGGTTGTCGGCCACTTCGTTGAGCCAGCTTTCGACGATCATCGCCGCGCCGGCGAAGCAGAAGCCGGAAAAGGCGCGCAAGACGATCCAGCCGATATCGTTGATCCAGAGCAGGTTGAGCAGGATGGTGATGGTGCCGATCGCCGCCATGATCGAGAAGGCGCGGATGTGCCCGACCCGCTGCACCAGCATCGGCACGGTGATCGAACCGGCGACGAATCCCACCGACCAGCCGGTGCCGATCAGCCCGAGCGCCAGCAGCGAGAACTGTTCCTCCGCGCCGCGCACCGAGAGCAGCAGCCCCTGCAGGCCGCCGCCGAACATGAGCAGCGCCGAACCGAGAAACAGGGCATAGATCTTGACGACGGGAGACATGGCGCTTTCCGCACTTCTTGTGGTGGGGCAAATGCCGTCGCGACCTCGGCGGCACGCGCTCCGCTTGCCTGTCAACTCAGACCAAATTCGGGCACGCGGTTCAACCCATTACGATTTTTTCCGCCGCGATTGCTTGCTTCAAACTTAACATGTCGCGCCAGGCCAGCTGCTTGGACGCCGGCTGGCGCAGCAGATAGGCCGGGTGCAGCGTCGGCATGGCGCGGACGGTGTGATTGCCCAGCGTCAGTTCCTTCCATTGTCCACGCATGCGGGTGATGCCGACAGAGGTCGAAAACAGCGCCTTGGTCGGCACGTTGCCGAGCGTCACCAGGATCCTTGGCGCCACCAGTTCGATCTGGCGGAACAGGAAAGGCTGGCAGAGCGCCATCTCCTCGGGCGAGGGTTCGCGATTGCCCGGCGGGCGCCAGGGCACGGTGTTGGCGATGAAGACTTTGGTGCGGTCGAGCCCGATCGCCGCCAGCATCCGGTCGAGCAGTTGCCCGGCCTTGCCGACGAATGGCTTACCCTGCAAATCCTCTTCGCTGCCGGGCGCTTCGCCCACCAGCATGATCTCGGCTTCCGGATTGCCGTCGGCGAAGCAGAGCCGCGTCGCCCGCAGCTTCAGCCCGCACCCCTCATAGGCATCCATGATCGCCCGCAATTCATCGAGCGTCCCGGCCTTCGCCGCCAGTGCCCGGGTCTCCTGGGGGTCGCCCCCCGGCGCTGCCGCGGGGGCGGGAACCTCGGCCTGAACGCTGGCCGCCGCCGGACGCACGCGCTGCGGCGGCATCGACGCAGCAAAGCGGTCGACCGGCTGTTCGCCCACGGCCAGATCGACGCCCGCCGCTCGATACCAGTCGAGCGCCGCGAGCAGTTCGGCATCATTCAGCGGTCGATCTGCGGGCATTTGTTTTGTTATGTCACAGCCGGCCCGGCGCTGCCAGCGCCGACAATCGCTTTGGGACCCGCCAGTGGCCGACGCCGCAAATCGCGAAACGCCCGAGACCGACGTGGCGATCGCCGGGGCCGGACCGGCCGGGCTCGCCGCGCTTATTCCCGATTGGCGCGACAAGGGCGCGCCAACCGCATCCACCGCAAGACCTGCGATATCAAGGACCCGGCGCGGAACCTCGCCTGGGTGCCGCCCGAAGGCGGCAGCGGCCCGAACTATCCGGGCAGGTGGTGCGTCTTCGGTCAGCAACGGTTTCGTGGCGCCCCCTTGCGGCGCAGTCGCAAAATAGCCAATCTTTGAGCGCTACCGACCGGCCCATGACTTTTGCGGAGAACCTTTGCCTGTGACCCACCCGATGCGCCTGCTGTCCCGTTCCCTGCTGGTCCTCGCGCTGGCATTGGCCACCGGAAGCGCCGGCAATGCGGCGACGACGTTCGACGCCAGGCGGCCCAGCCTCACCGGCAGTTTCCTCGCCGGCCAGCAGGCTTTCTCCGATCTGCGCACGGCCGAAGCCGCCCGCTATTTCCGCGATGCCTCCGAGGTCGATTGGGACAATCCCATCATCGTCGAGCGCGCCTTCATCGCCTATGCCGCCAATGGCGATATCGGACAGGCGGTGCTGACCGCCCAGCGTCTGCTCCAGTTGCAGCCGGACAACGAGCTGGCGCGGCTCGTGATCGCGACCGACGCGGTCAAGCAGCGGCGCTACGCAGCGGCCGCCGCCGAACTCGAAACGCTTGGAACCAACAGCTTTGCCGGCATCACCGGCGGCATTCTGCGCGCCTGGGCATTCGCCGGCGAGAAGGAGCTCGACAAGGCGTATGCCGTGCTCGACCAGATCGGCGGCGACGGGCTCGGCGACTTCCTGGTGTTCCATCGGGCGCTGATGGCCGATATCGCCGGCGACAGCGCCAGAGCGCTCGAGTTCGCGGCCCGCGCCCACGAAGTCGATCCCTTCGTCGCCCGCATCGTCGAAGCCTATTCCCGCATGCTGGGCAATGCCGGCCGGTTCGACGAGGCGAGCGAAGTCATCAACCGTTTCGAGACCGAAGGCCTGACCCATCCGCTGGTCGACATCGTCAAGGTCTCGATCGGGGCGAAGCAGCGCCCCGGTCTGTTCGCGTCCAGCGTGCAGAGCGGCGCCGCCGAGATGTTCCACGGCATTGGCGTGGCCTTGGCGCGCGACCGCAGCATCGACATGGCCATGGTCTTCCTGCAGCTGGGCCGCTACCTCGATCCGAATGCGGACGTGATCTCCCTGGTGATCGGCCAGCTGCTTGACGCCAACGGCGAGCACGAGGCCGCCAATGCCATCTACGACCGGGTTCCGGCCACCTCGCCGATGAAGCCGACCGCCGTTGTCCGCGTCGCCGAGAATCTCGACGCGCTGGGCAACCGCGCCGAGGCGATCCGCCGGCTCGGCAACATCGTGCGCGCCAATCCGGGTGACGTCGACGCGCTCTCGGTTCTGGGCGATCTGCAGCGTACCGACGAGCGCTATGCTGACGCCGCCGAGACCTATACCCGGGCGCTCGAAATCGTCGGCGGCGACAAGCCGGGCAATTGGCGGTTCTATTATGTCCGCGGCATCGCCTATGAGCGGGCCAAGCAATGGCCGAAGGCCGAGGCCGATTTCCTGCGCGCCCTGGAACTGCGGCCCGATCAGCCGCAGGTGCTCAACTATCTCGGCTACAGCTGGGTCGACCAGGGGATCAACCTCGAACCCGCGCTCGAGATGATCGAGAAGGCGGTGGCCGCCGCGCCCAACGACGGCTACATCATCGACAGCCTGGGCTGGGCCTTCTATCGCCTTGGCCGCTACGAGGAGGCGGTGGAAGCGCTTGAACGGGCCGTGCAGCTGCGCTCCAACGATCCCGAGATCAACGATCATCTGGGCGACGCCTATTGGCAGACCGGCCGCAAGCTCGAGGCAAGGTTCCAATGGACGGTGGCGGCCCATGTCGACACCGAGGGCAACGTGAAGGCGCGCGCCCAGCCCAAACTGGCCGGAGGTCTCGACGCGGCGCCGGTTCCCGAGGATTCGGCGCCGGTCGTCGAAGAGCCAGCCACCATTGTCCAGTAGGGGTAACAGGGCCTGATGGCGGACCCCATCGCCGAGGCGGCTCCCGCCAAGGTCAACCTCGCCCTGCACGTGACCGGCCGCCGCGCCGACGGCTATCACGAGCTCGAAAGTCTCGTGGTTTTCGCCGGGGTCGCGGACGATCTGATTGCTTCGCCCGCGGCGAGCGATTCCTTGCGCGTTACCGGTCCCTTCGCGGACGCCGCCGGCGGCGGCGATACCAACCTCGTGAGCCGCGCCGTCGCCGCCTTCCGCAGCCGCTGGCCGGGCCATGTCGAAAGCGGGCTCGCCATCGAACTGCGCAAGAACCTGCCCGTAGCTGCCGGGCTGGGCGGCGGTTCCGCCGATGCGGCCGCCGCCTTGCGGCTCATGGCGGCGCTGGGTGACGAATCTATCTCCCGCTCCGAACTGTCCGGGATTGCCCGCGAGCTGGGCGCCGATGTGCCTTCCTGTCTCGGTTCGCGCCCTTGCGAACTGCGCGGCGTCGGCGAGATCGTCACGCCGCTCAGGCGGTTTCCCGCCTGTCACCTGGTCCTGGTCAATCCGCTGGTGCCGGTGGTCACCGCCGACGTCTTCCGCCGTCTCGAGAGCCGGAAGAACCCACCCATGCCGGCCTTGCCGCAGCCGCTGACCCGCCCGGCGCAACTGGGGATATGGCTGGCCGAGACCCGCAACGACCTGGAATTGCCGGCCATTTCGATGGTCGGCGCCATCGGCGAGCTCATCGAGCGCATGGCCGGGATCGACGGCTGCATGCTCGCCCGCATGTCGGGCTCGGGTGGCACCGTGTTCGGCCTCTTCGGCTCGGGCGCCCAGGCGCATCAGGCGGCGCACGATCTGCGCGCGCGGTGGCCGGGCTACTGGGTCGCCGCCGCGCCCGTGATCCTGCCCTAGGCTTCAGGGCCTGATTGGCCTCGGCGTCGGCCATAACCGCGCTTGCCCCGTGGCCGATCTGCATAGCGTGAACCTATAAATGGCAGCTTGCCTGCGAAGCTTGCTGGTCGGCACCGGGCGTCGCTGCGGGCGGATGCGGCAGAGAACGGCCCGTCCGGGTCGCGCCAGGAATTCAAATCGCCGATAGAAGTCCGTTTCCGAAGCGCGGAGCGGAGTTCGCGACTAGTACGCCCGGTTCACATAGAACTCGACGATATCGCTCAGCAGTGTCTTCATCGCCGAGGCTGGAAGCGGGGCCAGCGCTTCGCGCGCCAGCCGTACATGCCGGTGCGCCAGGTCCAGCGTACGGCCAAGAGTGTTGTGGCGGTTCATGATCGCCACCACCTGGCTCAGTGCCGTTTCATTGGCGTCAGCCTGGCCGAGCGCGGCAACGATGATCTCGCTTTCGGCCGGGTTGGAGTCGGCCAAAGCGAGGATCACCGGCAGCGTCATCTTGCCCTCGCGCAGATCGTCGCCGGCATTCTTGCCCATGGCGCCGCTCTCGCCGCGATAATCGAGCACATCGTCCACCAGCTGGAAGGCCAGCCCCAGCTCGCGGCCGTAGTCACGCAGCGCCGCCCGCCCCGCCGCATCGGCGCCGCCCGCCATGGCGCCGACTTCGGCTGCCGCCTGGAACAGCGTCGCCGTCTTGGCGCGGATTACCTGGTCGTAATCGTCCGGAGTGGTTTTCAGGTCCCTGGCCTTGGCCAGCTGGAACACTTCGCCCTCGGCAATGATGGCCGCCGTCTTCGAGAGCACGCCCAAGGCCTCGATATCGCCGGCCTCCACCATCATCATGAAGGCCTGGCCGAGCAGGAAATCCCCGACCAGGACACTCGCCTGGTTGCCCCAGATCATGCGGGCGGCGGGCCGGCCGCGCCTGAGATCGCTCTCGTCCACCACATCGTCATGCAGTAGCGTGGCGTTATGCATGAATTCGACGGCCGCGGCATAGTTGATCTGCGCGCCGTTCGCCCGGCCGAAGAGCATCGCCGCCGCGATGGTCAGCATGGGCCGCAGCCGTTTGCCGCCCGCTTCTATCAGGTAGCGCGCCAGCTCGGGTACCATTTCGACATGGGAATTGGCGCGCATGAGGATCAGCGCATTGACCCGTTCCATTTCCGGTTGGGTCGCGGTCAAGAGGCGGTCGAGCGCGCCTGCGCCGTTCGCTTCATTCGCCGCCGCTGCCGCCGATGACGCCATCCTGTCCTCAGGCAAATTCGGTTGAGTCGCACGGGGGAGGCCTTATGATGCCTCGATGCGAACGAGCCCGTTTGGTGCGATGTCCCTAGACCACGCTTCACATTTTGTAAAACAACAATCGCTTACGCGCGATGCCTTTCTGGGCGGGCGGTTGATTGTGTCGCAGCCGGGCAACGGTTTCCGCGCCGGGCTGGATTCGGTGCTGCTGGGGGCTTCGGTGAACCCCGG
This sequence comes from Devosia sp., assembly GCA_030680995.1. Taxonomy (GTDB): domain Bacteria; phylum Pseudomonadota; class Alphaproteobacteria; order Rhizobiales; family Devosiaceae; genus Devosia_A. The sequence continues at coordinate 17,647 of JAUXUM010000069.1, forward strand.
ATCCGCCACCCTGCTCGATCTGGGGGCAGGGGTGGGGACCGCCGCGCTGGTGGCGCTGGCGCACAATGAGCGGCTCACCGCGACCCTGGTCGAAGCCGATGCGGAGATGGCGGCGCTCGCCGCGCTCAACATTTCCGCCAATGGCTTTGCCGAGCGCGCCGAACTCCTCACCCTCGACGTCACCGCCAAGAGCGCCTTGCGGGCCGCCGCCGGCCTCCGCGCCGATCACTATGCCAGCGTGATCGCCAACCCGCCCTTCTTCGATCCACGGCAGGGAACGGCGCCTTCCGCCGGACGGGCGGCCGCTCGCCACATGCAGGCCGAGGTGCTGGACCTCTGGATCAAAGCCGCGGCGACGAGCGCGGCCCCGGGCGGAGAGATCATCTTCATCCATGCCGCGGCGGCTCTGCCGCCCCTGCTGCGGGCGTTCGGGGCTCGTTTCGGGGGGATAACCATCTTACCGTTAATTCCGCGCGAGGGGCAGCCCGCAAACCGCGTCCTGGTTCGCGGCATCAAGGGCTCGCGGGCGCCGCTGACCCTGCTTGCTTCACGCGCCCTGCACGAGCCCGCGGGTCGCGGCTTCCGGCCCGAGTTCGACGCCATCTTCCGCGGCGACGCCCGTCTGGGCTGGTAAATGCCGGCGGCATTGCCTAAATCACTGGCTGATCGCTGCGGGGAGATGCATGGCGAACGATAGTTCTTCGCGGCTCGGCCGCTGGCTGAAGCGGTTGACGGGGCGCGGCGGACCGGTGATCCCGGTGGTGCGGCTGCAGGGCGTCATTGCCTCGGACCAGCGGCCCGGCCGGCTCAACATCGGCGGCGTGGCGCCGCTTCTGAAGCGCGCCTTTGCCGTCAAATCCGCTCCGGTCGTCGCCGTGATCGTCAATTCGCCCGGCGGTTCGCCGGTGCAGTCGCGGCTCATCTCCAAGCGCATCCGCGACCTCGCCGACGAGCATAAAAAGAAGGTGCTGGTCTTCGTCGAAGACGCCGCCGCTTCGGGCGGCTATTTCATCGCGGTGGCCGGCGACGAGGTGATCGCCGATCCGTCCTCGATCGTGGGCTCGATCGGGGTGATTTTTGCCGGCTTCGGTTTCGTCGAGGCCATCGGCAAGCTCGGCATCGAGCGCCGCGTGCATACGGCGGGCAAGAACAAGTCCACCCTCGATCCGTTCCTGCCCGAGAAGAAAGTCGACGTCGATCGCATAATTCAGCTCGAACTGGACGTTCATAATGTGTTCATCGATTGGGTAAAATTGCGGCGGGGCAACAAGCTCAAGGGCACCGACGACGAGCTGTTCACCGGCGAGTACTGGAGCGGCGCGCGGGGGCTCGGGCTCGGGCTGGTCGACGCCATAGGCGACCTGCACCAGGTGCTGCATGAGCGCTACGGCAAGGACATCTCGCTCAAGCCGATCGAGCCCAGGCGCGGGCTTATCTCTTTGCCGTTCCTCGGCTTTTCAGCGCTCACGCGCGATGCTGTCGCCGCCCTGGAGGACCGCGCGCTGTGGTCCCGGCTGGGGCTCTGAGCGGTGACCTACCTCCTCCTCCGAATCCTGATTTTCGTCGTCATTTTCGGCGCCATCTTCCTGGGCGCCCGCAGGATCTGGCGCGACTGGAAGGGCCAGTTCAAAGCCGTCGACCAGACCCGCCGCGAACGCGATCTGCGCGAACGCAAGCGCTCCGATGTCATTGAACTTAAACGCAATAAAGACGGCGTCTTCCGCTCCGGCGAGAGCGATGAAGACCGGCATTGACCGCCCCGGCGGCAGAAACTAGGTTCCGCGCGCCAGCCATTTGGACTTTGTCGATGAACACCGCCTCGCCCGCACACCTGGACCCCAGGCAATCCTTCCAGGGTTTGATCCTGACGCTGCAGCAATTCTGGGCGGCGCAGGGCTGCGTCATCCTGC
>JAUXUM010000076.1 GCA_030680995.1 Devosia sp.
ATCGCCGTCGCCGGCAAGATCGCGAATCTCGATTTTGGCATCGGGCAGCGCTGCCTTGATCCGGCGTTCGATCTCGTTGGCGGCCATGCCCATGAATCATGCCTCGGTGAAAAGGGAGTGCTTTTTATGATATGGCACGGGACCCGGACCGCTTCAATATCGGCTCAGCCGCGCTCGTCGGCCGGATTGATGCAGCACTGCCCGTCCGAGCGCGTGGAGAAGTTGGCGATGAAGAAGTCGATCAGCGGCCGGGCGTCGGCGGCGATGCTCTTTTCCATCAGGCATTCGATCGCATAGGTCCGGCCGGCATCGACCGCTTCGGCATGGACGATGCGCAGCGGGATGCCGAGCGGGGAATTGTCGCTCTCGCCCTCATAGAGCAGCGCCGGGCCGCTGGCAAAGCGGGTGACGCTGTGGGAGACGATGCGGAAGCCGGGAAAGTCGGGCGCCCAGGTCGCTTCGATGCCGGCGACATCGAGCTTGCGCAGCGCGGCTTCGGCGGACCAGCCGGCCCCCGCGCCCGCCACCGCAAAGGCATCGCATTGCAGCGGGACTTCTGGGTGCCGCAGGGTCAGGATGGTCACGGGGCTGCCGTCATCGACCGAGTGCAGGACATTGGGATAGATGGCGGTATAGGGCAAATCCTCGGTGAGGCCGCGGTCGATGACGACCTGGGCCTGGTCCTGCGCCAGAACCTCGCCGCCAAGAGCCGCGAGTGCCGCAAGCATGGCCAAGCCATGGCGTCCACTGGATGTCATGAGCGTTCATCTCCCTTTGTGGCCCACACAATAGCGAACAAAACGACGCGAAAATGACGCTAGCGCATAGGGCATGCACCTGCCCAGCCTAATGTCCCTCCAATTCCCCCCTCATGAACTCGGGGAACCATCCCTCGTAGGCGGCTTTGAGCTCGGCGACCGGGACCGGCCGCGCTTCGCCGAGCTTGAGCGCGGTTCCGCCGGTAGTTCCGATCCACGGCGCGAAGACCCCGGCATAAGGATAGATCTCCTCGAAGAAGTGCTCGAGCCGCTCGCGTTTCATGGTGACCAGATAGCGCCCCTGGTCTTCGCCGAAGAACAGCGGGATCGGATCGCCGCCATCGAGCTGGTTGACCTCGGCCCCGATACCCGAGGCGATCGCCATTTCGGCGAGACCCACGGCGAGGCCGCCGTCGGAGAGATCGTGCACCGCCGTGGCGAGGCCGTCGCGGATGAGGATGCGGATGAGGTCGCCCACCTTCTTCTCGTGCGCGAGGTCGACCGGCGGCGGCGGGCCGTTCTTGCGGCCGAAGATGTCGCGCAGATAGATCGATTGCCCCAGATGCGTGCCCCACCAGTCGGGCGCGCCGAAGAGCAGGATCGGCTCGCCCTCGGCGGCAAAGCCGATACGGGCCATCCTGCTCCAGTCGGGCAGCAGGCCGACGCCGCCGATGGTCGGGGTGGGGAGGATGCCCCGGCCGTTGGTCTCGTTGTAGAGCGAGACATTGCCCGAAACGATCGGGAAGCTCAGCGCCCGGCAGGCTTCGCCGATGCCTTTGATCGCGTGCACCAGCTGCCCCATGATCTCGGGCCGCTCGGGATTGCCGAAATTGAGGTTGTCGGTGGCCGCGATCGGGTCGGCGCCGACCGCGGTCAGATTGCGCCAGCATTCGGCCACCGCCTGCTTGCCGCCCTCGAACGGGTCGGCCTCGCAATAGCGCGGGGTGACGTCCGAGGAGAAGGCAAGCGCCTTGGTGGGATGGCCTTCCACGCGGATGACGCCGGCATCGCCGCCGGGTAGCTGCAGCGAATTGCCCTGGATGAGCGTGTCGTACTGCTCGTAGACCCAGCGGCGCGAACAGAGCGCCGGCGAGCCGAGCATCCGCAGCAGCGCGTCGGCGATGTCCATCTGCGGGACGTCGTCCCGATCAAGCGGCCGAGCGGGCACCGGGGCGGTCCACGGACGGTCGTATTCGGGGGCCTCGTTGCCCAGGTCCTTGATCGGCAGATTGGCGACTTCCTCTCCCTGCCAGAGCACGCGGAAGCGCAGATCATCGGTGGTGCGGCCCACGGTGGCGAAATCGAGTTCCCATTTCTCGAATACCGCGCGGGCCTCGGCTTCCTTTTCGGGGTGCAGCACCATGAGCATGCGTTCCTGGCTTTCGCTGAGCATCATCTCGTAGGGAGTCATGCCCTCTTCGCGCACCGGCACGTGGTCGAGATTCAGTTCGATGCCGAGATCGCCCTTGGCCCCCATCTCGACCGAGGAACTCGTGAGGCCGGCCGCGCCCATGTCCTGGATGGCGATGACGGCGCCGGTCGCCATCAGTTCGAGGCAGGCTTCCAGCAGGCGCTTTTCGGTGAAGGGGTCGCCCACCTGCACGGTTGGGCGCTTCTCCTCGATGTCGTCGCCGAACTCGGCTGAGGCCATGGTGGCGCCGCCGACGCCGTCGCGTCCGGTCTTGGCGCCGAGATAGACCACCGGCAGTCCAACGCCCCTGGCCTTGGAATAGAAGATCTTGTCGGTGTCGGCGAGGCCGGCCGCGAAGGCGTTGACCAGGATGTTGCCGCTGTAGCGTTCATCGAACTCGACTTCGCCGCCCACCGTTGGCACGCCGAAGGAATTGCCGTAGCCGCCGATCCCGGCGACGACGCCGGAAACCAGATGCTTGGTCTTTTCGTGCTTGGGGTCGCCGAAGCGCAGCGCGTTCATCGCCGCCACCGGCCGCGCGCCCATGGTGAAGACGTCGCGCAGGATGCCGCCGACCCCGGTCGCCGCGCCCTGATAGGGCTCGATGAAGCTGGGATGGTTGTGGCTTTCCATCTTGAACACCACCGCCTGGCCGTCGCCGATATCGACCACGCCGGCATTCTCGCCCGGTCCCTGGATCACGCGCGGCCCGGTCGTCGGCAGGGTCTTCAGCCATTTCTTGGAGGATTTGTACGAGCAGTGCTCGTTCCACATGGCCGAGAAGATGCCCAGTTCGGTGTAGGTCGGCGTACGGCCGATCAAGGCAAGGATCTTCCGGTATTCGTCGGGCTTCAATCCATGGCCGGCAACGAGGGCGGGCGTGATCTCGATGTTGTTCTGGAAGGTCATGGGCCGGGCTGATTCCGCTGCGGTCGGGGGAGCGCCCCTCCATAACCCAAGCGATGGCCCGGAGCGATACAAAAGGCGCGTTTTTCAGCGGGTCAGAAGGCGGCTGCGGCGTTCTTCCGGACCAGCAGTCTGTCAACGGTTACGACGACCCCGCAGAGCAGCACCAGCCCGATCACGACAAGGAGGACGTTCAACGCCACCTGCGGGTAGCCGAGCTTGTGCGCCTCAAGTATCGGATAGGGATATTCGGTGATGATGGCGCCGCGGATCATCGTATAGGCGAGGTAGATCAGGGGCGGCAGGAGCATCAGCGGGATGTCGCGAATTCGAAGCGTCCCGTGCGGCTGGAAGATGAGCCACCAGAAGATGTAGAGGCACGGCGTCACATAGTGCAGCGTCACGTCGGCGACCTTGAACCAGCCTTCCGGCGCCCAGAGTGCGGCCAGCAGCAGATAGTACAAGATCATCACCAGCGTGATTGCCGAAGCCGCCGTGCCGCGCGTGACCGGTGCGCAGAACCAGGCCAGCCAGCGCGTGGCGACCAGATCCGAGAGGCAGATCAGGACCAGGGCAAGATTGGTGAGGATGGTGAAAAAGGAAAAGTAGAAGACGACGGCACCCAGCGGAGTGTCGCCATTGCTGATCCGCAACGGAATGGTGAGGCTGAACTGCAGGATCAAGGCCGCAAGGCCGATGAGGAAAACGATGAGGGTGACGACTCGGCGCAGCGGCATCGGTGGACTCACGCTCTGTTGACGCGGAAGAGCACTCTATCAGCAGAAGCGGCAAGGGCGCAAAATCCGGCGACGACGATTAGAAATACGTACCCCGATTGCCGCGTACCCATGGCCGTTCTTGCCCGCGTCGAGGGCATCGCAAAGGTATTCGCCGGTGACGGCGCCTCGGACGAGCGCCCAGGCGACATCGGTCATGCCTGGCGGCGGCATCCGCGGCAGGTCGGCCAGCCGTAGCAGACCGTGGCGCACGAAGAAGGTCCAGAAATAGATGAGGGCGTCGGGAAGCGTTAGCGTGTCCGTTGCCGCCACCCAAGGCGGGACGATCAGCCGGAAATCGACGCCTTTGCCGGCAAGACCGGCCAGAATGCCGGCGAAAACGCGCAAGACAGAAGCTTAGGCGACTTGCTGCAATAGCCCCATGAACAGGTCGCGACCATCGGTTCCGCCATGGGCGGATTCGATCAAATTCTCCGGGTGCGGCATCAGGCCAAGGACGTTCTTTTGCGCATTGAGCACCCCCGCGATGTCGTTGAGCGAGCCGTTGGGGTTGGTGCCCTCCGCGTAGCGGAACGCCACCTGACCGTTTCCCTCGACCATGGCGAGGGTTTCGGCATCGGCAAAGTAGTTGCCGTCGTGGTGTGCCACCGGGCAACGGATGACCTGGTCCTGTGTGTAGCCGCGCGTGAACGCCGTATTGGCATTGGCGACCGAAAGCTTCACCTCCTTGCAGATGAACCGGAGCGAAGCATTGCGCATCAGTACGCCCGGCAGGAGGCCGGCTTCGGTGAGGATCTGGAAGCCGTTGCAGACGCCCAGGACCTGTACGCCCTTGGCCGCCCGCTCGTGGATGGCGTCCATCACCGGCGAGCGGGCCGCAATCGCGCCGGCGCGGAGGTAATCGCCATAGGAGAAGCCGCCCGGGATGACGATCAGGTCGACATCGGGGATCTCGGCGTCCTTGTGCCAGACCACCGCCGGCGGCGTGCCGCCGATCTTGGTCAGCGCGGCGATCATGT
>JAUXUM010000085.1 GCA_030680995.1 Devosia sp.
GGCTCGCCGCCGAGCAGGCGCGTGGTGTAGGTGCGCAGCGCCAGGTCGCGGTTGACGCCCTTTTCGGCATATGTCGCGACCAAGGCTTCGGCGTCGGCGTCGATCCAGAGATTCTTCATCTATGACTGTCCTGAGAAACTAGGCTGCGGTCCAGCGCTCGAGCAGGCGCCGGGCCATGGAGGTGGTCACCACCAGGTGAGAGACGAGGCCGCCCTTGATGGCAGCGACCAGCGGTTCGAATTTCTGCGCCTCCTCGACCACCATCATGCGCTTTTCGATGGCGCGGATGGAGGCAAGGTCGGCGGAAATGCAGCGGCGGTTATAGGCGCAATCCATCAGCAGGCCGCCGGCGTCGATCAGCCGCCCGGCGATGACGCCGGCGGCGCCGGCCCGGCCGAGGGCGGCCATTTCGGCGGGGGTGAGGGCGCCGCATTTCACCAGGTGGCTGTCGGCCTCGATGCCGCCAACCGAGTAGAGCGCCAGGTTGCACGACGAGATGGACGCGAGTTGCTCGCGGATCACCGGCTCATCCATCAGCGCGGCGGCCAGTTCCTCGGAGGAGAGCACCAGCGGTGCGTAGAGGTTGATGCCCTCGGCATTGAGCCGCCGGGCGATTTCGGTGGTGCACTGGTCGGGCCGGTAATTGTAGGGCGCGCCGAGATTGCCGCAGAGCTGGACGACGGTGACGTCCTGCAGGTCGACATAGGGCATGACGTCGGCAATGTGATACACAGTGCGGCCCCAGGCCACTCCGATGCGATCGCCCTTCTTGACCTGTTCGATGAACACGGCGGCCGCGACGGTCGGCATCTCGGCTGCAGCATCAAGAGCCGTGCGGTCCTCCGGCACGATCCAGACGGCGTCGAGCCCGAGCGCGTCCTCGGTTTCGCGGGCGAGCACGTCGTCGGTGAACAGTTGGCTGGAGGTCGAGATGGTGACGATGCCGGTCTCGCGCGCCTTGCGCAGATACATGGCGACGGAGGCGCGGGATATATTAAGGTGCTTGGCCACCTCATCCTGTCGCAGGCCGTGGGTATAATAGAGCCAGGCGGCTTTGTGGATGATCTGCTCGGCGGGCCGGATCGCCATTGCATAATCCTTCGTTGTTCGATCCTGGTGACATTAGTCACGGGCACTGACAAAAGTCAAACACGCACAAGGCCGCCGCACAGGGGATTGCCTTCTTGGGGCGGGGCTCTGCATCGCAGTTGCGATGAGGAGAAAGCGCAGCGTGGGATTCCCCATCCTGGAGAGCTTGCCCAAGCGTTCCTTGGCGCCAGCTGTTCGAAGCAGGGCAAGGTGACAGTGGTCTGCCGCCTGCCGCCTGCCTCATGCCGGTTTCAGCTCCGGCATCGGGAGGACCTTGGCAAGTTTCCTGAGGTTGTGGGCGGTGGCGGCGAGGTGGAACTCGTTTCGGGCGCCGTCTGGCCCGCGTAGTCGGAGCCGACCGAGCTTGAGGATGCGCTTGAGGTGGGCGAACAGCTCTCGACCTTCCTGCGCTGCCGGCGTGAGGTCTGGCCGTCATCCGATCGGGCTATGTCCCTGGCCATGTCGCGGGCACCTTCATGGATCGAACGTGACACCTTGCGGGCCGGTACCTTGTCATCGCGCGTGCGCATCGTGGTCGGACGCTCCATGTGTTGCGAGGAAGCGGCGTCCCAGTAAGGAATAATAAAGGAATTCGGCAGGCTCTTGTGCGGCAGGGCGCCTGATCTCCCCGCGGCTGTTGCTGCTGCCGCGACCGTCTCCTATCACTCCATGGCTGCCGGCTGCCTAACTTGCCTGGTGGAGAAACCAGAAGGTGGCATCCGCTTCCGGCCTATCTTGGCCAAGCCGTGCTCCGCCGGGAACGACCAAGAAGACTATGAGCGAAAATAACGAGGAGCCGGTCGAACCCCCTGCGCGCGCCAAGCCTGACACGACCGACCATGGGCACCTCTATTGGCGCGCCTCACTCGGGCAGGCAACTTTTGAACTCCTTGCGGCAAGTCGCATGGTGACGGTGGAGACACTGATCGCCCATCTCGAGGCCGAGGCGGCATCGAACCGGCTGGTCCTTCGGACCTTGTCGACAGCAGCGGCGTTGGCGGTCTTGCGCCCCTTGGCTCAAAAACCGGGCGAGTCAGCGGAGCCCGCGCAATAGGAGGTGGGCGATGGTGCGGTCACTATGAGGTATTTCGACGAGATCGAGCCGACCGAGATCGACCAGTGGTTGAAAAGGGCGCGTCGGGAACTGACGGCGCACGCGCGGCAGGTACGGTTATCCCCGGCTTCCGATGAACCGTATGCCGCCATCGATGCGATCCTCGCAGAGCTTCAAGATCTGGCGCTGGCGCATCCGGGCAAGCAGAAGAAAATCGGCAAACTCATCGACCGCTTCCACGCAAGCCGCGAACGGTCGACATCGGTGTCGAGACCGGTTTCTTCCATCACTTCGGAGACTGATGAGTTGCCGCCGCCCCCGGAAAGTCTGGTACGAAATACAAGACGGTTGCACCACTTTACAGGACATGTTCCCTTCGATAGCCGCCGCGCGGATATCCAGCTCAAGCCCGCCAGGACAGCGCAATGACTACAACGCTTGAAACAACCGCCGACCCCAATCCGCACGAACTCGCCTTTCTGGGAGACCGTCTTTCAGCCTTCAATGACACTGATGTCGGGGCTTCGGGGAAGCAAGCGCTCGCTGTATTCGTACGCGACGAGAGCAACGCGGTTGTCGGCGGCATATCGGGATATACGGCCTGGGGTTGGCTTTATGTGCAGTGGCTTTGGGTCGATGAACGTCTGCGCGGCCAACATATTGCCGGCAGGATGCTGGATGCTGCCGAAGCGGAAGCCGTGGCACGCGGTTGCCATGGTGCGTTAATTGATACGTTCAGTCCGGTGGCGGCCAGGGCCTATGAGCGCCAGGGTTATCGATCGTTCGGCGTTCTGCCGGACTTTCCTGTCGGCCGCAGCCGCATCTTCCTGCAAAAGAAGCTGCCGGCGGCCTGACTAACCGGCGAGTCGCCCTCCGCACAGCGGCTGCGGCACGCCGGTGGTGGAGGGGAAGCTGATCGGCAGGCCGCGCAACACTCGGACGGCGAGGAAGGCGAAGCACTCGGCCTCGACCGCGTCACCACTCCAGCCAAAGGTTTCGGCGGGGACAACTTCGACCTTGGCCCGATCGGCCAGCATCGCCATCAATGTTGGATTGTGCCGCCCGCCACCGCCGACCACCAGCTTTTTCGGGCGCTGCGGCAGCAGATCAAGCGCGCGGCCGACGGCTGAAGCCGTGAACGCCGTCAAAAGGGCGGCTCCATCCTGCGGGCTCATGCCTTCGGCCATCGCCGCACCGAAATCGAAACGGTCCAGCGATTTCGGGTAGGGCGCGCTCAGATAGGGATGCTGCAAGAGCCGGGCCAGGCGGGCCTCATCCACGGTTCCCGCCCGGGCCAGCGCGCCGTCACGATCCATATCGCCCAGACCCTTCGATCTGACGAAATCGTTCAGGGGCGCGTTGGCCGGTCCGGTGTCAAAGGCCACGAGATTGTCCGCGCCATCCCACCAGGTGATATTGGCGACGCCGCCAAGATTGAGGATCGATATCTCTCCATGCGACCCTGCATTGCGCAGTAGTGCCGCGTGATAGGCCGCCGACAAGGGCGCGCCCTGCCCGCCCGCGCGCATATCCGCCGAGCGGAAGTCGTAGGCGACTTTGCATCCCAGCAGGTTGTGCATCAATGCCCCGTCGCCAAGTTGCCGGGTCTGGCCCAGCCGGCCCGGCCGCGGGGCGCGGTGCAGCACGGTCTGGCCATGAAAACCGACAACGCCGATATCGGCCATCGTCAGGCCATGGCTTTCGGCCAACCCCCTGACGGCCTCGGACTGCGCGCGGGTCAGGGCCTCCTCGGCCTCGCGGAAGATCGCGGGCTCCGGCCCGGTGAAATTCCATGCCCGGGCCTGATTCAGCGTTTCCTCCAGCAGGGAGCGGATCCGTTGCGGATAGGGCACCAGCCGATAGGTCCCGAAGTTATCGATCCGGTCGCCGTCGGTCTTGACCAATGCGACGTCAATATTGCCGTCAAGGACGGTGCCGGTCATCAGACCGACGGCCCAGATTGGTTGCGTCATGGTTTCCTAAGCTCCGTTCACCAGATCGCCAACCAATTGGCGAAGCGATGCGATTCCACTGTCGAAATGGCGTGTCGGATGGATCCGGTTGGTCAGCAGGGTCCACGCCTTGCCGCGATCGAAGTCGATCCAGAGCCCGGTGCCGGTAAAACCGGTATGCCCAATGGTGCCGGGGCTGCACAGAAGACCACCGGACCAGCCCTCATGGGGCCGCTCCCAGCCATGGGTTCGGGTGGCGGAGAGGGGCTGGCGCATCAGCGTAATGGCTCGCTCGGACGCGGCGGTTCCCTCCAGCAGACCTTGTGCGAAATCCAGGATGGAGCCCGCCGTTCCGAAGAGACCCGCATGGCCTGCGCCCTGCAGGGCCGCGCAATTGTCGTCATGGACCTCGCCCGAAAGGACGCGGTGACGCCAGGTGCAGTCCTCGGTCGCGGCGGCGGCATCGGGGTCGGCGGAAAAGGCAAAGCCGGCGCCCGGATCCATCTGGCGGATGGTCTGGCCATTCAGCCGTTCCATCGCCAGGCCGAGCAGGATGAAGTTGATATCGGAATAGACCGGATCGCCCGCCGGCCACTCGCGTTGCAGGATGAAGGCGCGCAACAGGTCCGCGTCGCGCCCATAGGTGTAGATCGGCACGACGGCGGGAAAGGGCGTCTGATGTCCGAGGCACTGCCGAAAGGTCACCTTCCGTTCCCAGGCCTTGTCATCATATTGGCGCAGATCGGGCAGCACCGAGATCAGCGGCGCGTCAAGGTCGATGACGCCGGACTCGGCCAGGGCGAGGATGCGTGGCGTCGTGAAAATGACCTTGGTGAGCGAGGCGAGATCGAACCAAGTCTCGACCCGCATCGGTCGCGCCTTTGGCACCAGTTGGGCCGAGCCGGTTGCCCGAACCACCCGTCCGCCGCCCCGCTCGACAATTCCGAGCACGGCGCCGGGAATGCGCAAATCCGCCACGGCGGCTTCAACGGGATGGAATGCACGGTCGAACCGCCTGAGGCGGTCGGGGTCGGCGGGAGTTTGACCGCTGTCAGCCACGTTCATTGCTCCATCCCGTCAGGTTTCTGCCCGCGCCCGGTGATCCGGCCCGAATTGCGTCCATTCCGCCCGGCCCGGCTCAAATCCCAGTGGACGCACCAGCGAGGGCACCTGGCGCGTATCCAGTTCATAATGCTCGTGACGGCGATCTATGCTCGGAACGGCGGCAATCAGCCGCTTGGTGTAGGGGTGCTGCGGCGCCGACAATACGGATTTGGCATCGCCAATCTCGACAATCTGGCCGGCATAGATGACCGCGATCCGGTGGGCGATCCGTTCCACCACGGCCATGTCATGCGAGATGAACAGATAGGCCAGTCCGTAGTCGCGCTGCAGGTCAACCAGCAGTTCCAGCACTTTCGCCTGCACCGACACATCCAGTGCGGAGACCGCTTCATCCAGCACGACAACGGACGGGTTGAGCATGAGCGCCCGCGCAATGCACAGCCTCTGGCGCTGGCCTCCGGAGAATTCGTGCGGATACCGCTCCAGGCTGTTTTCCGGCAAGCTGACGCGGTCGAGCAGCGCGACCATTTTCGCCCGTGTCTGCGCGTTTACCCGGCCGCCGGTCGCAATGACCGGTTCCGCAAGCAGGCTCTCGACCGTGAGGCGGGGATTGAGTGATGAATAGGGGTTCTGGAACACCATCTGCACCGGCCGCGCGCTTTGCCCGGCGTCGGCCTGTCGCACGCCGATCGTGAAACTGCCGCGCGATCGCACCAAGCCCAGGATTGCCCGCGCGGTAGTGGATTTGCCGGAGCCGCTTTCGCCGACGATGGCGAGAGTTTCACCCGGCATCAGATCGAAATCCACGCCTTCCACGGCATGGACGGCGCCGGTGGCGCGGCCGAAAAAGCCACCCGTTACCGGAAACCGCACCATGAGGTCCTGGACTTTCAGCGCCGCCGCCGCTGGCTCCATGTTCCCGCGCGGCCCGTCGGAGCGGGTCGAGCGGCCGCTGGCAAAATGCGGCACGGCGTGCAGCAGATGCTGCGTGTAGGGATGCTGCGGATGGTCGAGGATCTGGCTCAGTTCCCCCTGCTCGACTGCTTGTCCGTTCTGCATCACCACGACCTTGTCGGCGATGCCCGCGACCAGACCGATATCGTGCGTGATGAAGATCATCGACATGCCGGTTTCCTGCTTCAACTCGGCAAGCAGTGCCATGATCTGCGCCTGCACCGTCACATCCAGCGCCGTTGTCGGTTCGTCGGCAATCAGAAGGCGCGGGCTGCAGGCCAGGGCAGTGGCGATCATCACGCGCTGCAGCATCCCGCCCGACAGCTGGTTCGGGTAATAGTTCAAACGCCGCGCGGCATCGGGAATGCGCACGCGCTCAAGTGCATCCCTGGCCGCCGCGGTGGCCCGCCGGCCCGTCAGGCCGCGATGCAGACGGAAAGATTCCTCGATCTGGGTGCCGATCGTCAGCACTGGATTGAGCGAGGTCATCGGCTCCTGGAAAATCATGCCGATCTCGGCGCCGCGGATGCGGGTCAACTGCCGCTCGGTCGCGGTCGTCAAATCAAGGACGCTGTCTTCGGCGCGCCTCAGCTTGATGGATCCGCCAAGGATGCGCCCGCCGCCGAAATCGACAAGTCGGTTGATCGAGAGCGCGGTGACGGACTTGCCCGAACCGCTTTCGCCCACGATGGCCAGCGTTTCGCCTGCAGCAAGATCGAAACTGACGCCGCGAACGACCTCGTTGGCCTCTGGGTTGCGCCCAAAACCGACGCGCAATCCGGATACGGACAGAAGCGGGTTCACGCCCTGGACCTCCGCGTTTTCGGATCAAGGATATCGCGCAGGGCATCACCCAGCAGGTTGAAGCCCAGGATGCTCGCCATGATCGTCAGACCGGGGAAAATCATCAGCCAGGGCGCTGTCTCCATCAGGTTGCGGCTGTCGCTCAGCATCAATCCCAACGATGGGGCGGGGGGCTGCGTGCCCAGCCCGAGAAAGCTCAGCCCGGCCTCGGTCAGCAGCGCCCAGGCCAGCGCCAGGGTGACCTGAACCGTCAACGGCGCCACCAGGTTGAGCAGCAGATGCCGGGTCAGGATATACCTGCCGCTGCTGCCGAAGGTGCGCGCGGCATCGACGAATTCCCGCGTCTTGAGCGACAGCGCGGGCCCGCGCACCACGCGTGTGAAGATGGGCGTGTAGACGATGCCGATGGCGGCGATGCTGTTCCATGTTCCCGCCCCGAAAACCGCCACGATCAACATGGCCAGCAGGATCGCCGGGAACGCCAGCAGCACGTCCATGCTGCGCATCACGGCGCCGTCCCAGAGGCGCCCGAACCAGGCGGCGGTCAGCCCGAGGGCCGTCCCGGCCAGGGTTGCGACCGCGACGGAGAAGAAGGCCACCGTGAAGGACTGGCCGATCCCCGTCATCAGGCGGCTTGCCAGATCACGGCCGAACAGGTCCGTGCCCATCCAGTAGGTGGCATTGGGCGCCATTAACCGGTCGACCCGGTACTGCATCAGCGGATCATGAGGCGTCAGTCCCAGCGCACCGAGGGCGGCGATGAACAGGTAGAGCAGGACGATGGTCCCACCGATCCTGCCGCTGGTATGGGCGAAGATGGCTCGAAAGATACGCATCAGCGATCCCTGAGCCGGATACGCGGGTCGAGCGCGAAATAGGCCAGATCAACCAGGAGGTTGACGATCATGAAGTTGAGGGCGATGAACAGGACGGTCCCTTGCACCAGCGCGTAGTCGCGCTGCAGGATCGCACCCAGGACCATCCGCCCGAGACCTGGCAGCGCGTAAATCTGCTCGACGATGACGGCGCCGCCCAGCAGGTAGCCGAACTCGATGCCGCTCAGCGTCACGACCGGGATCAGCGCATTGGGCAAGGCGTGCCGCCAGGTGACGCTGCGGGACGAGGCACCCTTGCTGCGCGCGGTCCTGACGTAATCTTCGCTCAGTATGTCAAGCATGGCCGAGCGCGAGATGCGCGTGACCGACGCCGCGAAGGCAAAGCCAAGCGTGATGGCAGGGAAGATCAGCTGGCTCAGATTCGCCAGCGGATCCTGCCACAACGGCGAAAACTCACCCATAATGGGCAGCACGCCGAACCCGGCGGACAGCGCGTAGATGATCAGCAGGCCGAGGACAAAGCTCGGCGTCGACTGGCCGATCATCGCGACTATGCGCACCGCAAGATCCGATGGTCGCTCATTGTGGGTAGCGGCAAAAACCCCCGCCGGCACGCCAACCGAAAGCGCGATGATCATGGACAGCAGCGCGAGCTCGAGTGTGAGCGGAAAACGCTTGAGGATAACTTCGAATACCGGCTTGCCGTAGGTGACCGAGATGCCCAGGTCACCCTGCAAGAGGCCGAGCAGCCAGCGCCCATACTGGACGAACCAGGGCTGGTCGATGCCGAAATAGACGGCGAGGGCCTCACGCTGCGTGGGCGTGAGGAGGCCGGCGTCGGTGCCCAGCATTGCCGTGATCGAGTCTCCAGGAACCATCCTGATCGCGACGAACACGAGACTGGACACTCCAATCAAGACGAAAGGAAACGTCACAAGTCGTCGCGTCAGGTAGTTCATTCGATGCAGACCTCAGAGGCATGGTTGGGCGTCCGACGCCGGGGTCGGCTACTGCTGGATGGTGACGCTGCTGAGGCTGAACAGAGAACCGGTCGGCGAGGGGACGAAGCCCGAGACAGTCTTTTGCTGAGCCGTATAGCTGTAAGAGCTGTAGAGCCAGATCCATGGCGACTTTTCGGAAATATCCTTCTCGAATTCCCCGAAGATCACCTTGCGTGCCGCGGGATCGGTTTCCACCCGTCCCTTCTGCAACAGGCTGTCGAGCGTATCGTCGGCAAAGTTCGAAACCTTCTGCAGGTTTCCGGTCTTGGTCCAGTAGCGGTTGTACATCGTGTAGGGGTCCGCCCGGCCGCCATTCAGGGCAACGGCCATGTCGAAATCACCTTTCAGCCAAGCGTCGATATAGACATTGAGTTCCATCATTTTGATGTCGAGCTTGATGCCGATTTCCGCGAGCTGCGACTGGATGACCTGGGCTTCAGCCGCCGCCGTGGCCGGTTCGCCGGTCGCGGCAATCACGCTCGCCGAAAAGCCACCTGCATAGCCTGCGTCGGCCATCAGTTTCTTGGCCTTTTCGACGTCACGCTGGTAGCAGAACAGCTGGCTCGGGTCGGACGCAAAGGCCGGGATCGTCAGCGGGCCGGTGACCTTGCCTTCGCCAAGTGATGCAGTGTCCAGCACATCCTGCCGGTCAATGGCGCAGGAAATCGCCTGACGCACGCCCAATTGAGTCATCGGCTCGCGCGACGGATTGAGCTGCAGCACGTGATAGTCGATGCTCGGCATGCGGTTCAGTTGCAGGCCGTCTTCTCGCGGAACCAGCGTGGCGACCAGCGGATCGTTCAGGAGCGCGAAATCGATTTGCCCGGTACGCAGTGCAGCGAGGATTGCCGTCTCATCGGGCAGCACGCTGATGTCGATGCCATCGACACCAATCGCCCCTCCGGCCCAGTCCTGGTTCGCGACCAGAACTTCCTTGGAGTTGGGATCCCAACTCTCCAACTTGAACGGGCCCGAGCCGATCGCCTTGGTGCCGATCGTGCCGGCGGCGATTTCGCTGGCGGGGACGATGGCGGCGTTCATCCCGGCCATCGCCGCGAGGATCGGCGCATCCGGGTGCGAGAGCTTGAACACCACGGTGGTGGCATCGGGTGTGTCGATGCCGGCGATCGACAGGAAGTTGGCGCGCGCCGCAGCACCCGTTGCCTCGTCGAGAACCCGTTCAAACGATGCCTTCACGTCCGCCGACGTCACTGCCGCGCCACTCTGGAACATCGCCTTCGGATTGAGTTTGAACGTCAGTTCCAACCCGTCCGCCGAGAACTGCCACGAGTCGGCGAGAGCCGGGACGATCTGCAGGCCGGCGTCGAGCCGCACCAGCGGTTCGTAGATCAGCTCAAGCAGCCGGATCGACGAGAAGGCGGTCTGCGTGTGTGGGTCGAGGCCCGTTGCGTCCTGCGACCAGGCCATGCGCAGCGTCGCCGCACTCACCGGCGTCGAGATCGCCGCGGTCCCAAGCAGTGCCGCGAGGGCAATGCTTGAAAGTAGCTTTTTCGTAAGTTGCTTTACCATTCACTTCTCCCATGCTGAGTTGAATTTCGTGCCTTGCCGTCTTCGCGGTTCGTCCCGGCCCGCCGCCGCCGCTGCATCGGCCCAACTTCCATTTGGCCTCACGCGGTCCTGCCGCTGATCGCGGTGCGGAGAAATCCCCCCGCATTCAGCAAAGCCTTGCGGGCCTCTTTTGCTTCCATTCCCGTGATCGTGATCAGTATCGCCAGCTTCACATCGTTTTCCGTCTGGTCGAGTGCCTGTCGCGCCTGTTCCGCCGTGCAATCGGTGGCCTGCATCACAATTCGGGAGGCTCTGGCGACGAGTTTCTTGTTGCTGGGGTGAACGTCCACCATCAGGTTCTGGTAACTCTTGCCGATGCGGATCATGCTGGCGGTGGTCAGCATGTTCAGGACGAGCTTCTGCGCGGTTCCCGCCTTCAGCCGGGTCGAGCCCGTAAGGACTTCCGGGCCGACAACCGGCGAGATGGCGATGTCTGCGATACCGCCGATGATCGATGCGTGATTGCAGGACAGGGCGACGGTTGTCGCCCCTACCTGCTTTGCGTAGCGCAACCCGCCGATGACATAGGGCGTGCGTCCGCTGACCGCGATCCCGACAACCACATCGTCGGCGGTCAGCCTGATGTCCTGCAGCGCCTTGACGCCCTCTTGCGGTTCATCTTCGGCGCCCTCCGCCGCCCGCACCAAGGCGTCGCGACCGCCTGCGATCAGGCCGAGGACCATGCCTTCGGGCACGCCAAAGGTCGGAGGACATTCCGAGGCATCGAGAACCCCCAGCCGACCGCTTGTGCCGGCCCCCATATAGACAAGCCGGGCGCCCTTCTGAAAAGCACAGACAATGCGCTCCACCGCCAACGCGATTTCCGGGATGACCTTCCCGACGGCAATTGGAACGCTCTGGTCTTCCTCGTTGATCCTGCTCAGGATGTCGACGGTCGGCAGCAGGTCGATATCGAACGTTTTCGGGTTCCGGCCCTCGGACACCAAACGCTCGAGTTCAGATATCAACCCCTGTTCGCTCATCCGCTCCCTCTCGATATTCCGGCTTGCCGTCAGGTGAAACCTGGACGTGACGCGACCGCAACCCGACCCTTGTCCGCAGGTGCAAAGCGCAGCGTTGCTGGATAATTGCAAACAACGCTAAAATCGTTTATTCCTTTCGTCAAGAAGATTTTGGAATATCATATTCCTTGGTGAGGCGCCCATGATCGCAGCAGCGGCCCTGCTGCTTTTGCCCGCCGACTATCCGCGGTTTGTCCATGGGTCTTGGACCTGATCTCAAGGGAGCCGAGATCGCCGGGCGTCTTGCGCGCAAACCCTCACGCTGGCGAATTCGCGCTTGCAAAGGGCTCCTAATGCGACGAATCGTGACCCCGAACGCATGCCAAGTTCCGGGAGCTGATTGCTCAATCCTGGCCGTCGATAGCGGACGGAATACCCCAATCCTTCGCTTGGCATCGTCACGCAGGCCCCGATCTTCCAGGCGGGCACCCTCGTCCCTGGCCTGTCGGGCAAAAGCCGTTGCCTGAGCGTATGTTATGGAGACGTGGTTGTCGGCCAGGGGCCAATTGTTATCCTGCAACCCGTCGATGTTAGTTACGGAGCGCACGGCCCTGTCTTGCACTTTGCAGAGGAAAGCATGTCGGTACTGAAGAAGATACTTGCCAAGCTCGACGTCATGGCCCCCGCCGATCGCCAGATCGGGCAATATATCGTCGAGAACCCGGACCAGATGCTGCGCCTGTCCACCGCAGCGCTCGCAGCCCAGACCGGCAGGAGCCAGTCAAGCGTCGTCAAGTTCAGCCAGAAGCTCGGTTACGCCAGCTATCAGGAGTTCAAGCTCGCGGTCAGCAAAGCGAAGTCGCAAGAATGGCAAGTGCCGACCGGAATGATACATGGCTCCATCGAGGTGGGAGACAGCTATTTGACGATCCTGCAGAAATTGATCGGCAGCAAACTTCTGTCGATGCAGCAGACAGTCTCGGCGAACAACGAACACGACATCGGCAGAGTATTGGAGATGCTGAACAAGGCACGCCGTATCCATCTGGCGGGCGTCGGCGCTTCGTCGCTGGTGGCGCGTGATTTCTCGTACAAACTGATGAAGCTCGGCCGTAACGTGCTGCACGACAGCGACAGTCACGTGCAGATGGCTAATGCGTCTACGCTTGGGCCAGAGGACGTATTGTTCGCGCTCTCCTATTCAGGAACCAGCATCGAGACATTGCGGATAGCCGAACTTGCCCGGCAGTGCGGCACAACGGTGATTGCCGTCACCGGACTGCGGGACAACCCGTTGAGCCAGGTTGCCGACATTTGCCTGCACACCGTGGCGGATGAAGATCGCGTTCGCTCTTCGTCCATTACGGCTCGGGATGCGCAACTTACTCTGACGGACCTTTTGTTCATCCAACTCGTTCAAATGCAGCCGGACTCAAGTGAATATGTACACAACAGCGAAGTGGCTGTTTCGGTCCTGAAGGTAGCGCCAGACAAACGCTGACTCGCCAGCAGCGCCTCGAACTCGCCGACCTTGGACCTATCGGCGAGGGCAATCTCGATCAGCGCCCCGTTGGCGGCGATCTCGCTGGCGGCTGAGAATCGGCGTGGGGTTTCGACGCCGACCGGCAAAGTAAACCATTGAAATCTCGGAGGCGGCTGGGGTTGCGCCGTGGCGCCGTTTCACACCTTGGCGTTGCAGCGTCGTTTCGCAACGCTCGCAGTTGCCCCTCGTACTCCTTCCAATCCAGAGCGAGATGACGTATATACGTTGATGTAGATACGTTGTTTGAAGAAGGAGGCGCATCCATGCCCCGATATGCAAAGGTCTTCCGTTCGGGCAATTCCCAGGCCGTTCGACTCCCAAAAGAGTTCCGCTTCGACGTCGAGCAGGTCGAGGTCTCACGCGAGGGCGATGCGATTATCCTTAGACCGCACGTCGATGCTGGTCCCGCATGGTCCGCGCTGCGCGCCGCCCTGGCCCGGGGCACGAGCGAAGACTTCATGGCAGGTGGACGGGAACAACCCGCAAACCAGGACCGCCCGGGCCTCGATGACGTGTTCAACTGATGCAATTCCTGCTCGACACGAATGCCGTTATCTCCCTGATCGGCCAGAAGTCCGAAGGCCTCGTCAGCCGCGTGCTCGAAAGTAGCGAGGGGACGATCGGCGTTTCAACGGTCGTCGTTCATGAACTGTATTTCGGCGCCTACAAAAGCCAAAGGGTTTCTTTCAACCTTGAGACGCTGCGCCTGTTGCTGGCAGATTTCGTGTTCGTTGAATTCGAACTGGAGGATGCCCGAACATCGGGCGAAATTCGCGCTGCCCTCGCTGCAAAGGGAACGCCGATCGGACCCTATGACGTGCTGATTGCCGGGCAGGCGAAAGCGCGCGATCTGATCCTCGTCACGAACAATGTCGGGGAGTTCGGGCGCGTCGAGGGATTGCGCATCGAGGACTGGACAAAGGACTGACGCAGCTCCGCCTGATGAGGCCCTGCTACAGTTCGGGTGCGTCAAACGCCGTGATCAATGGTATGCCGAATAGCCTCGCCCAAGCTATCGCGCTCGCCCTCTGAATGGCTCGGTATTGGTCTTCCCGGTCCACCGGCCATTTCCGATTGCCATAACGGAGTTGGACGCCATCAGCATCGAACGCTGCACCGGCCGTCCACGGCTGCCATGTTGATACCGGCACCGGCATTCGCTGCCGGGAGTGGGTTCGTGATCCCTGGGCCGTCACCAGCCGACCCTGTCGCGGGCCGGGAACCTGCCGGACCTGTGCGGGATTGGAGACGAGGATCGACCGCTGCTGCGCCGCGGCGACGATGGCAGCCGCGACACCGCCGGCCGTCATCGACATTACGCCCGCGCCCAGACCTGCGACTCCCGCGCCCAGAATCTCGCCCCGCGCGGCATTGGCGGCGGCGACGCCGATGATCAGGCTGGCGGTCGAAACGATGCCGTCATTGGCCCCGAGCATGGCTGCCCGCAGCCAGCCGATGCGCGAGACCTGGTGGGCTTCGGGATGGGTGTGCGGGCGGTTCACGATTTTCTCCTCGGGATCCCGGACAGTTTGGTGCCGCCAGAGACGGTATTGCAGATGGTGCCGAACTTGCGCACGTTGGTGTGGAGCAGTTCAAGCCGGTGGTCATTCCTTGAAGGCGTCCCGACGCCCCGCCAGATCGGCATCCAAGGTGACTTCGGCCTGTTTGGTCGTCGCGACGCTGCCATGCGGGCCGAGCCGTTTCGCCGAAATTTGATATCGTTGCACTCTGGGGCCTCCGTCGGTCGGTGGCAGTCTGGTGCGCGTCGCCTGGCGGCGTCTTGACCCTAATCAGGAGCGGCGACGCTCGTGATACGTTGGATTTCGCCCGCCGCACGGAGCGGCGCAAAATCCTATTGAAAGATTAGCCGCAACGAAGCAGATTAACGCTAATCTCCGCTGGATTTTTGCTGCCGCATTCAATGGCCCGAGCGTCGCCAGCGGCAATCTCAACCTCGGAAGTCGAGTCGGCCGAAGAGGACACCCAAAAGATGGAACCGCCCAACGTGCTGTTGCACACAAGGCTCATGATCATGGCTGTGCCGCTGAAAGGAAGAATCGCATGCAGACTGAACCGATGGTGGCGGGCATCCCGCAGATGGGCTACGGCACCTGGAACAGGCCGGGCGACGAGGCCTATCACGGTGTGATCTGGGCACTCGAGGCGGGTTGCCGGCACATCGACACCGCGCAGGGCTACGACAACGAGCAGGAGGTGGCTCGCGGCATCAAGGACAGCGGCGTTGCGCGCAAGGACATCTTCATCACCACCAAGGTCAAACCCGAGAATTTCGGACCGGGCCAGATCATGCCGTCGGTGCGGCGGAGCCTCGAGAAACTGCAGACCGAACGGGTCGACCTGTTGCTGCTGCACTGGCCGTCGATCCGCAATCAGTATCCGCTGGAAGCCTACATCGGCCAGTTCGCCGAGGTTTTCGATGCGGGGCTGGCGACGCGGATCGGGGTGTCGAATTTCACCAAGGCGCTGATCGACGGGACGATCCGCCTCCTGGGCGATCGCAAGATCGCCACCAACCAGGTCGAGTGCCACGTCTACATGCAGAACCGGCCCGTCGCCGAACATTGCGAGAAGCTTGGCATTCCGATTACCGCCTATTCGCCGCTGGCGCGCGGCCGCGTGGTCGGCGACCCGGTCCTCGAGCGGATCGGCAAGGCGCACGGAGCCACCGGCGAACGGGTCGCGTTGGCTTTTCTCATGGCCAGGGGCATGATCGTCATCCCTTCGTCGGGCAAGAAGGAGCGCATCGTCTCCAACTTCGAGGCGCGCAAGATCAAGCTGACGGATGATGAAGTCGGCCAGATCGCCGCGCTCGACAGGGGCATGCGCCTGGTGGACGGTGACTGGGCTCCGACCTGGGACGTTTGATCCCGGAGACCACGGATGCGTAGTGTGTTAGCCCGTCCGTCAAGGCGTGCTAGAACGATTTGACGACCACAGGAGCAGTCATTGTCCACATCCAAACTCGTCATCCCGGACCTTGCCGGCAAGGCTGTGCTGATCACCGGGGCCTCCACCGGCATCGGCGCCGCCCTGGCAACGGCTTTCGCCGCACAGGGCGCGTCGGTCGGCCTGCACTACAATTCGAGCGTGGACGCGGCGCAGGCGCTTGCCGGCACGATCGAGGCAGCCGGGGGCAAGGTGGCGCTGGTGCGCGCCGATGCCACCAAGTCGCTCGAGATGAAAAGGGCGGTGGAAAACACCGCTGCGGCCTTCGGGCGCCTCGATGGGCTCATCAACAATGCCGGGGGCATGGTGGCGCGCGTGCGCTACGAAGACATGACCGATGAACACTATGACGCGGTGATGGACCTCAACGGCCGCTCGGTGATCGCGGCGAGCCGCGCCGCCATCCCCTATCTCAAGGAGCATGGCGGCTTCATCATCAACACCACTTCGATCGCGGCCCGCAACGGCGGCAGCAACGGCGCCGGCGTCTACGGCTCCTCCAAGGCGTTCGTGGCGACGGTGACGCGCGGCATGGCCAAGGAGCTGATCCCCTTTGGCATCCGCGTCAATGCCGTCGCCCCGGGCGTCATCACCACGCCCTTCCACGAGCGCTACTCTACGCCCGCCCAGTTGCAGGCCCAGTTGGCCACGATCCCGCAGGGGCGGCTCGGGGTCGCCGAGGACTGCGTCGGGGCCTACCTTTTCCTCGCCTCGGAGAACCTGTCGGGCTACATCATCGGCCAGACTATCGAGGTCAACGGCGGCATGATGATGCCCTAGCACGGGCGACCCGGCTCCAGAACGAACGCATTCCCAGGGTATCTCATGAGCACGCGAATCGTTTTTACCGGCGGCAGCCGCCAGGCCGGACGTCACGTGGTGCCCTATCTGCTCGGGCGCGGGCGTCAGGTACTCAACCTTGACCTGGTGCCGCTCGAACATAGTCCTGCGGCACGCCCTCCCCATCCTCGTACTTCAGGCTGAGAAAGACTTGAGAACCTGGATCATCCTGCTCGGCGGCCATTCGCCACCACTTGGCTGCCTCACCATGGTCCTTCGTAACGCCAAGTCCAAAGTCATATAGCGCGGCGAGGCTTGTTTGGGCGCCCAGAAAACCTTGCTCCGCTGCCAACCGAAACCACCTGATCGCCTCAGCAACATTTTCTGGCACACCGGTGCCGTAGCGATACTGGACGCCCAAATTGTACTGGGCACTGGCAAGCCCCTGCTGGGCGGCCCTGCGGTACCACAATATTGCCTCGGAATAGTCCCGCGGGACGCCCCAGGGGCGAGGGCATAGAAAGAACCATGTGGGCCACCTGTGTGTATCACCATCGGCGGCAAAACAGGTAGCAAAATCCGATAGTTACGGGTTTTCAACAGGTTGGGATGGTGCTGCCGGACAGGATTGAACTGTCGGCCTCCCCCTTACCAAGGGGGTGCTCTACCACTGAGCTACGGCAGCCGAACGCGCATGGCGGAGCGAAGGCTGCCCCTGCGGCGTCGCGCGGTTACTGCCACAGGGTCATTCTCGACGCAAGGCCAAAAAGCGCCTAGGGAAGGGCGCTCGACCCGGCCCGAATTGGTTAACGCTTTCATGTCAAAATCAGATCAAGCCAAGGCACGTGAGCAAAGATTAGCCGCAAAGCTCCGGGAGAACCTCAAGCGCCGCAAGGGGCAGGCGAGGGAGCGGACGCAGGGCGATTCCGCGGCTCGACGTTCCGATGCGGACAATCCGCCGGGAGGCGGGAAGCAAGGCTGACTGCGGCACGGCGCCTGCCTTGTCCGCACCTGCCGGTTCGGATACCACGCCTCAACACGGGCCGGTGCGGCCCCGCTACCGGGACTAGAACATGGATCGCATTCGGTTGATCGGCGGCAACGAACTCCGGGGCGAGATCCCCATCTCGGGCGCCAAGAACGCGGCCCTGCCGCTGATGATCGCTTCGCTCCTGACCAGGGAACCGCTGGTTCTCGAAAACGTACCGCGCCTCGCCGACGTCAAGCAACTCGAACGTATCCTGGAAAACCACGGCGTGGACATCGCCGTGCATGGACGGCGCGCGCCCACCGACCAGATGGACGGCCAGCGCATGACGCTGCATGCCGCCGAGATCGTCGATACCACCGCGCCCTATGAGCTGGTCTCGGCGATGCGGGCCAGCTTCTGGGTGATCGGGCCGCTGCTTGCCCGCGAGCACAACGCCCGCGTCTCGTTGCCCGGAGGCTGCGCCATCGGCACCAGGCCGGTCGACTTCTTCCTTTACGGCCTCAAGGCACTGGGCGCCGATATCGATATCGACGAGGGCTATGTCGTCGCCACGGCGCCCAAGGGCGGCCTGATCGGGGCCAAGGTCACGCTACCGAAGGTGTCGGTGGGCGCGACCCATACCATCATGATGGCGGCGACGCTGGCCCGCGGCACCACGGTGATCGAAAATGCGGCCATGGAGCCCGAGATCACCAATGTCGCCGAGTGCCTCGTCGCGATGGGCGCCAACATCTCCGGCACAGGCACTCGTACGCTCACCGTCGAAGGCGTCGAAAGCCTGCACGGAGCGACAGTCGAGGTGATCCCCGACCGCATCGAGACCGGCA
>JAUXUM010000105.1 GCA_030680995.1 Devosia sp.
GACTTTGGTCGCCGCCGCCGCGCTCAAGCGCACCGAGAGCCGCGGCGGCCACTTCCGCACCGATTTCCCCGATCCCGACCCGGCTTGGGAGCATCATACCGAGATGACGCTGGAGGAAGCGCTGGAGATCAGGGCGAGCGCCTGAGTTTCAGTCCTCGGAGGTACTCCGTCGCATCGGTGATGGCGGACGCCAATGGTATCTTTCTACGCTCGCCAACCGCCATCCGTATTTGCCCGAATATCATTAAGTGATATAATTGCGTGAAATGGAGTCCCATGATGCCTTCCAGCTACACCCTCGGCGATCACTACGAAGCCTTCATCCGCGAGCTCGTGAAGAGCGGCCGCTATGCCAGCGCCAGCGAAGTCGTGCGCGACGCACTTCGGCTTCTCGAGGGGCGTGAAGCTACGCGCGGGATCGAGCTTGAAGCTCTCCGGCTGGAGATTGCCGAAGGTCTCAGAGGGCCCTTTGAACCTTGGGATCCAGAAGAGATAAAGCGCGAGGGACGTCGTATCCTTGCCGAGCGCGCAAAGTCGGATGCCGCCTAGGGTTCGCCTGAGCGCCAAGGCGCAAAGGGACCAGACCGCAATTTGGCTGTACGTCGCCAAAAACAACATCGCCGCCGCGGACGGCATTGTGGACCGTTTCTCGGATATTTTTGTTCTGTTGGCCGACAATCCGGAGGCGGGGCGGCGGCGCGACGATCTCGGGCGCCGCGTCCGCAGCTATGTCGTCGAGGGCTACGTTGTGTGCTATCGGATCGGCGCGGAAACGCTTGACGTTGTCGGCATCTTCCACGGCGCCCGGCGCATCACACGGCGGCTCCTCGAAGAATAGCCTACTCCCCGCCCGGCAGATACGCCGCCACCGCCGCTAAATCCTCGTCCGTCCACCGCGACGTCTCGTCGGTGGCGGCTTCGCCCATGGCGCTCCGGAAATACGCCATCTCGAAATACCAGGGCGGCGTGGCCAGGCGCGCTAATCGGACTGGTGCAGCACCGCGTCAGCCTCCCCGCGCGTCGGCGGATTGCAGCCCTTGTGGGCGCAGTTGAGACCGGCAACCACCGCGCCGAACCGCAGCACCTTTTCGAGTGCCGCCTGGTCGAGCTTGCGCAACCGCCCCGGCTGCAGATGTCCCTGCTCGCCCAGGATGGTGAGGATACCGGCCATCAGGCTGTCGCCGGCTCCGACCGTGTCGCCGAACACCGGCGGCGAATAGATGCCGGCGTGCGCCGTGCCGGCCTCGGTGAAGGCCACCGATCCCTCGTCGCCCAGCGTCACCACCACCAGTTCGCAATTGGGCCGCGCCAAGAGCTCCCTGGCGTGCTGCTCGATCGGCTTGGCCGCGTCGAGCGCCTCGAGATCTTCCTTGGACAGCTTGACCAGGTGGACCAGGTCGAGGAAGGCATCGAGCCGCCGCTTGTAGGCGTCGAAATCCTTGACCAGCGACGGCCGCACATTGGGGTCCATCGAAAGCACCGCGCCCTTGCGCAACGCATGGATGGCCACATCCGCCCAGATCGCCGCGTCCTCAGGCTCGATCGGACAGAAGCCCCCGATCTGGTAGAGGTCGAGCTTCTCCGGCAGCGCCGCGATCAGGCCCTCGGCGTTGAAGGCCCTGTCGGCGCCCCGGTAGAATTCGTATTGCGCCTCTTTCTTGGCATTGAGCGTCACCACCGCCAGCGTCGAGGGCGCGAACACCCGCTCCGGCAGCAGCGGCTTGACGCCCGCCTGGTCCAGCGGGGCAAGCAGATAGGTGCCGAAGCCGTCCTTGCTGATCGGACAAAGAAAGCCCGTGTCGTTGCCAAGCCTGGAGAGCGCGATGGCGCAATTGTAGGGCGATCCCCCCTGATGCGCGCTCATGTGGATGACGCCGTCCGCCCCGAGCGGCTCCTGCACCAGATCGATCAGGCTTTCCCCACCGACTACGAACATGCACGACGCCCTCCGATTGCGCGAGAGAGTTACAATAGCGCCATCTTACAATTCAAGCAGAATGGCTTCCCCAGGACGCTGAAAGCGCTTCCCAGACTCACTAGCTTTCGGCAACTAGATTCGCTGGCCGTATTAACGGTCACTTTGAGAGGGGGAGTTCATGAGTGCCAAGCCGTCGTCGCCGCTGCGCTGGGGTATTCTCGGGCCCGGCAACATCGCCAAGGCCTTTGCCGGCGGCGTCGCGCACTCGAAACATGGCAAGCTCGTTGCCGTCGCGACCCGCGATCCGGGCAAGCCGGGGCTCGCGGAGGCATTCCCCGGCGCCCGCATTCTGAACGGCTATGAAGCCATGCTGAACGATGCGGACGTCGACGCCATCTATATCGCCACACCCCACCCGACCCATGCGCAATGGGCGATCCGCGCCGCCGAAGCGGGCAAGCACGTCCTGGTCGAAAAGCCCATTGGGCTGACCGCCTTTGAAGCCGACGCGATCTTCCACGCCGCGCGCAAGGCGGGCATCTTTGCGGGCGAGGCCTTCATGTACCGGCTGCACCCGCAGACCCGGAAGCTCGTCGATCTGATCAAATCCGGCGCCATCGGCGAAGTGCGGATGATCAAATCCAGCTTCGGCTTCGCCATGCCTGACTTCATGCCCGAGCACCGGCTTTACGCCAATGATCTCGCCGGTGGCGGCATCCTCGATGTCGGCGGCTATCCGGTATCGATGGCGCGGCTGCTTGCCGGCGCCGTCATCGGCAAGCCCTTCGCCGAACCCGGCAAGGTGGCCGG
Source organism: Devosia sp. (assembly GCA_030680995.1). Lineage (GTDB taxonomy): Bacteria > Pseudomonadota > Alphaproteobacteria > Rhizobiales > Devosiaceae > Devosia_A. The sequence continues at coordinate 2,729 of JAUXUM010000105.1, forward strand.
CGTGGCCCATCTCGGCCAATCCGGCGTCGACGAATGGGCCTCCGCCGTGCTGCATTTCCCCGGCGGCATCGTCGCCGAGGTTTCCTGTTCGGTTTCGGTGGCACAGGAGAATGTTCTGCGGGTGCTCGGCACCACCGGCCGCGTCGAGGTCAAGGATTTCTGGTTCGCCTCCGGCAAGCAGGGCGGCACCGGCAGGATCGAGATCATCCGTCACGACGGCTCCACCGAGACCGTCGCCGTGCCCGAGCGGCAATGGCTCTACGCCTTCGAGGCCGATGCCGTCGCCGAGGCCATCTTCGCCGGAAAGCAGGAATTCGCGTCTCCCGGCATGAGCTGGGCCGACAGCCTCGGCAATTTGCGGGTGCTGGACAAGTGGCGGGCCGATGCCGGGCTCGAATACGAGATCGAAAAACCCGCCAGGCGGATCAACACGCTGTCCGGCCGCCCGCTGCGGCGGAGCGGCAGCCGTATCCCCAAGCGCCAGATCCCCGGCCTCGGCAAAGCGGCCTCCGCCGTCGCGCTGGGTTTTGAGGATTTTCGCAGCTTCTCCAGCGTATCGATCCTGCTCGACGCCTACTACGAGGCCGGCGGCAACCTTTTCGACACCGCCTATGTCTATGGCGCCGGCAAGACCGAGGCGCTGTACGGCGACTGGCACACCAATCGCGGGACCCGCGAGGAGAGTGTGCTGATCGGCAAGGGCGCCCACTCGCCGCTCTGCTATCCGGACATGATCGGCAAACAGCTCGCCCAATCGCTCGACCGGCTGCAGACGGGCTATGTCGACGTCTATTTCATGCACCGCGACAATCTCGACGTGCCCGTCGGCGAGTTCGTCGATGCCATGGATGCCGAGGTGAAGGCAGGCCGCATCCGCGGACCTTTCGGGGGCTCGAACTGGACGATGGCGCGCATGGACGAGGCCATCGCCTATGCCGAGCGCACCGGCAAGCAGAAGCCGGGCGCGCTCTCCAACAACTTCTCGCTGGCCGAGATGCTGGAGCCGATCTGGGCCGGCTGCGTCACCGCCTCGACCGATGACTGGAAGGCCTGGCTCAAGGCCAGGCGGATTCCCAACTTCTCCTGGTCCAGCCAGGGCCGCGGCTTCTTCACCGACCGTGCCGGCCGCGACAAGCGCGACAACGAGGAGCTGGTCCGGGTCTGGTATTCGGAGACCAACTTTGCCCGCCGCGACCGCGCCGTCGAACTGGCGCGGAAACTCGGCAAGAGCCCCATCCATGTGGCCCTGGCCTATGTGCTGGCGCAGCCCTTTCCGTCGATCCCGCTGATCGGCCCGCGCACCCTCGGTGAGCTGGACGACAGCCTCCTGGCTTTCGATATCAGGCTGACGCCCGAGCAGGTGAGCTGGCTGGACAACGGGTAGAACGCAAGGCCCGCAACCCACCCATCCACCGCCGTCATCCCGGCTTTCGCCGGGATGACGGCGGTGGATGGGTGGTATCGTGCCTCGAGGCGCGCGGCCCCTACCTCACAAATCCCGCTTTCGCATAGATCGCGTCAATGACAGTCATGTTGCCAATGGCGTCGGCGCCTCCGGTCAGGGGTGTCGACCTGCCTTCGACGACGTCGAGCAGCGCCTGCAGCTGATAGTCGTAGGTCGTTCCGCCGGCGATGGTGTGATGGCGGAAGCCGCCGTTCAGGCGCTCGCGGATTGAATGGCCGCGATGCGGCAGCACCACGTTCTCGATCTCCACCGCGCCGTGCTCGCAATGCACCGTGAACAGTGCCCTGAACGGGGTGCCTCTGGCCATCCCGCAGCTCACATCCGCCAATATGCCGCTGGGAAAGCGTAGCGTAGCGGTAATGCTCTCGTCCACACCGAGCGGATTGCGGGTCCCTGTTGCCGCGACCACCAGATCGGGCTCCTCGTCCAGAAAGACGCGCACCCAGTGGACCGGATAGCAGCCCAAATCCATCAGCGCGCCGCCACCCGCGGCCGGATCGTGACGGATGGATTTCGGATCGAAGGGGATGGTAGCCGCAAACTCCGCCTTGACCGTCTTGACCTTGCCCAGCGCACCAACCTGCTTGAGCGCCAAGAGGTGGAGGAAAACCGGATGATGCCGGTCGTGGAAGGCTTCGACCAGTTGCAGGCCAGTGCGTTCGGCGGCGGCCACCATCCGCGCCGCTTCCGCGGCATTCATGGCGAACGGCTTTTCGCACAATACGTGCTTGCCGGCTTCCAGCGCCGCCACCGACCATCTCGCATGTTCCGACGGCGGCAGCGCGTTGTATATGACGTCGATTTCAGGATCAGCCAGCAGCGTCTCGTAGCCGTCATAGCCGTTTGGGAGCCGGTGTTTCCTGGCGTATTCGGCCGCGGCGCCCGGGCGACGCGACGCGACCGCATGGATCACCACATCATTGCGCCGCCGCGCGGGCTCGATAATGGCTTGCGGGGCAATTCCCGCCGCCCCCAGAATACCGATCTTGTGCATTCGCCCTCTCCGACACTATGCCGACAAGACCAACTTCTCCTGGATTTGCCAAGCCTCGCCGGAAACTTCCTGCGTCGGCACTTCTTGCAGACATGGAGCCGGCCGCGACGAGAAGGCACGGGACAGTAGTGACAAACCCGGTTGACCTCGGTTGCGGCGCATGATGGCTTAGCGAGCCGCCGCAAGATAAAATCGAGCCGGGTTCTGAACGCACCGGGAGGCGGCGCGGCAACGCTGGGAAGACGCTTGCAAGCATTAGTCATGGCCGTGCGCGCCATCAGCGCGATCAACAGGTTGGTCGGCCTCGTCCTGTCCTGGCTGGCGCTGGGGATCGTCGTGGTCTGTTTCACCGTCGTGGTGCAGCGCTACCTGTTCTCGACGACGCGGCTCTGGATGCAGGATCTCTATGTCTGGCTCAACGGCGCGATGTTCACCGGCGTCGCGGGCTTCGCCCTGCTGCGCGACGATCACGTCCGCGTCGACATCTTCTACCGGCCCTGGCCAGTGCGGAAAAAGGCCATCGCCGATCTGATCGGCGTGCTGCTGTTCCTCATTCCCTTCATCCTCGTGGTTCTCACTTACGGCTGGACCTATGTGGTCCGCTCCTGGAGGCTCTATGAAGGCTCGGCCAATATCGGGGGCATGCCGGGCCTCTTCATCCTCAAGAGCTTCATCGTCGTCTTCTGCGTGCTCGTGGGCCTGCAGGGCCTCTCCTGGGCGTGCCGCTCCATCCTGGTGCTGACGGACCGGGAGGAGCTTCTGCCGCCCGACCTGCGCTACAAGCACGAGGAGACGGCATAGATGACGCCCGTTCTGCTTGGCGAGATCCTCTCCGGAGTCATGTTCTTTGCCGTCATCGGCGTTCTGACGCTCGGTTTCCCCGTCGCCTTCTCGCTCGCCGGCACCGCATTGTTCTTTGGCCTTGCCGGGGTCTTGCTCGGCGTTTTCGATCCCTCCAATTTCAGCTCGCTCGCGGCGCGCTACGTCGGGTTCATGACTAACGAAGTGCTGGTGGCGGTGCCGCTGTTCATCTTCATGGGCGTGATGCTCGAACGCTCCGGCATCGCCGAGCGTCTGCTGCTCACCATGGGCAAGCTGTTCGGCAATCTGCGTGGCGGCCTCGGCATCTCGGTGATCCTGGTCGGCGCGCTCCTTGCAGCCTCGACAGGCGTCGTCGGTGCCACCGTCGTCACCATGGGGCTGATTTCGCTGCCGGCCATGCTGCGGGCCGGCTACGACCCCAAGCTCGCTTCGGGCGTCATCTGCGCCTCCGGCACGCTCGGTCAGATCATTCCGCCCTCGACCGTACTCATCTTCATGGGCGACATGCTTTCCGGTATCAACGCCCAGGTGCAAATGCAGAAGGGCAATTTCGCGCCCGAGCCGGTCTCGGTCGGTGCGCTGTTCGCCGGCGCCTTCTTTCCCGGGCTGGTGCTGGTCGGCCTCTACCTCTGCTGGATGATCTATAAAGCCGCGACCGACCCGCAATCCTGCCCCGCCACCCCGGTGCCCGTCGAGGAAAGGCAGCATCTGGCTCGGGAGGTTCTGGTCGCGCTGGTCCCGCCGCTGGCCCTGATCATCGCAGTGCTGGGTTCGATCCTCGGAGGTATCGCCACACCCACCGAGGCTGCGTCGGTCGGCTCTGTCGGCGCCATGCTCCTCGCCGCTCTGCGCTGGCGGCTTTCATTCCGGGTGCTCAGGGAAGTCGTGGTCTCGGCTGCCACCATCACCTCGATGATCTTCATCATCCTGTTCGGCGCTGCAGTCTTCTCCATCGTCTTCCGCCTGATGGGCGGCGACAATCTGGTGCATGAGTTCCTCGGCAACATGCCGGGCGGCGTCGTCGGGGCAACCATCATCGTTCTGTTCGTGATGTTCCTGCTCGGCTTTATCCTCGACACGTTCGAGATCATCTTCATCGTCATCCCGATCACCGCGCCGGTCCTGCTCGCGCTCGGGGTCGATCCCATCTGGCTGGGTGTGGCGGTGGGCGTCAACCTGCAGACGAGCTTCCTCACCCCGCCCTTCGGCTTCTCCCTGTTCTATCTGCGCGGCGTGGCGCCGAGCCGGGTAACGACGGGGATGATCTACCGGGGGGTCGTGCCTTTCGTCGTCCTGCAACTGGTCGGCATCATCGTACTTTTCGTCTTCCCCGATCTCGCCACCTGGCTGCCTTCGGTACTCTACGACTGACCGAGCCTGCCGGTTATCCGGCGATGACGTTCCTGACCGCAAAAACCGGTTCCGAACCCGAGCGCGCCGTGGCCGCGCCGGACAAACGCCTCAATATGCCGGGGATCGCCGCGCCGCGCCCGGGCAGCGGCAATCCGGGAGCCGGGCGTTACCCCGGCCCCCGACATCGATCATCGTCAAATCGAGAAGAACTTCTCGCGCGCCTGCAGGAAGGGCACGTCGGTACCCTCGGTTCGCGGACGCATCAGGTTGAGCGCGGCGATGAAGCTTTCCGCTGTCTTCTTGGTGAGTGCGTCGCCATTGTCGCGCTTGTCGGTGAGAATCTCCTTGGCGGCATTGGCGCCCGCTTCGAGGATTTCGTCGGGGAAGCGGCGGACCTGCACGCCGTGATCGTTGACCAGCGTTGCAAGCGCTCGAGGATCGTTGGCGTAGAAATCGGACGCCACCTGGTCGTATTCGGCCTGGCAGGAATCGCGCACGATGGCCTGCAGGTCTTCGGGAAGCGCCTGGTATTTCGACTTGTTGACCACCAGTTCGGTGGCCAGACCCGGCTCGATGAAGCTGGGGAAATAGTAGTTCTTGGCGATCTGATAGAAGCCGAGCGCCAGATCGTTGTAGGGGCCGACGAACTCGGCCGCATCGAGAGTACCCGACTGCAGCGCGGCAAAGATTTCGCCCGCCGCCAAATTGGTGACCGACGCCCCGAGCTTTTCCCAGACCTGGCCGCCCAGACCGGGCGTGCGGAAGCGGAGGCCCTGCACGTCGGCAACGCCCGTCAACTCGTTGCGGAACCAGCCGCCGGCCTGAGTGCCGGTATCGCCCGAAAGGAAGCCCTGCACGCCGAACTGATCGTAGATCTCGTCCCAGATTTCCTGGCCGCCGAGGAAACGCACCCAGGCTGCCAGTTCGCGCGACGTCATGCCGAAGGGGACGCCGGTGAAAAAGGCGAGGCCGGCATTCTTGTTCTGCCAGTAGTAGGCGGCCCCGTGGCTCATTTCGGCGGAGCCGTCGATCACGGCATCGAGCGATTGCAGCGGCGGCACCATTTCACCGGCCGAATAGACCTGCACGGTGAGCCGGCCGCCGGAAGCGGCGGTGATGCGATCGGCGAGACGCTGCGCACCGACCCCCAGTCCTGGAAAGTTCTTGGGCCAGGTGGTGACCATGCGCCAGGTCTGGTTGCCCTGCGCAACCGCCGGCGCCGCCAGGCCAACGCTTGCCGCCGCGGCGCCGACGGCACCCGCGCTGGCTGTCCTGAAGAATTCGCGTCTTTTCATGATTGTTTCCTCCCTTATGCTTTGGATATTCTCTCCTGAGGCGCCCCTCGCGCGCGCATGCCACGTCAATGGCGGCAGTTTGAGGCGGAGGGGTTGGCTCCGCCCGCAGCAAAACAGCAACGCCGCGATCCGTCCACTGGTTTCTCCCTCGTAGCGGCTCCGCGAAAGCGCGCCCCGGCAAAATATGCTCCGTCGCGGTGGAATAATGCGCCGGCAATGGTGTTGAACACATACGGCCGGCATTCGACCGGGCCGGCTCAAACCCATGAGGGATGTCATGAAACTACGTTCGATCCTGCTGGGCGCCGTTGCGCTCACCATGCTTTCGGCAACTGCCGCCTTTGCCGTGGACTATGTCGGCGGGGCCATCAAGACCATGAACGTCGACGGCAAGGACGTCCTGACCGACGCCAATGGCATGACCCTTTACACCTTCGACAAGGACGCCCCCGGCGTTTCCAACTGCTACGACAAATGCGCCGAGAACTGGCCGCCGCTATTTGCCGAGGCAGGCGCCACGCCCGAGGGCGAATTCACCCTCGTGACCCGCACCGACGGCACCATGATGTGGGCCCATAACGGCGAGCCGCTTTACCTATGGGTGAAGGACGAGAAGCCAGGCGACACCACCGGCGACGGCGTCGGCGAAGTCTGGCACACTGCGGTCGACGACTAACCCCCGCGAGCATGTTCGGGAAAAGCATGCCCCGGTGAAGGCCGGGGTCGCACTTTCCGGTTCGAACTTGCGACCAACAAGACCCAAGAGCGTCACGTGCAGCAGTTTCTGGACGAGATATCGGGAAGCGTACCGGCCTTGCGGCGCTATGCGCGGGCATTGACCCGGAATGCCGACCGGGCTGACGATCTCGTCCAGGACTGCCTCGAGCGCGCCATCCGCAAGCGGCGGCTCTGGGCCCCGACCGGCCCGCTGCAGGGCTGGCTGTTCAAGATCCTGCTCAATCTCCACCGCAACGACGCCCGTCATCAGCGCCGTCGCGGCGATCATGTGCCGCTCGATACGCTCTCGGTCGAGCCGGCCATTCCGGCGCCGCAGCCGGGCCGGATCGCGCTCGGGGAGATGTCACGGGCCATCGACGCCCTGCCCGCCGACCAGCGCGAGGCCCTGCTGCTGGTGGTGGTCGAGGGCGCCAGCTACGAAGAAGCGGCCGGGATCCTGGGCATTCCCGCCGGCACCTTGATGTCGCGCCTGAGCCGCGCCCGTGCCGCCCTGAGGACCATGACCGGAGTGAGCGAAGAACCAAGATTGAGGTCCGTCAAATGAGCATGGACTTTGAAGTGAATGAGGCGCTGCTCCATGGCTATGCCGACGGCAAGCTCACCGATACCGAGCGCGTCATGGTCGAGCGCTACCTCGCCCGGCACCCGGACAAGGCCGCCGAAGTGGCCAATTGGCAGCGCCAGAACGAGGCGCTGCAAGCGCTTTTCGCGCCTGTCGCCGGCGAGCCGGTCCCCGCAAGGCTCGACCCGCACCAGATCGCCCGCCAGCGCGCGGGCAATTCGAACTTCCGCTGGCCGCAGCTGGCAGCGGCGGCCGTGGTGCTGGTCGCCCTCGGCGCATCGATCGGCTGGTTCGGCCGCGACGCGGTTCGGCCGGCCGAGCCGGCCAGCGAAATTCTCGTCGATAGCGCGGTCACCGCCCATGCCCTCTTCGTCAAGGAGAAGCGTCATGCCGTCGAGGTCGCCGCCAGCGAGAAGGACCATTTGGTCAGTTGGCTCTCCAGCCGCATCGCGCGTCCCATCGACACTCCGGATCTCACCAGCGAAGGATTTGCGCTGGTCGGCGGCCGGCTGCTGCCCGCGAGCGCCTATACGCAAGCCGGGCCCGCGGCGCAGCTGATGTACGAGAACGCCGCTGCCGAGCGGGTCACCGTCTACATCACCGCTGCCCTCCCGGATGGCGGCACCGCCTACGAATTCACCAGCCGCAATGCGCTGGACGCCGTCTACTGGGCCAACGACGCCATCACCTGCACCGTGGTCGGCGACCTCCCCGAGGCGCAGATGCGGATGGTGGCCAGGAAGGTCTACCAGCAGCTGACGCGGCTGCCGGACGTGAATTATCGGGCGCTGTAGGTGAATGGTGAATGGAAGAGTAAGTGGGTCTGCCATCCGCCCGTCAATTCTACCCACCATTCACCATTCACCCCTTCAGAATCCTTGCCGCCGCTGCATCTCGTTTGAATAGATATTGTGCGGTCCGACATTCTTGATGTCGCGCTCGCCCATCAGCGCCATGGTGACGTCGGTCTCGTTGCGGATGATCGAGAGCGCCCTGGTGACCCCTGCCTCGCCGCCGGCACCCAGGCCATAGAGGAAGGCGCGGCCGATGAAGGTGCCCCTGGCCCCCAGCGCCAGCGCCTTGAGCACGTCCTGTCCCGAGCGGATGCCGCCATCGAGATAGACCTCGACTGCCCCGTTCACCGCCTCGAGGATCTCGGGCAAGACCCTTATCGTCGAGGGCGCGCCGTCGAGCTGCCGCCCGCCATGGTTGGAGACGATGATGGCGTCGGCGCCGGCTGACACCGCCAGCCGCGCATCCTCCGGATCCAGGATGCCCTTGACGATGACCGGTCCACCGAAGCGATCCTTGATCCAGCCCACGTCCTTCCAGTTCAGCGTCGGGTCGAATTGCGAATTCGTCCACACCGAGAGGCTGCTCAGATCGCCCGCGCTTTCGACGTGCCCCACGATATTGCGGAAGGTGTGCCGCCGGGTCCCCAGCATACCCAGCGCCCAGCGCGGCTTGATCGCCATCTCGAAGACGAAGCGGGGGGTGAACCTGGGTGGGGCGGAAAGCCCGTTGCGCAGGTCCTTGTGGCGCTGGCCCAGGATCTGCAGGTCCATCGTCAGCACCAGCGCCGAGCAGTTGGCGGCCGTGGCGCGGTCGATCAGCCGCTCGATGAACTTCCGGTCCCGCATCACGTAGAGCTGGAACCAGAACGGCTTCTCCGTATTCTCGGCGATGTCCTCGATCGAACATATGCTCATGGTGGAGAGCGTGAAGGGCACGCCGGACTTCTCCGCCGCCCGCGCCGCCTTGATCTCGCCGTCGGCCATCTGCATGCCCGTGAGCCCCGTCGGCGCCAGCGCCACCGGCATCGAAACCGGCTGGCCGATCATCTCGGAGGCCAGCGTCCGGCCTTCCATGTTGACCGCGACGCGCTGGCGGAACTTGATCTTGCCGAAGTCCTCCTCGTTGGCGCGATAGGTGCTTTCGGTCCACGCGCCGGAATCGGCGTAGTCGAAAAACATCTTGGGCACCCGTCGCTTGGCGAGTGTCTTCAAATCGTCGATGGTCAGCGAGCGGTCGAGTGCGGACATGTCATCCTCTGGCACAAATGGTGCCGTGTTCTATGCGGCTGACATGTCAGTGGTCAATGCGACCTTGGTGCCGCATCGAGTTCGGCCAGCCGCTTCTCGAGGAAACCGCGTTCCGGGTCCTGCCGCGCCAGCGCGATGGCGCGCTCACAGGCGGACCGGACCGCCCGCCGCGATTCAGCCGGCAGCCACCGGGATCAGAGCTTCTCGCCGTTGAGGCGCAGGGCATTGCCGATGACGCTCACCGAGGAGAATGCCATCGCCGCCGCCGCCAGCATGGGCGAGAGCAGCCAGCCGAAGACCGGGAACAGCACGCCCGCCGCCACCGGCACGCCCAGCGTATTGTAGCCGAAGGCGAACCAGAGGTTCTGCTTGATGTTGCGCAGCGTCGCGCGGGCGAGCTTGCGGGCCCGCAGGATGGCGCCGAGGTCGCCCTTGAGCAGCGTGATGCCGGCGCTTTCGATGGCCACATCGGCGCCGGTGCCCATGGCGATGCCGACATCGGCCGCCGCAAGGCCCGGAGCGTCGTTCACCCCGTCGCCGGCGAAAGCCACCTTGCGGCCTTCGCGCTTGAGGTCCTCGACCAGGCGGTGCTTGTCCTCGGGGCTCATCGAGGCGTGGATCCGCGTGAGGCCGAGCCGGCCTCCGATCGCTTCGGCCGTGCCCTGCGCGTCGCCCGTGGCCATGATGATTTCGACGCCGTCCGCGCGCAGCGCCTCGATAGCCACGCGCGCGCCTTCCTTCACTGGATCGGTGACGGTGACGATGCCGATGACGCGCCCGCCCTCGGCAACGAGGACCGGTGTTTCGCCGGCGCGGGCGCGAGCCTCCTGCAACTCAAGCACCGCCTGCGGCACCACGATATTGTTCTGCGCCATCAGCCGCGCGTTGCCGAGCGCGACCTTGTGCTCCCCTATTGCCCCGGTGACCCCCATGCCGGTGGCCGAACCGAAGTCGGCGACATCGAGTTGCTTGGCGCCGCGCTGTTCGGCGCCCTTGAGGATGGCCGCGGCGATCGGATGTTCCGAGCCGCGCTCCAGCGCTGCCGCGACCGCCAGCACCCAGCCTTCGTCCATGCCCTTGAGCGGGACGACGTCGCCCAGCGTCGGCTTGCCCTCGGTAAGCGTGCCGGTCTTGTCGACCACCAGCGTATCCACCCGGGCAAAGCCTTCCATGGCCTTGGCGTCCTTGACCAGGACGCCGGCCCTGGCGCCGCGGCCAGTCGCCACCATCACCGACATCGGCGTGGCCAGCCCCAAGGCACAGGGGCAGGCAATGATCAGCACCGAAACCGCGGCGACCAGTGCATAGGCGATCTTCGGCTCCGGCCCCACCAGCCACCAGACGACGAAGCTCACGATGGCGACCGCCACCACCGTCGGCACGAACCAGGCCGAGACCTTATCGGCCAGATCCTGGATCGGGGCACGACTGCGCTGCGCCTTGCCGACGAGCTCGACGATCTGGTTGAGGCGCATCTCCGCGCCGACACGTTCGGCCCGCATGACGAAACCGCCCTCGGCATTGATTGTGCCGCCGGTGACGGGCTCTCCGGCGTGCTTCTCGACCGGGATCGGCTCGCCGGTCAACAGCGATTCGTCGACATGGCTGCGACCCTCGGTGACCACGCCGTCGACCGGCACCGCCTCGCCCGGCCGCACCCGGATCAACTCGCCCTTCCGTACCTCGGCGACCGGAACATCCACTTCCCGCCCATCGCGCAGGACGCGCGCCATCTTCGGCGCCAGGTCGAGCAGCGCCCGCAACGCCTTGCCGGTTTCCTCGCGGGCGCGCAGTTCGAGCACCTGGCCGAGGAAAACCAGCGCCACGATCACCGAAGCCGCCTCGAAATAGACCGGCAGCCCGCCGTCCTGGTGCCGGAACTCCATGGGAAAGAGGCCGGGGAACAGCACCGCCACCGCCGAATAGAGATAGGCCGTGCCGACGCCCAGGCCGATCAGCGTCCACATATTGGGCGAGCGGTTGCGCAGCGAATTAAGAAACCGGCGGAAGAACGGGATCGCCGCCCACAGGATCACCGGCGTCGCCAGCGCCAGCTCCAGCCAGCCGACCAGCGGCTCGCCGATCCACTGGCGCACCGGCAGGCCGAAGACGTCGCCCATGCCGATGATCAGCAGCGGCACCGACAGCGCCGCGCTGACCCACATCCGCCGGGTGAAGTCGGCGAGCTCCGGATTTGGCGCGTCGTCGGTCGAAGGCGTCATCGGCTCGAGCGCCATGCCGCAGATCGGGCAATCGCCCGGCCCGTCGCGCACGATCTGCGGATGCATCGGGCAGGTCCATTTGACGCCCGCCGGCACCGGCTCTTTCGGCGCCACCGACGGTCCGGGAGCCGCGTGGTGGGCATGGGCGTGCGCGTCACCCTTGCCCAGATGGCTCTCCGGCGCGGCCTCGAACTTCTTCTGGCAGCCTTCCGAGCAGAAATAGTAGCGCTGCCCCTCGTGCTTGCTCATCCATTTGGCCCTGGCGCGGTCGACGCTCATGCCGCACACCGGGTCGGTTGCGGTGAGGTATTTCGCCGGCTCCGCGGCAAACTTGCCCTTGCAGCCGGCGCCGCAGAAACCGAAATCGCGCCCCTCATGCTCGTGGCGGTGCGGCGTCTTTTCCATGTCGACGGTCATGCCGCAGACCGGATCGCGGTCGACTGCTGCAGTTGCGACATCATCGTGGCTGTGTTTGTCATTCATCTTCGGTTCATCCGCGTGTCAGGATTACGACGAAGGCTGATATGGAAGAGCCATGCGCCGTTATTGCGGGAAAGATAGGACTTCCCATCATTGGAAGGTCAAGAGGCAGTTTTGAGCGCCGTCCATTATCGCATCGATCCGTTTCCCGCAGACCCCGAACTCGCCCAGCTCTCGGCCGCCGCCTGGGGTCATCACGACGGTTCCGGCTATCAGAACGTCCTCGCGCGCAGCCTCTGCCATATCGGCGCCTATGTCGATAACCGCTTGATCGGCTTCGTCAATGTCGCCTGGGACGGCGGCATCCATGCCTTCCTGCTCGACACCCAGGTGCATCCCGACTTCCAGCGCCGCGGCATCGCCGCCCAGCTGGTCCGCACCGCAACCGACGAAGCGCGCCTGCGCGGCGCACAATGGCTGCACGTCGACTGCGAACCGCACCTCGAAGGCTTCTACCACGGCTGCGGCTTCCGCCCGACTTTGGCAGGCCTGATAAGGCTTTAGCCCCTCACACCGACAAGCAGAGATACTTGATGTCGAGATAGTCCTCGACGCCGTACTTGCTTCCCTCGCGCCCGAACCCCGACTGCTTGACGCCGCCGAAGGGCGCGATCTCCGTCGAGATCAGCCCGGTATTGATGCCGACCATGCCGTAATCCAGCGCCTCGGCCACCTTGAAGACGCGGCTCAAGTCCCTGGCGTAGAAATACGAGGCGAGGCCGAATTCGGTGGCGTTGGCCAGTTCGATCACCTCCTCCACCGTCTCGAACATGAACAGCGGCGCTACCGGACCGAACGTTTCCTCCCAGCTGAGCAGCATTTCGCGGGTCGCCCCCACCAGCACTGTGGGCTCGAAGAACAGCCCCTCCTTCACTTTGCCGCCGGTGAGGATTTTCGCACCTTTCCTGGTGGCGTCGCTCAGATGCGCCTCGACCTTTTCGACGGCCTTGCGGTCGATCAGCGGCCCGGTGGTGACGCCCTCGGCGAAGCCGTCGCCGACGCGCAGCTTCCCGACCGCCGCCACCAGTTTCTCGGCGAACGCGTCGAAGACGCCCGCCTGCACATAGATGCGGTTGGCGCAGACGCAGGTCTGACCGTTGTTGCGATACTTGCTGACCATCGCCCCTTCCACCGCCGCGTCGAGATCGGCGTCGTCGAAGACGATGAAGGGCGCGTTGCCGCCCAGTTCGAGCGACAGCCGCTTGATCTGGTCCGCCCCCTGCCGCATCAGGATGCGGCCCACTTCGGTCGAGCCGGTGAAGCTCAGTTTGCGCACAGTCTTGTTGGCGCAGAATTCCTTGCCAATGTCGGAGGAATGCGTCGAGGGCAGGAGATTGAAGAGCCCGCCCGGCAATCCGGCCTGCTCGGCCAGCCGCGCCAGCGCGATGGCAGAGAGCGGCGTTTCCGCCGCGGGCTTGGAAACTACCGCGCAACCCACGGCCAGCGCCGGCGCCAGCTTCCGCGCCAGCATGGCGTTGGGAAAGTTCCAGGGCGTGATGGTGGCAACGACGCCGACCGGCTGCTTGATGATTATGATGCGCTTGTCCGGCTGATGGCCCGGGATGGTGTCGCCGTAGACGCGCTTGGCCTCTTCGGAAAACCATTCGACATAGGCGGCGCCATAAAGAATCTCGCCCCTGGCCTCGGCGAGCGGCTTGCCCTGTTCCGCCGTCATGATCGCGGCGAGGTCGTCGGCGTTTGCGACCATCAGCTCGTAGAGCTTGCGCAGGATAGCCCCGCGCTCCTTGCCGGTCTTCGCCGCCCAGGCGGCTTGCGCGGTTTCGGCGGCGGCGATCGCCCGTTTCGCTTCGATGACGCCCATTTTGGGCAGCGTGGCGAGCACGGCACCGGTGGAAGGGTTCGTTACTTCGAAAGTCTCGCCGGATTCCGCCCGCCCAACCCATTGCCCGCCGATGAAGGCGGCGGCCGGCAGCAGATCCCTGTTCTTGAGCTTTGACGAAAGTGCATCGGTGATCGGCATCGCGGTCGTCTCCCCGGGCTCAGTCTGGCTCGTAGAACCCCACCGACGCAAGTGGCTTGCCCCTATGCGCAAACTGCTGTTGGATTGGCTGAGGGCGCGGCAAGCGCCGGGTTTTGGAGGGGGCTTGGATGGCGCTGGTCGGCGACGCCTACGAATATATCGACAAGAAATTCTACGATCTCACGGTTCCGACCGTCGATCTCGAACTGCTGTTCGACAAGTGCCGCTGGTCCGAAGGTCCAGTGTGGTTCAACGACGGCGGCTTCCTGGTCTGGAGCGACATCCCCAACAACCGGCTACTGCGCTGGGTGCCTGACGTTGGCGTCAGCGTCTTCCGCAATCCCTCCAACTATATCAACGGCAATACCCGCGACCGCGAAGGCCGGCTGGTCTCCTGCTCGCATGGGGCGCGGGCGGTGCTGCGCACGGAGCCCGATGGCACCATCACCACCCTTGCCCAGAGCTACAAGGGCAAGCGTCTCAATTCTCCCAACGACGTGGTGGTGAAGTCGGACGGCACCATCTGGTTTACCGACCCCGATTACGGGATCATGTCCGACTATGAAGGCTACAAGTCCGAGATGGAGCAGGATGGCTGCTACGTCTACCGGCTCGATCCGGCGACCGGCGACCTGGATGTCGTCGCCGACGATTTCGGCAAACCCAACGGCCTTGCCTTTTCGCCCGACGAAAGCATCCTCTACATCGCCGATTCCGGCCGCAGCCACGATCCGGAATGGCCGAGCCATATCCGCATGTTCGACGTGCGCGCCAAGAACAAATTGAAGAACGGGCGGGTCTTTGCCGATATCGACACCGGACTGCCGGATGGTTTCCGGCTCGATGCCGACGGCAACGTCTGGACCAGCGCCGGTCCGCGCATCAATGTCTACAATCGGGGGGGAACCCTGCTCGGCCGCATCAAGGCCCCGCAGATGGTCTCCAATCTCACCTTCGGCGGCCCGAGGCGGAACCGGCTGTTCTTCACCTGCACCCACGAGGTCTATTCGGTGTTCGTGGGGGCGAGCGGAGCGCAACGGCCCTAGACGGCCCTGGCTGCGGCCCGTCGGCCCTTCCGGCGGATCACCAGCCGCGTGACATTGTCCGCGCCAAGCCGCCGCATGATCGCGCTCTTGGCCGGTACGCCGGTCGAGCGGATCGGCTCGGCGAACCAATCCTCCTCGCGGAAGATGAGCGCGTTGGTCGACGGATCATAGCTGATCGAGACTCGTTGGCCGGTCGTCGTACGCATGTCCTGCATGATGGACTCCGTCATCGAAACGCTGGAAAACCGTTAACGAACGGTTAACCATAACCCGTGTGGGTTTCGTGACGGTCTGATGAATCCTTGGTGACGGCCGGCAGCTACATTACCGCGCCGACCTGCCAGGGCACGAACTCGTTGTCGCCATAGCCGAGTATTTCGGACTTGGTCTTCTCGCCCGAAGCGACGCGGAGGATCCTGGCGAAGATCTCCTCGCCCTTTTCCTCGACCGTGGCCGTGCCCTCGACGATGTCGCCGCAATTGATGTCCATGTCGTCGGTCATCCGGCGGTAGAGATCGGAATTGGTGGCAAGCTTGATCGACGGCACCGGCTTGCAGCCATAGGCCGAGCCGCGCCCGGTGGTGAAGGCGAGGATATTGGCGCCGCCGGCGACCTGCCCGGTGGCAGAGACCGGATCGAAGCCCGGCGTGTCCATGAACACGAAACCCTTCTCCCTGACCGGCTCGGCATATTCGTAGACCGCGGTAAGCGGTGTCGTGCCGCCCTTGGCCGCCGCGCCGAGCGATTTTTCGAGAATGGTGGTGAGCCCGCCCAGCTTGTTGCCCGGCGAGGGATTGTTGTTCATCTCGCCATGGTTGCGCTCGGTGTAATCCTCCCACCAGTGGATGCGCTCGACCAGCTTCTCGCCGACCTCGCGGCTCACGGCGCGCCGGGTCAGCAAGTGCTCAGCCCCGTAGATTTCCGGCGTCTCCGAAAGGATCGCCGTTCCCCCATGCCTGACCAGGATATCGGCAGCGACGCCCAGGGCCGGGTTGGCGGTAATGCCCGAGTAGCCGTCCGAGCCGCCGCACTGCAGCGCCAGGATCAGTTCGGACGCCGGGATGGTTTCACGCCGCGCCCTGGCGGCGACCGGCAGCATCGCCTTGATGTGCTCGACGCCCCATTCGATGATCTTCCTGGTGCCGCCCGAATCCTGGATGGTCATGGTCTGGAAGGTCTCGCTGTCCTCGATGCCGTAGATCTCCTTCATCCGGCCGATCTGGAACACTTCGCAGCCGAGCCCGACCAGCAACGCCGCCCCGAGATTGGGGTTGGAAGCGTAGCCCCATTGGGTGCGGCGCAGGATATCGAAGCCCTCGCCCTGCCCGGCCATGCCGCAGCCGGTGCCATGCACGAAGGGGATGACTCCGTCGATATTGGGATAGTCCTCGAGGATGCCCGAGCGGTTGATCGCCTCGGCCATGAACTTGGCGACGGTGGCCGAGCAATTGACGCTGGTGAGGATGCCCAGATAGTTGCGGGTGCCGACCTTGCCATTGGCGCGGCGATAGCCCTCGAAGGTGGCGCGTTGCGCCGTGGGCACCATTTCGACCGGCACCACCCCGGCGCAATAATCGTAGTCGCGCTCGAAGGCGCCGCCCAGGGCTCCCATGTCGCAATTGTGCTCGTGCACCCACTCGCCCGCCGGCAGCGCCTGCGTCGCAAAGCCGATGATCTGTCCGAACTTGACGATCGGCTCGCCCGCGCCAACCGGCCGGACAGTGAACTTGTGGCCCCTGGGCACGCGCTTGCCGAGTTTCACTCCCTCGCGCGTCACCGCCCCCACTTCGAGCGTGGCGAGCGCCACCGCAACGTTGTCGGCGCTGTTGAGGACGAGCGTGCGGGCGATGGGTTTGGTCATGACTTCAAACATAATCGACTTGGCATCCCTGGGTTTGATCTGGCCGGATCCTGTCGAAAAACCGGGCCTCGGCCCCTGTTAGGCTTGCAGACGCGACCCGCAAAGGCGACAAGCGGGGGCGATTGTAAAGTTCCGACAGTATAACTAACATGTTAGCATGAAAACTGACGACAATCCGTATCATTTTCTGAGCGCGCCCGCCACACCCACGCGCGGCAATGTCACGGTCTACGTGACCGACGCGCTGCGCCAAGCCATCGTGACGCTAGACTTGAAGCCGGGCGAAGTGATCGACAAGAGCGCCATCTGCCAACGGCTCGGCGTCTCGCGCTTCCCCGTTTCCGAGGCTCTCGCGCGCCTGCAGGCCGAGGGGCTGGTGGATATTCTGCCGCAACGCGGCTCGACCGTCTCGCTGGTCCGCATCGCCGACGTGCTCGAATACATGCTCATCCGCAAGGCTCTCGAAGCCGAGGCGGTCCGGGTGGTCACCGGCAACCACAGCCCCGAGCTGGCCGAGACGCTGCAGCGCAACATGAGCTACCAGCATGCTGCCGTGAACATCGACGACCAGCAAGGCTTCCACGAGCGCGACCTCGAATTCCACGACATCATCTTCGGCGACATGCGCTTCACCAAGGTCAGGGGCGTCATCGAAAATACCCGCGCCAATCTCGACCGCGCGCGCCGCCTGATCCTCACACCGCGACGGCTGGAGGTGACGATCTCCGAACACCAGGCAATCCTCGACGGCATCGTTTCAGGCGACGGCCAGCGCGCCGCCGTCGCCATGCGCACCCATATCGACTCGGTGATGGTCGAGCTTCTCGCCTTCGCCCACGACAACACCGCACTCTTCGCCGACGGCGAACTGCTGCGCGAAGGCGACTACGCGACTTTCCCCTTTGGCTGACCGGACGCGTCGCCAAAAAATTCCGGCCAGCGAACGGATTCGACCTTCGTTGCCCTCGACTCCGCGTTCCCCGCGTCCTATCCGTTCCGCCAATTCTGAGGAGATCTTTCGATGAAGCTTCTGCGTGTCGGTGCCAAGGGCGCCGAAAAGCCCGCCATCCTTGCCAGCGACGGCTCGATCCGCGACCTTTCCGGCATTGTCCCCGACATCGCCGGCGACGTGCTCACCCCCGAGGGCCTTGCCCACATCCGCGCTCGGAACGCCCTGATGCTGCCCCGGCTGGACGACGGATCGCGCATCGGCGCCTGCGTCGGCCGAGTGGGGAAGTTCATCTGCATCGGGCTCAATTATGCGGATCACGCAGCCGAGACCGGCGCACCGATTCCGGCTGAACCCATCCTGTTCCAGAAGGCGACCAGCGCCATCATCGGCCCCAATGACACGGTGATCATCCCGAAGAACGCGATCAAGCCCGACTGGGAAGTCGAACTCGGCGTCGTCATCGGCAAGGAAGCCCGCTACGTCGAAAAGGCGGACGCGATGAGTCACGTTGCCGGCTATTGCGTCGTCAACGATCTCAGCGAACGCCATTTCCAGACCGAGCGCGGCGGCCAGTGGACCAAGGGCAAATCGGCCGACACCTTCGGTCCCATCGGCCCGTGGCTGGTGACTGCCGACGAGGTTGCGGACCCGCAGAACCTTTCGATGTGGCTGGAAGTCGACGGCCACCGCTACCAGGACGGCTCCACCAAAACCATGATCTTCGGGGTGGCGCACCTCGTGCACTATGTCAGCCAGTTCATGAGCCTGCAGCCCGGCGACATCATCTCCACCGGCACCCCTCCCGGCGTCGGCATGGGCATCAAGCCCGAGCCGATCTGGCTCAAGCCCGGCCAGACCATGCGCCTTGGTATCGAGGGACTGGGCGAACAGCAGCAGAAGACGGTGGCCTACGGGGGCTAAACCGTCTGCTTCCTGCTCGCGGCGATGATCACCGCGATGATGATCAGGCCGGTGAGCAGCAGCCGCACGCCGGCACTGGCGCCATAGGTATTGAGCATCGAGACGACCAGGAAGAGGAACAGCGACGCCCCCCAGATACCCGGCACGTTGGCGAAGCCGCCCGCCACCGCGGTGCCGCCGATGATGACCACCGCGATCGAGGTAAGCAGATACTCCGCGCCCATGTTGAGCGCGGCTCCGCCGGAGAAGCAGCTCAGCAGGAACCCGCACAGTGCCGCCAGCACTGCACAGAACACATAGGTGGCGAAGCGCACGCCGTCGACCGGCACGCCTGCCAGTCGTGCAGCCCGCATGTTCTGCCCGATGGCCGAGACCCACCGCCCATAGATGCCTTTTTCCAGCAGCACCCAGGCGACGATGGAAATAACCAACGCCACAATCGCCACGTTGGGGATGCCCAGCGTCGACGCCGTGGAGAACTCGGCTAGGTATGCCGGCGGCTTGATGCGGATGCCGCGATTATACCAGATGGCAGTCGACTGGACGATGAAGCTCGACGAGAGCGTGGCGATGATCGGGGGAATGCGCAGCAGCTTAATCAGCCCGTAATTGGCGATGCCGATGGCAATGCCGATGGCGAGGGTGGCCGCGATACCGGCCACGATCAGATCGTTGTTGGTATCCATCACCTTGAGAGCGACGGTGCCGGCGAGCGTCATGGTGGCGGGAATCGAGAGATCGACATTGCCCGGTCCCAAGGTGATCACGAACATTTGCCCCAACCCGACAATGATCGAGAAGGCCGCAAAGGTCAGCGCCGCCTGCGACAGCCCCAGCGTCGAAGCGCCGCCGGTGAACAGGATGGTTGCAAGCCAGACCCCGAACGCTGCGACGAAGGCCCAGATCCAGGGCTTGGCGAGGAGGCGCACAACCAGGTTCATTTGGCCTTCTCCACGCTTTCACGCCGATTGAGGATGAGACGCAAGGCCAGCACGATGATCAGGATCGCGCCCTGGGCGCCAATCTGCCAGTCGGGCGGGATCTTGAGGAAGGAGAGGAATGACGCTGCAAGCGTCAGCGTCAACGCGCCGATCACCGCTCCGATCGGGGACACCCTTCCACCGACGAATTCTCCGCCCCCCAGAATCACCCCGGCGATCGAAAGCAGCGTGTAGCGGAGCGCGATGTTGGCGTCCGCCGAGGTCGTCAGCCCGACGAGACAGATGCCCGACAGCACCGCAAAGAACCCCGCCAGGGCGTAAGTCGCGGCGCGGGCCCTGACCACGGACCAGCCTGCGCGTGCCACCGAGCGCTCATTGCCGCCCACGCCACGGATAACGACGCCGAAAGCCGACCGCATGACCAGGAAATGCGCGATCACGGCTATCAGCACGCTGGCGACGATCGCCATCGGCACCAAAGGCGGCTTGGAGGTCATCAGCCAGCGGATCCAGTCAGGCGCGACGCCGCCCGGCGCCGGCAGCAAGAGGACAGCGAGGCCGCTCCAGACGAAGGACATGCCGAGCGTAACAACGATCGAGGGCAGGTTGCGCAGATGGATGATGACGCCGAGCCCGGCATAGACGGCGATACAGCCGACGAGGATCAGGGCACCGGTCAGCGGATCGGTCTGCAGGAAGGTGGCGGTAACGCAGGCAACAAAGCTCACGAAGGTGCCCATCGACAGGTCGAGATCGTTGACCGTCATGATCAGCATCTGCGCGATAGTCGCGAGCGCAATCGGCACGGCGAGGTTGAAGAGGAGATTGAGCCCGGTATAGCTCATCGTCCGCGGCTGCAGATAGAACACGGCAGCCAGCAGCACGACGAGGGAGAGGGCTGGGACAAGCAGCCGGAGCCGTTCGGCAGTCAACCACTTCATGCGGCCTTCTCCGCAAAACTTGCCGCCAGCACGCGCTCCTCGGTGACCTCTTGGCCCCGGAGTTCCGCGACGATCCGGCCCTCCCGGAACACATAGACGCGGTCGCATTGGCAGACCTCGTCCATTTCGGTCGAGTACCAGACGAAGGTCCGGCCCTTGTCGGCCTCGACCCGTAACATGTGGTAGACCTCCTGCTTGGTACCGATATCGACGCCCCTCATTGGATCGTCCATGAGCACCACCGGTGCCCGCGTCGCCAGCGCCCGGGCAAACAGCACCTTTTGCTGGTTGCCGCCCGAAAGCGAAAGGATCGGGTTGCCCAGATTCTCGGTGCGAATCTCTATCCGATCGCGCCAGCTCTTGCCGATCGCTCCCTCCTGGCGGTCATCGACCAGGCCGGCGCGCGTGAGATCGGGCAGCAAGGTGATCGTCATGTTCTTGAGGATGCTCCACAGCGGCAGATTGCCGTCGACGTGGCGATCGCCGGCGACGAAGGCGACCTTGCTGTCATGCCGCGGAATCCAGTCGCCGCCCTGCCCCATGAAGAGACTGACCAGCGTGCGCGTCTGGCCGTGGCCGCCGAGCCCGGCCAGCCCGATGATCTCGCCGGGATAGGCGACGAAGTCGATGGCTTCGGCTCTGGTATGCGCCCGTTGTTCGAGCACCGGGGCGAGGCCGGACACGTCGCGTGCCGGCCGGTTGGCGTCGCGGGCCCGCACCACGCTGCCCATCGCGGCGACGAGACCCTCGATCGAAAATTCCTTGGCCGCCCGTTCCCCGACAACCTTGCCGTCCTTCATCACCACGACACGGTCGGCGGTGGAAAGGATTTCGCCCAGGATGTGCGAGATCAGCACCACGGCCCCACCCCCGCTCACGAACCGGCGCACATAGGCCAGCAACTGGCCCGCGAGGCTCGCATCGAGCGAGGAGGTCGGCTCGTCGAGAATGACGAGCTTGACCTTGCTGTCGGTCTCCGAAAAGGCGGTGGCGATTTCCACCATCTGCCTTTCCGCGATGGTCAGCGTCGATATGGCGGTTCGGCAGTCGATGCCGTGGCCGGGAAAGATCTCGTCGAGCTTGGCGCGGATCAGCGCTTCGGCGCGCCGGCGCCAGCCGAAGCCTTTGAGCGATGCATGGGTGATCCGCGTGTTCTCGGTCACCGTGAGATTGGGGCAAAGCGAGAGTTCCTGGAACACGCAGCGCACCCCGTGCGAGCGCGCCTCCCCGATCGAGTAGTGTCCGGTTGCGTCCAGCCCGTCCAGGCTGATCGCACCGGCATCCGGCTTCAGCCCGCCATTGATGATGCCGACCAGGGTCGATTTGCCGGCCCCGTTGTGGCCGACCAGCCCGACGCACTCGCCGGGCCGGACAGCGAAACCAACCCCGTCAAGCGCGCGGACGGCGCCAAAGCTTTTGCTGGCGCCGTCCACCGCAATGACGGGTACGTCTTGCGGACGCTGGTTCATAGGTTCAACTCAAGTACGACTACATCGCCTCCGCAATCACCTTCTTTGCGTCTTCCAGCGAATACTCGACATTGGCGACGCCGCCGGCCGGGGTGCTCTCGAGACTGGCCTCGAGATTGTCCTGGTCGATGCGCAGAAACGGCACCACCAGGTCCTGCGGGACCTTCTGGCCGTCGAGGATCTGCTGCGCCACCCAGAAGGCAAGCGTGGAAACGCCCGGCGCGATCGAGACCGACATGGTCTTGTAGCCGCTGGCGTCCTTCTGCTCCTTCCACCAGGCCAGTTCGTCCTGACGGTTGCCCATGATGATGAGCGGAGTCGGCCGGCCCGCCGCGGCGAAGGCCTGCGCCGCGCCA
Organism: Devosia sp.; assembly: GCA_030680995.1. GTDB lineage: Bacteria > Pseudomonadota > Alphaproteobacteria > Rhizobiales > Devosiaceae > Devosia_A. The sequence goes on from JAUXUM010000105.1 coordinate 25,170, forward strand.
TAGCCGTCGCCACCCTGGGTCACCACACCCACGATGTCGCTGGGCAGGCTCGGCAGGATGCCGGCAACCGCCTTCTGCGCCACGTCCTGGGCCCAGTCGCCATGCACCGAGCCCACGATTTCGAACTGCGGATTCTCGGCGACGCCTTCGTGGATGCCCTTGGAAATTTCGTCATCGACGAACACGCCGGCGAGGCCGCGGATCTCGAGGAGTTTGCCGCCCTCGGGCAGCGCTTCCTTGAGATAGTCCACCTCGGCCTTGCCCATGGCGGCGAAATCGACCGCGATGCGATAGGCACAAGGCTCGGTGACGATGCCGTCGAACGAGACGACGACGATGCCCGCGTCGCAGGCTTCCTTGACCGCACCATTGAGTGCCGTCGGCGAAGCGGCATTGAGGACGATGGCGTCGTAACCCTGCAGGATCAGGTTCTGGATCTGTGCCGCCTGCTCGGTGGCCTGGTTTTCGGCGGTGGTGAACGCGTCGGCTGCGGCAACGATGCCCTGCTCCGCCGCAGGACCGGTCACCTTCGCCCAGCTTTCCAGCATGGCCTGCCGCCAGGAATTGCCGGCATAATTGTTGGAAAGCGCGATCCGCTTGCCGGACGTGTCGGCAAGCGCCGTGCTCGAGGCCAGAAGGACCGCGAGCGTGCTCAACACAAGAGCTTTCTTCATTCTTTGAGTCTCCCTTTAGCCCGGACGGGCCGCGATTTGCCGGCTCTCTTGTCCCATATGACGGCCGGCTAACACTAGCATGTTAGCATGCTAGCCAGACAACCACCTTCGCATAGGCGCGAGAATCGCGCAAATGCGGCATAGGGTCGCCGCGCCGGACACCGGTTTTTGGTAAGTTAAGGCGCGGTGGGCCAGGATTATTGACGCGGATCAAAACAGCGGGTCCGTCCCGCCTCGGCTATGGACGGCGTGCGACGAGGTCGATTTCGACCAGCGCGCCGACAGCAAGTGCGGTGACCCCGACCGTCGTGCGGGCCGGCAGCCTCCCCGCTGGAAACGCGCTCTGCCAAACCGCATTCATTGCGGCGTAATCCCGCTCGAACCCGGTGAGATAGATGCGCGCCATGGTGACGTGCTCGAGCCCGAGCTCAAGACCGGCGAGGATCAGTTTGAGGTTTTCGATCACCCGCCGCGTCTGCGCCTCGATCCCCTCGGGCGGCGGCGCGTCGGGCGCGTTCGGATCGGTCGGCATCTGACCGGTGACGAAGATCCACCCATCGGCCTCGACCGCATGGGAAAACGGCGCCACCGGGCGCGGGCCCGCGGCGATCATGTGATGGATGGGCAGGGACATTGGCGGCCGGACCTTTTCTTGGCTTTTGCGCATGATCCGGGCGGCCATGCAAATGTCAACTGCCGGAGGGTCTGCCAGGCCCTTCATTCAGACAAAGTTCATCTGGGATCGCCGATCATGGCCAAATAGGAAGTGCGTCATGGCTTGCGCCGCAAACCATGATAGATTGATTGAGAAAATGTGGGGGGATGCGCCTTTCCTCACCCTTCGTGAGCGAGGTCGGGCCGGACGACATGATTGACATCCTTCTCTCGGTTTCCGCCTATCTGGAGGCCTTTCTGGACGCAATTTCCGGAAATTTCTGGCTCACTTTCTTCTTCATCTTCGCCGTCGCGATCGGCGAGGCGGTGTTCATCCTGGGATTGCTGGTACCCTCCACGCCGGTGCTGCTTCTGGCGGGGGGCATCATCGCCGAGGGACGCCTGCCGTTCTGGGAGGTCTACCTTGCCGCCGTTGTCGGCGCGGTCATCGGCGATGCCATCTCCTATACCATCGGCTTCTGGCTCAAGGATCGGGTCAAGACCGTCTGGCCCTTCAAGCATCACCTCGAGCTGATCTCCAGGGGTGAAGCATTCTTCGCCAAGCATGGTGGCAAGTCGGTGTTCATCGGCCGCTTCATCCCTGGCGTGAAAGCCGTGGTGCCTGGCATCGCCGGCATGATGGGCATGCAGTACCGCTACTTCACCATCATCAATGTCATCTCGGCCTTCG
>JAUXUM010000060.1 GCA_030680995.1 Devosia sp.
AGGGCGGTGTCCTGACCGCTAGACGATGGGCGCTAGCTCGCGGCTCGTATAGAAGGCGTCGCCGCGCAAGGCAAGTGCCTTTTCGTATGCCTCAGCAGCCGCTGAAGGTGACGGGTTTAGGCTGGTCCCATGGCCTGTCGCGCACGTCGATGTGGATGAATTGCTTCCCCGGATAGCAGCCGAGACCGCCGACCAGTTTCTGCCGCACCGCAAAGGCGATGAGCTTCTCCTTGCTGACCCCGGGGATGAAGAAATCGGCCGCCATGCACTTCTTGTGATAGGAATCGTCCGAGCCGCCGACCTTGCCGTTGTAGAAGGGATCGCGATAGCCCGAGCTCATCACGATCTTCTTGCCGAAATGCCCCTCGAATTCCCAGATGGCGAGCCTGAGCTTGGGCGACAGGCAGAAGGCGTTGACGTCCTTGTGGGCGACGAAGGTGCCCCAACTCTGCTTGTAGCCGCGATAGGCATTGCCGCCTGAGGCAAAGAGCGCAAGAGGCAGACAGCCGCTAAGCAGCGCCGCGGCGAGCAGCGCCAGAACAAGTCGTATCATCGTCACTTCCCCGATCCGCAGGCGCGAATCCCGCCGCAGGGCAATGCCCACCCTGCAACAGCGGGGAAAATAGCGTGGCGGAAGTGAACCGGCGGCTAAGCCGTCTGGTTAGGGAAGCGTTACCAGACTCCGGTATTGGGCATGGATACCCAGGGCTCCTGCGGAGGAAGCGCCGGGCCATACTGCAGGATCTCGATGGAAATGTCGTCGGGCGAGCGCACGAACGCCATGCGCCCGTCACGCGGTGGGCGATTGATGGTGACGCCCATGTCGGCAAGCTTCTGGCAATAGTCGTAGATGTTCTCGACCGCATAGGCGAGGTGGCCGAAATTGCGGCCGCCGGCATAGACCTCTGGGTCCCAGTTGTAGGTCAATTCCAACTGTGCGTCCGGTTGGCCCGGAGGGGCAAGAAAAACCAGCGTATAGCGCCCCTGCTGGTTTTCCGACCGGCGCAGTTCTTCGAGCCCGAGCCCGTCGCGATAGAATTTGAGGCTCTCATCGATATCGGTGATACGCACCATCGTGTGCAGATATTTCATTGAAGGCCCCTTGCCTGATTTGTCCGGGTGCCGCGGCGGCGCCGGAACCTAGCAAGCGGCGGCGCAGCAACGCAACTGCCGCCGCGCCTGTGGATAGGCACACAATGCCGAAACTAATTTGCAACGACTCCTTAACTTTTGGGTATGAATCGGCCAAAGTGCCGCAGTGTTGCAGAGTACCTCGCTTACGGCGGGGACAGAGTATGAAAAGGCGTCGGGCATGGGGGCCAAATTTTCAGCCGAAGGAGGCGAATCCGGAATCCGGTCGCTGGACACCGACGGCACGCCTCGTACCGGGGCGGGGGAATCCCATGCCGACCAGAACCTCGATGTCATCGAAATTGTCGGCGCCATCAAATGGTTCGACGTCGCCAAGGGGTTTGGCTTCATCGTCCCCGACGGCGGCGGGCCCGACGTCCTCCTGCATGTGACCTGCCTGCGCCGCGACGGCTACCAGACTGCCTATGAAGGCGCCCGCGTCGTCTGCGAAGCGCTCAACCGCCCCGGTGGCCTGCAGGCTTTCCGCATTCTCTCCATGGACGAATCGACCGCTCGTCATCCGGCACAGATGCCAGCGCCGCGCACCCATGTGACCGTGGAGCCGACCTCCAAACTCGAGCGGCTGGAAGTGAAGTGGTTCAACCGCATCCGCGGCTTCGGTTTCCTCTCGGCGGGCGAGGGCGCGCCGGATGTCTTTGTTCACATGGAGACGCTGCGCCGCTTCGGCATCACCGAATTGCGGCCCGGCCAGTTCGTGCTGGTGCGCTACGGCAATGGCCCCAAGGGCCTGATGGTCGCCGAAATACGGCCCGATGGCTGGGGCGAGGCGCCTTCTTCGCATTAACGTTGCCGCGGTCGGCGCAATCTTCTGGATTTCCGCGATGCATGCTCCAGCGCCCCGACGTTATTCTGAGAAGCGGCCGCTGACGGCCGCCAGGCGACTGCCGGTGCTTCTTGCGCTGCTGATCAGCCTCGCTCCGCTTGCGGCCTGCAGCGACGATAGCCGCCTCGTCCTGCATACGGCGGCGGGCGACTATCCCTTCACCGTGGAGGTGGTGGATACGCCCGAAAAGCGCGCCGAAGGATTGATGTTCCGTCAGTCGCTCGCCCCCGATGCGGGAATGCTTTTCGACTTCAAGGAAACCCGCGAGGTGAGCTTCTGGATGCGCAACACCTTCATTCCACTCGATATGATCTTCATCGCCCCCGACGGAACGGTCGAGACAGTCCACGTCAATGCACGGCCGCAGGATCCGACCTCGATTCCGTCCGGGGTCCCGGTGCAGTTCGTGCTGGAGATCCCGGGCGGCCGCTCGACCGGGATCGGTCTCAGGCCCGGCGACCGGGTCGAGCATGTAAGGATGAAGTCACGGTAGGGCTACAGCCGGCTCAGCACCATGCAGTCGAAGATCGCCCAGAGGTGGAGCGTCGCGCCCAGTACGACGAAACCGTGCCACAGCGCATTCTGGAACTTGAGCCGCTCCCAGAGGTGGAAGATGATCCCCAGCGAATAGGTGATCCCGCCGGCGACGATCAGCCACAGCGTGGTCGGCGGCAGATATGTCGCCAGCGTCTGGAACACCAGAACGCCGCTCCAGCCGATCCCGAGATAAAGCACGATAGCAAGACGGCCGAAGCGTTCGGGAACGATCAGCTTCAGCGCGATGCCGACGAGCGCGGCGCCCCAGACGATTGCCCTCAGCATTTCCCCGGCCGGCGTCCCCCCGATCACCGCGAGGAACGGCGTGTACGTGCCCGCGATGAGGAGGAAGATGGCCGCCTGGTCGAGCCGTGCCAGCAGGCGCTTCACCGGCGACGCTGGCCAGAGATTGAACGCCAGCGACACGCCGAGCGCGAGGAACAGCGAAACCACGTAGACGATAAGGGCAGGGAGCTCCTGCGGCGCGGTCTGATACGCGGCGAAGGCGAGCAGGATCGAGCCGAAGGCGATCGCCAAGACCAGGCCGACGCCGTGAACGACCCCATCGGCGACAATCTCTGCCACGGTCACCGGCCGCGCCCGGTTCCATCGCTTGTGGATTGAACCTGTTCCGATGTTCGGGTTCAGCATGATGCCGGTATCCTCTTGCTCACATGCTGCACCAGGAAGATGGTCGAGGAGCTTGCGCATTCCATATCACTATCACGCGTGGCGTCGTTACTACTGGCTGAAGGCGACAACGCGGCGGCGGCGGCCAACATATTCCCGACGCGCGCGCTCCTGTGATCGCTTGACGCGTAACTATACCGTTACCTGCAACGCCTAAAGCGTGATCAGCAGAAGTTGAAGACTTCTGCGGTTCGATCACGTGACCAGACAACAACTTGGAGCCCTCTCCGATTCAATCGGAGCGGATCTGGCTCTGGCCGATCAGTTACGGAATGGCGATGAGCCCAGCACTCCAGTTCGCCGCCCGTGCCGACTCCTCCCGTTGCCGGCAGGGCGGAGAGGACGTCCATTCGCTGCGGCGTTAGTGCCTCCATTCGGCCGCAGACTGGTTGAAGCGGCACTGGAATCCGAGGCCGATCACGATCAAGACAGCGGCCGATGAAAGCTTCGCCAGGCCGCAGATGGAGTTCGGCCTGTGGCCGGAGCAGCACCCTTCCCGATCCTTGCGGAAATCACCATCAACGCTCTCATCGAGCGGGTCTGGAAGGTGCTGACCGCTGCGGAAACCGCGCCGCAATGGCAAGGCTGCCTGACCAATATGCGAGGGAGCACCGGCAGGCCCCCGCGTGGCCCCCGTTCCTATTCAGGCCCTGGCAGCAGCGCGTCGATCTTTCCAGTGACGTAGTAAGCGAGAAGCCCGATCCATTCACGGATAGCGATGCCGGCGACCCCCACGTTCTCGGCCGGCTGGTCGAGCTTGATTCCGAAGCGCTCCACTCCGGTACCAAGGTAATCGGCGGGCCAGGGGATGACGGGAAAGCCGGCCTTTCGGAACAGGGCCGCTGAGCGGGGCATGTGAAAGGCCGACGTTACCAGTAACCAGACCTCGCCCGGCATGGGTTCGAGCAGTTGCCGAGTGAATTGCGCATTTTCCTCCGTGTTGCGAGCCCGTGTCTCGAGCACCAGGCGTTCGGGAGGAATGCCGAAGTCCTCGAAGAAGCGCGCGCCCGCGGCTGCCTCCGAATCTTCGCCAGCAAAGAACACGCCGGTGCCGCCGGAGATGACGACGCGGGCTTGGGGGTAGAGGAGGGCCAGCCGCAGCGCCTCGGTGAAGCGGTCGCCGGACCGGTTGAGTTCGTAGCCACGCCGCCCGCCGTTGATGTCGGCATCCATGCCACCGCCCAAAACGATGATTCCGCTGATGTCGGCCGGCGCGACATCGGGCCGGCTGAACCGTGCCTCCAGCGGCTGGATCAGCACATAGCCGAAGCTCGAGAAGGCACAGAGCCCGAGAACGACGAGCGAGAGCAGCACAGACAGTTGCGACAGCTTGCGCCAGCGCGTGAAGCCCAGCAGCAAACCGGCGAGCCCCAGCAACAGGACAAGCGAAAGCGGCTGGGCAATGAACCACAGCACCTTCGAGATTTCGACGAACACGGCTATTGGCTCCTGGCGAGCGATTTGGGCGCCACGTTGATCCACGCCATCTGCAACGCGGAGCGAGCGGTCGCGTCGTCCAGCGCCGGGATCGCCGCGCTGGTCCATCCCTTGCCGCCCCATTTGTTGGGCAGTTTCGCGAACGCCTCGCCTGCCGTTTCGACCAACAACTCCTGCTGCTCGACGCTGAGCTTGAGGACCAACCGTTCCGGTTCGGGATGCGAGGCAAAGATTTTTCCGCGGGCCCGGAAGTCCGTGTGGCCAAAATGAGATGACTGTTCGGCTTGCGGGAAGGAGAGAATGAGAGCGATCAGTTCGGCTTCGGACACGGCATCCCCCGGCAGTACGTTCAAGAGGAGGGGCTTAAGCACTCGTTGTCAACCGGGGCGGGCGGCCGCGCGGCCGCCTCTCTCGGCGCCGACGCCGAAGTCGCCGGACACCCGCCGACCGTATCGGAAGTCTCCCTCGACGCGGCGAGCAGCGGCTATCGTGGCAAGCGGATCAGGGTGCCGGGGGTCGCCGTCCATGCGCCTTGGCGGCGATGGTCGTCGCGGCAACCCTCGCGGCCGTCGCGACGGCCGGCTAGCTGCCACCGGCCCTGAGACTGGCCCTGCCCGGGAGAGAAATGGTGACCTCGGGAGGAATCGAACCTCCGACCAACAGCTTAGAAGGCTGCTGCTCTATCCGCTGAGCTACGAGGCCACGACGCCCGTTTAGCGCATGCGCCGGCGCTTGTCAGGGCCTGATGTATGTCGTCGCGGCTGAAGCCGACCGCAAGCGCCGAAGCGTCAAAATCAGCCTCCATTCCATCTGGCGGTGCTCGATCGCACTATAAGTTCCGAGTTGAGGACGATCCTCAGGAGATCGTGCTCGAATGGCGTACCCTCCAGGATATCGATCAGCGCCTCGGTGGCGACCCGGCCGATCTGCTCGCGCGGCTGACGCATCGTGGTGAGCGGAGGCGCATAATGCCTGGCCACCGCGATATCGTCGAAACCGATGATCGACACGTGACGCGGGCAATCGAGGCCATGCTCGCGAATGGCCGAGATGAAGCCGATCGCCGTCTCGTCATTGGACGCGAAAATGGCGGTAGGCCGGTCGGAAAGCCGCGCAAATTGCTGCCCGGCGGCATAACCGCTCGGCATGCTGTGATCGCCCTGGAATATCCAATCGGGGCGAAACTCACCCCCCCCCGCCTGAATTTCCGCCTGGAAACCGAGCCAGCGCTGGTTTGCGAGGTTCTTGACGAGGCGCCCGCGGACATGGCCGATGCGCGTATGCCCCAGCTCGTACAAATGTCGCACTGCGCGTCGCGACGCCTCGAAATTGTCCGTCGTGACGGTATGGAATCGCGGATCGAGCAGTTCGTCGCAGACCACCACCAGCGGCAGCGTGTTGCGAACAAGTGGCAGGTTGCTCAGCTCTTCGGTGTCCAGGGATGCGTCGAAAAGCAGCAGTCCATCTGCCCGGTTGGAGAAGAAATAGTCGCGCAGCCATTCGGTGGGGTTCTCGCCGAGCCGGTTGGCGACCAGCACCCCATAGCCGCGTGACGAGGCCTCGTTGACCACGGCATCAAGGATCGTGGAGTAGAATGGATTGCCGATGTTGGGCAGCGCGATCAGAATCGTTTTCGCCGCCCGCATGCGCAGCGAGCGGGCAGCCTGGTTGATCGTGTAGCCCGTCGCCCGTACCGCCTCGGTCACCCGCTCGCGCGCGCTCGCCGAAACCCTCTCAGGGCTGCTCAATACCCTGCTGACCGTCGCCGCGGAGACCTTGGCGAAGCGCGCAACATCTTGAATTGTCGGCGTTTTACGAGCTAGAACCATTGTGGCAAGGTGCCCCTCTCGCTACCGGTAACGAACCTCTGTAATTCGATCTTGACAGGCGCGCAAGAAGTGTCTGAAACTTATGCAATCGATTGCATCGACTCTTGAGACGGGTTTGTGTAATCGATTACAAGCAGCCAGCTCGGGAGGCTTCGACAGAAAGCGCCTTTGCGGCTGGCGGCATTCGCAGGAGCGTTCTGCTCCAAGTGGACGTTGGGAGGAAATACTATGAAGAGAGTCGTATCGGTAGTGGCGCTCTGCGCCTCTGCCCTGCTCGGCAGCACTGCGGTCCGCGCTGCTGACGTCGAAGTCATCCACTGGTGGACATCCGGTGGCGAACAGGCCGCCGTGTCCGTCTTTGCCCGCGAGTTTGACGCCCTCGGCGGCGACAATTGGGTGGACACCGCCATTGCCGGTGGTGAAAACGCGCGTTCTGCAACCCTGCAGCGCATCCTTGGTGGCGATCCCCCGGGTGCCGCTCAGTTCAACCCCGGCCGTCAGTACGAAGAACTGATCGCCGGCGGCATGCTGCTGGATCTGACCGATCTGGCCACGAAGGAAAACTGGGCAGGCTTTATCCGCCCCGCGTCCATCTCCGAGGCTTGCCTCGTCGATGGCCGTTGGTGGTGCGTGCCGGTGAACATCCACTCGTGGAACTGGGGCTGGGCTTCGATTCCGGCCTTCGAAAAGGCTGGCGTCGACGTTCCGTCGAATCTCGACGAGTTCCTCGCCGCGGCTCCGAAGCTGAAGGAAGCGGGCGTCATCCCGTTCGCCATCGGTGGCGAGAGCTGGCAGATTTCGGGCGCTTTCGGCGTGGTGCTGACGGCAGCTCTTGGCCTCGAGAAGCGTGAGCAGCTGTTCAAGGACCGCAATCTCGAGGTTGCCGGCGGACCGGAAGTCAAGAAGGCCATCGAAACCTTCCGCAGCTTGAAGCAGTGGAGCGACGAAGGTTCCGCCGGCCGCAACTGGAACGACACCACCAACCTCGTGGTGACCGACCAGGCCGGTATGCAGATCATGGGTGACTGGGCTCGTGGCGAGTTTGGCGTTGCGGGCGAGAAGCCGGGCGTCGACTATGCCTGCATTCCTGGCCCCTCGACGCCGCCGACCGTCACCACCGACGGCGACATCTTCCTGTTCCCCAAGCAGTCCGATCCTGAGGTGGAGCGGGCTCAGCTGAAGATGGCGTCGATGATGGTGAACCCGCAAGTCCAGGCGCTGTTCAACAACGCCAAGGGTTCCATGCCCATCCGTGACGACGTCGATATGTCGCTGGCGGACGACTGCATGAAGCTCGGCCTCAGCATCATCAAGGACCCGGCCAACATCGCCATCGCGGCCGGCCGCTGGATCAACAACGACACCACTGGTCAGTTGAACGACCTCTGGGCGCAGTTCTGGGCCGACGACAGCATGACTGTCGAAGACGCTCAGGCCAAGTTCGTCGAGATCATCAAGGTTGCCGAGTAATCTCGGCTTGAACTGGAACTGGGCGGTGCCCCATGGGACCGCCCAGCTTTCAGTTGGGTAGATTTTCGGATGCATGCGCGCCCGGCGTCGGTTTGCCCTCGTCGTCCGATATCAGCAAAGGAATAAGTGCGATGGCTCATATTGCGCCCGCCAAGGATGATCTTGCGGTTGCCGTATCCGGTGTCGCTGCGCCGGATCGGGATCGTCGTCGGCCGTTCGCAAAGCTGCAGGCGGTGCTCGGCACGACGCCGATGATCGCCACTGCGGTGGGTGTCTTCGTCATCTGCATCCTGTTTTCGGTATGGTGGAGCTTCACCAATTCAAAGCTCTTCCCAAACAACAATTTCATCGGCCTGGCGCAGTACAATCGCTTGTGGGCGAATGACCGTTGGATCATTTCGGTCAACAATATCTGGTTCTTCGGCATCATGTCGATGACCTTCAACATGGTGTTCGGCTACCTGCTGGCCGTCTTCATGGACCAGCGCATCAAGCAGGAAGATCTGTTCCGTTCCATCTTCCTCTATCCCTTTGCCATGTCCTCGATCGTCACCGGTCTGGTCTGGCAGTGGATGATGGACCCCAATCTCGGCATCCAGGAAACGGTCCGCAACCTGGGCTGGGAGGGCTTCAACTTCGCTCCTCTTGCCAGAGGTGAAACCGCGATCTACGGCCTCGTGCTCGCGGGCATCTGGAATGGCGTTGGCGTCACCATGGCGATCATGCTGGCCGGCCTTCGTGGCGTGGATGCCGAAATCTGGAAGGCCGCGAAGGTCGATGGCATCCCCGCATGGCGGACCTATCTGTTTATCGTGTTGCCGATGATGAAGGGCGCGATCGTCACCGCGTTCATCCTGCAGGCAACCGGTATTATCCGCGTCTTCGATCTGGTGATTGCCATGACCCAGGGTGGGCCGGGCATCTCTACGCAGATGCCGGCCATCTATGTCATCCAGCACATCACCGACCGCGTGAACGTCGGACAGGGCATGGCGGCGGCCACCATGATGCTGTTTCCGATCGCAATCCTGATCGCGGTCCGGGCACTGTTGGAATGGCGCGCGCGCGCCAGGGAGAAGAGCGTATGACGACCGAAGCAATGACAGCCGGCGGCGCGGCCGCGCGTAGTGTTGCCATAGAGGCCGGCCCCCGCGGAGCCAAGCCGCAGAAGCTGTCGGCCTCGCGCGTGGGGATTTACGCCTTCCTCATCGTCATGGCGCTGTTCTTCCTGCTGCCGCTTTGGGTGATGATCGTCACTTCGCTCAAGACCATGCCCGAAATCCGTCTCGGACAGATTTTCTCCTGGCCGCAGAACCTGACGTTCGATCCCTGGCTGAAGGCCTGGGACACGGCCTGTACCGGTCGCGACTGCAACGGCCTCAAGCCGGGCTTCTGGAATTCGGTGAAGATCACCGCGCTCAGCGTCCCGGTTTCCATAATCATCGCCATGATCAATGGCTACGCGCTTTCCTTCTGGAAATATCGAGGCTCGGAGCTTCTGTTCGGAATCCTGGTGTTCGGCGCTTTCGTCCCCTACCAGGTGGTAATCTATCCGCTCATCATCGGCCTCTCCAAGGTTGGTCTGTTCGCGACCCTGCCAGGCATTGTCATCATCCATACCATTTTCGGTATGCCGATCCTGACGCTTCTGTTCCGCAACTTCTTTTCGTCGCTGCCGATCGAACTGTTCAAGGCGGCGCGCGTCGATGGGGCGGGGTTCTGGGGCATCTTCTTCCGCATCATGTTGCCCATGTCGGTGCCGATCACCATTGTGGCGATCATTCTGCAGGTTACCGGCATCTGGAACGATTTCCTGTTCGGCCTCGTCTTTGCGGGCCGGCCAAACATGCCTATGACCATCCAGCTCAACAACATCGTCGTCACCACGACGGGCATCCGCGAATACAACGTGAACATGGCAGCGACCATTCTCACGGCGGCGGTGCCTCTGGTGATCTACTTCATCTCGGGAAAATGGTTCGTGCGCGGCATCGCTGCCGGTGCGGTAAAGGGGTAGCACTAGATGCAGCACAGCGTTTCGATCAGGGATCTTTCGCTCAACTTCGGGCATGTGAAGGTTCTCGAGTCTCTCGATCTCGATGTCAATCAAGGGGAGTTCATCGTTCTTCTTGGGCCCTCGGGCTGCGGAAAATCGACCCTTCTCAATTGTATCGCCGGCCTGCTCGATGTTTCCGACGGTCAGATCTTCATCGGCGGCCGCAATGTGACCTGGGAGGAACCCAAGGACCGCGGCATCGGCATGGTCTTCCAGTCCTATGCGCTCTATCCGCAGATGACCGTGGAGCGGAACCTGTCGTTCGGCCTGCGGGTCGCCCGCATGAAGAAGGAAGAGATCGAGCGCCGGGTGACGCGCGCGGCCGAGATCCTGCAGATCGAACCGCTGCTCGCCCGCAAGCCGGTGGAACTCTCGGGCGGCCAGCGCCAGCGCGTCGCCATCGGCCGTGCCCTAGTCCGCGATGTCGACGTGTTCCTCTTCGACGAGCCGCTCTCCAACCTCGATGCCAAGCTCCGTTCCGATCTGCGCGTCGAGATCAAGCGGCTGCACCAGCGGCTGAAGAACACCATGATCTACGTGACGCACGATCAGATCGAGGCGATGACGCTGGCCGACCGCATCGCCATCATGAAGAACGGCGTCATCCAGCAACTCGACGACCCGCACACGATTTACAACAAGCCGGTCAACCTGTTCGTCGCCGGTTTCATCGGCTC
>JAUXUM010000138.1 GCA_030680995.1 Devosia sp.
GGCCGGCGGCAGCGCCGGGATGCATGCGATCTTCGAGCCCGGCTGGACTTGGGAGGCCGACGAGAAGCCGCTTCTAGGCTCGCCGAACTCTTGCCCGATGCGGCACACCGGATACTGTATCTCGGGCAGGCTTATCGTGCGCATGATCGACACCGGTATCGAGACCCACATCACTACAGGCGACTTCTTCGAAATCCCGGCGGGGCATGACGCCCACGTCGAGGGGGCGGACAGAGTGGAACTGATCCTGTTTGCACCGCCCGAGCATCAGCACTAACCCGCGGGCCGGTCAGATCCGGTACAGACCGCCGAGAGCACCGACGAAGGAGAAACCTATGAAGACCAGAACTATTCGCACGACCATGGGCCGCGGACGCCTGTTCGACTCAATTCTCGATACAGTCGGCGACACGCCGGTGATCCGGGTCAACAACCTCGCGCCCGATAATGTGCGCCTCTACGTGAAGGCCGAGTTTTTCAATCCCGCCGCTTCGGTCAAGGACCGGCTGGCCCTGAACATCATCGAGGCTGGTGAGCGGGCCGGCACGCTGAAACCGGGCCAGACTGTAGTCGAGGCTACCAGCGGCAATACGGGCATTGGGCTCGCCATGGTCTGCGCGCAGAAAGGCTATCCGCTGGTCGTCACTATGGCTGACAGCTTCTCGGTCGAGCGGCGGCGACTGATGCGAATGCTGGGCGCCAAGGTGGTGCTGACGCCGCGGGCGCAGAAGGGCACGGGGATGTATTTCAAGGCCGTTGAATTGGCCGAGAAACACGGCTGGTTCCTCGCCCGGCAATTCGAGACGGCCGCCAATGCGGACATCCATGAAGCCACCACCGCGCGCGAGATCCTCGGGGATTTTGCCGGTGACCGTCTCGATTATGTCGTGACCGGCTATGGCACCGGCGGCACGGTGGCAGGGCTCGCGCGGGTCTTGCGTAAGGAACGGCCCGAAACGCGGATCATCCTGACCGAACCCGCCAATGCGCAACTGTTGGGTAGCGGCGTGGCCCAGAAACGCAGTGCGGATGGCGGGCCTGCTGTCAGCCATCCGAGTTTTGAGCCCCATCCCATTCAGGGATGGACCCCGGATTTCATCCCAAATGTCCTTCAGGAATGCATCGACAGCGGTGGCTACGACGAACTGATCCCCGTCGCAGGCGCCGAAGGTATCGCTTGGGCGAAGAAGCTTGCACAACGCGAAGGCATCTTGACTGGCATTTCAGGTGGCGCCGCGTTTGCTGTTGCCATGGTCATCGCGGGACGCGCCGAACCGGGTGCTGTGATCCTAGCGATGCTGCCGGATACCGGGGAGCGCTACCTTACAACTCCGCTTTTCGCCGACATTCCCGAGGACATGGACGCAGAAGAACAGGCTTTGTCGCATTCGACCCCGGGATATCAACTCGCGTGACCATGACGGAGCAGGAAGCGTCAGAAACGCTAGATCCAACCGATTGGACTGCCACCCTGGCGCTTGCCCACCAGATGGTGGAGGCTGCTGTTGTCCATATTCGCGACGTGCGTGACCGGCCAGTGTGGCAGGCCATGCCCGACACGGTGCGTCAAAGCTTTACCGCACCGTTGCCGCAAGACCCCGCTCCCCTCGCTGAAGTTTGGCAAGATCTGCAATCCAACCTCCTGCCCTATGCCATGGGCAACATACATCCGCGCTTTTGGATGTGGTACATGGGTGCTGGCACGTTTACCGGCGCGTTGGGCGAGTTTTTGGCCGCGATCGAAAGCTCGAACCTCGGCGCAGGCAACACGGCCGCGGCCCTGATG